>NZ_JABUYE010000001.1:0-474699 GCF_014897485.1 Brevibacterium sp. FME37
TGTTGGTTTTGCGGTGGTGATAGTGGTGGGGAAACGCCCGGTTAACCGTTCCGATCCCGGTAGCTAAGCCCATTCGCGCTGATGGTACTGCAACTTGGTGGTTGTGGGAGAGTAGGTGACTGCCGCAATATTCTTTAAGGTGAGGGGTCATTCCACTTCGGTGGGATGGCCCCTTACTTGTATTCACGAGTGGTGTGGTGGGGGAGTGTTTCCTGATTCCAATCAGGGGAGGCTCCTCCACCATTCTTCATTCACGGCTTCGAGATCTCGCAGCGCCTGCGAGCAGGAGATTCTCTCAATTCTGGGCCTGACCATCGGTTGAACTTTCCCAAATTCCTACGCGTGGTTCAGTCCACAATGATGGACTGTCTAGGTAGTGTGGTGGTCACAACACGTAGGAAGGTACCGCTCATGCTCAACCGTCTGCACGATACCCTTAGGCTCCGGACCAACCCGGCGATCTTCTTTTCGTCAGCCGCGGTCATCATTCTGTTCGTGCTCGCCACGATCTTTTTCACTGACGCTCTCGACAGTGGTGTCTCTGTCGCGTCGGACTGGCTGCTGACGAACCTCGGATGGTTCTACATCCTCGGCGTCACCGTCTTTTTGGTCTTCCTCATCTACATAGCCGCATCACGGTACGGTCGGGCCAAGCTCGGCCCGGACAACGAGGAACCGGAGCACTCGAATGGTGCCTGGTTCGCGATGTTGTTTGCCGCCGGCATCGGATCGATCCTCATGTTCTGGGGAGTCGCGGAACCGGTCAGCCACTTCGGCGACCCACCTCGGGGGTCCTTGGGCATCGAACCCGGTACGGTCGAAGCTGCCACCGACGCGATGAACTTCACCTATTATCACTTCACCCTGCATACCTGGACGATCTTCACCCTGCCGGCGTTGTGCTTCGCCTACTTCATTCACAAGAGGAACCTGCCACCGCGTGTGAGCTCCATCTTCCAGCCGATCCTCGGTGAGAAGATCCATGGTCCCATCGGCAAGTTCATTGACGTTGTCGCCATCATCGGAACGGTCTTCGGTATTGCGGTATCTATCGGTCTTGGCACATTGCAGATCAACGGTGGTCTGGCCCAGGTCATCGGCATCCCGGAGAATGCACTTTGGCAGCTCATCATCATCGGCGTGGTCTGCGGCTTGGCGACTATTTCTGTGTCAATGGGTCTGGACAAGGGCATCAAAGTGTTGTCGAACATCAACATCGTGGTAGCTGTCCTGTTGCTGATCTTCATCATCGTCCTCGGGCCCACCTTGTTCATGGCTCGCGGCATCTTCGAATCCTTGGGCACCTACATCCAGACGCTTCCGGAACTGGCACTGTGGAATGACACCTTCGCCGACACAGGCTGGCAGAACACCTGGACGGTCTTCTACTGGGCCTGGACCATCACCTGGTCGCCCTTCGTGGGTATCTTCATCGCCCGGATCTCCCGCGGTCGTACCATCAGGCAGTTCGTCATCGGAGTTCTCGCGATTCCGTCGGCCTTCTCCGTCATCTGGTTCGGAGTCTTCGGATACGCTTCCTTTGACATCGAGTTCAATCAGGGTGGTGGACTCGTCGATCGCGTCGTGGAACAGGGTGATGTCCCTGGTGCGCTGTTCGCATTCCTCGAGCATTACCCGCTAGCTGCGCCAGTGTCCGTTATCGCCATCATCTTGGTGATCATCTTCTTCGTCACCTCGGTGGACTCTGCGGCTCTCGTGGTGGACACGATGAACAACGGTCACGAAGACTTCAATCCGTTGGGGCAGCGAATATTCTGGGCTCTGGCTATTGCCGTTGTCACCGCGGCGCTGCTCGTCTTCTCCGGTTCGGGTGGACTCGAGGCACTGCAGTCGACGATCATCCTCGTCGGGCTCCCGTTCTTCATCATCGCGTACTTCCAGATCTACGCCCTCATGCGAGCGTTGCGTGAGGACGCCGGTGAACTGCCACGAGTGCGAATGCGCAAGTGGAAGAAGGTGCTCCCACCCGAAGAGGTCGAGCGCAGGGCCGATGAAGACGACGTCTTCGCTCATGAATACGACGATGAGGAAGAGGTCGTGACTGCTCCCGAAGCTGTTGAGCCGGCGCCGGAGTTCCGCGACCCCTACATCTCTGAAGATGGAAAGAAGAAGAAACGCTACGGAACGCTGGCCAGTCGAACCGGCAGCGCGAAGAACGAGCCGGATCGTCCGTCCTCATCCGAGTGATCTCTTGAGGTCCGTCTAAGACGGGCAAGGGGCTGGTCATACCTGCGTGCCGGGTGTGGCCAGTCCCTTCTCTATCCACCAACCTGAGCATCGCCGTCCGAACTCGGCTGCTTGGACTGAGGCCCTGGCGATGAGCTTCTCGCCTGACAGATGACGAGGAGGGCCCCGCTTGTCAGCGGAGCCCTCCCAGACGGTCCATCTCCTTGCGTCAGAGCACTGTTCGGTCTCGACCGCTCAGCGCCAGGAGGCGAGGTATCAGGATCCTGATTTGATCATTTCAGCGCACTTCTCACCCATCATCATCACCGTGATGTTGGGGTTGACCGTCGTGATCTCCGGCATGGCCGAAGCATCGACGACGCGGAGGCGGTTGACGCCCTTGACCCGCAGCTGGGGATCCAGCGGCGACGACTGGTCATCGGCGGCACCCATGCGTGCTGTTCCCACCGGGTGGTAGACGGTGTTGTGGGTGCGGGTGATGTAGTCCTCGATCTGCTCATCGGTCTGCACATCCTTGCCGGGGAACAGTTCCTCACCGGCCCACTCGGACATGGCGTCCTGGGCGACGATGGCCCGAGCCTTGCGGATGCCGGCGATCATGACGCGCATATCGTGGCCCTCTGGATCGGTGAAGTACCGAGGGTCGACGTGGGGCTTGTCCCGGAAGTCACGCGAGCGCAGACGCACGGTGCCGCGTGAGCGGGCATGCGTGACATTGGGCGTCAGGCAGAAGGTGTTCTCCGACGTCGGGTATCCCTGACGCAGGGTATGCATGTCGAACGGCACGGAACCGTAGTGCATCATCAGGTCAGGGCGGTCCAGGCCCTCCTCTGTGGGGGTGAAGATGCCGGCTTCCCACCACTGGGTGGAGTCGTCGACCATGGGCTTCTTAGCATCCCAGGCGATGACACCTTCGGGGTGGTCCTGCAGGTGTTCACCGACTCCCGGCGAATCGACGCGAACATCGACACCCACCTCGGCGAGGTGGTCCTTGGGTCCGATTCCGGAGAGCATCAGCAGCTGCGGGGTGTTGATCGCACCAGAGGAGACGATGACTTCCCGCTTGGCTTCGATGCGCTTGGTGTGACCGAAGGCGTTGTTGACGACGTGGACGCCGGTGCAGTTCTCCTGCTCATCGAACTCGAGGACCTTGGCCTGAGTGTCGGTGAGAATCGTGAGATTCTCACGGTCGAGGATCGGGTGCAGGTAGGACACCGAGGAGGACGAACGTGTGCCGTCGGCCTTGCGGTTGACCTGGAAGAAGTTGGCACCGTTGATGACGGTTTCGCCTTCGTTGAACTGAACGCGGGGGATGCCCTCCTGCTCACAGGCGTCGAGCAGGGCAACACCACAGGGATCGTTCGGCGGCACATTCATCAGGTGCACGGGGCCATCGTGACCGTGGTGATCACCGGGAAGCTCGTTGTTCTCCAGCTTCTTGTACAGGCCGAAGGTGTCCTTCGATCCCCACCCGGTGGCGCCGAACTTGGTCTCCCAGTCGTCGAGATCCTCACGCGGTGCCCAGAAGGCGATGCATGAGTTGTGCGAGGAGCAGCCGCCGAGGACCTTCGCCCTGGCATGCCTCATATGAGAGTTGCCGTGCTCCTGCTCCTCGATGGGGTAGTCCCAGTCGAAGCCGGACTCGAGCAGTTCCATCCAGCGGTTGAGGCTGAGGATGACGTCTTCGCCGACATCGGTCGGGCCCGCTTCCAGCAGACCGACGCTGACGTCGGGATCCTCGCTGAGGCGTGCTGCCACAGCTGCACCCGCGGAGCCTCCGCCCACGACGACATAGTCAAAGCTATGAGTTGTTTCCACGTTCCGACTCTCCTTATTTGCTGTGATCGGGGAACCAGCCGGTGACGGCGGGCTCGAGGTTCTGGTAGATGTGCTTGGCTTCCTGGTACTCGGCCAGGCCGGTCGGTCCCAGTTCACGGCCGAAGCCCGACTGCTTGTATCCGCCCCACTCGGCCTGCGGCAGGTAGGGGTGGAAGTCGTTGATCCAGATGGTTCCGTGGCGCAGGCGCTGGGCGACCAGCTGAGTCTTGCCCGCATCCTGGCTCCAGACCGCACCGGCGAGACCGTAGTAGGTGTCGTTGGCGATCTCGACGGCCTCGTCGACCGTGGAGAAGGTCTCTACGGTGACGACAGGACCGAAGGCTTCGTCGGAGACAACGGACATTCCGCGTTCGACCTGGTCGAGGATGGTGGGCAGGTAGTAGTAGCCCTTTTCCAGTTCGCCTTCGCCCCATTTGCCGCCGCAGCGCACACGAGCGCCTTCGGCGACGCCCTTGTCGACATAGGCTGTGACCTTGTCGCGGTGGGCTGCGGAGATGAGCGGTCCGGTTTCGGCGTTGTCATCGAAGGGTCCGCCGAGGCGGATCTGCTGAGCACGTTCGACGAGGCGGTCGACGAACTTCTCGGCGATCGATTCCTCGACGATGAGTCGGGCACCTGCGGAGCAGACCTGACCGGAATGGACGAATGCGGCGTTGAGCGCGTTGTCGACAGCGGCCTCGAAGTCCGCGTCGGCGAAGACGACGTTCGGGTTCTTGCCGCCGAGTTCGAGGGCGATCTTCTTCACGGTTGCTGCTGCGTTGGCAGCCAGCAGGCGTCCCGTGACCAGGCCACCGGTGAAGGAGACCATGTCGATGTCCTCATGTGTCGACAGCGGTGCTCCAGCATCTGCACCGGCGCCGAGGATCAGGTTGCCGACTCCTGCCGGCAGTCCCAGCTCTTCGAGCACCTGCATCGTCAGGATCGCTGTGTGCGGGGTGAGTTCAGCAGGCTTGAGGATGAACGTATTGCCGGCTGCAATGCAGGGAGCGATCTTCCATGCGGCCTGCAGCAGCGGGTAGTTCCACGGGGTGATGAGGGAACAGACGCCGACTGGCTCATGGACGATGCGGCTGGCGACCGTGTCGGTGCCGGCGTCGACGACGCGGCCCGCGTCGTTTGCGGCCAGTTTGCCGAAGTAGTCGAAGCAGTTGGCGATGTCGTCCATATCGATCTCGGACTCGACATAGCGCTTACCTGTGTCGAGTGACTCGGCACGAGCGAATTCTGCTTTGCGTTCCCGCAGGACCGACGCGAACTTGAGGAGAAGATCGCCCCGTTCGCTGGCGGGCACACTTGACCAGACACCCGAGTCGAAGGCGCGTCGGGCGGCAGCGATCGCGAGCTCGGTGTCGGCTGGGCTGGCTTCGTCCACCTCGGCGACGAAGCTGCCGTCGGCAGGATTATGGATCTCTCTGATCCCGCCGTTTTGGGCCGAAACCCACTGTCCATCGATGAAAAGCGTGTTGGGCACGATGTCTCCTATTCCTTGATGGTGAAAATTGCTGAGATTGAGTTTGAGGTTCTCCGTTGCACCACTGCGGGCGGGGAGTCAACGCTGTGCGCATGCCTCCTCTTTCCGCTGGTGGTGACGCTTCCGGAAGCCACGATATGCGAACAAGGGTGTCCTATGCTCAATCGAATGAATCGGATCACAGAATGGGGGCCTCATGGTACGCATATGCGGGTCTGCGCGGTGTTGGATTCCGGTATCTGTCTCCGCAATGGCGGTCCCGGAACTGTTGGCACCTTTGGTGCTGTGCCGAGCCGTCTTCTTCGGTCCTGGCTCAGAAGCCGCGGTGACAATGAGCACAATTGCAGGGAGGGCGATTGCGCAATTGAAAGAGCCGACAATCCCACTGCAATTGCCGAAGTTACGGCTGGGAACGCTGTGCGTGCGCAAGTAAATTGTAATTGCTGATGTAGTTTTGCGTGTCAATAATGCCATTGATGCGGGCGTGCACGAGGAATTGACTCTCATGCTCGAATCCTCCACGCCAGGCTTCATTAATCCCCTACTGACCGCGATGAGATGACCGTACGTCGCCGCAGGCCACTGCCAGCGGGACGTTTCGCCATGATTCTAACAGAGGCGTTGAGTGAGCCCTTGAACGATTGCTCGGCCCGGATTTCTAATAGGGGAGCGTTCCTTCTAACCATTCGCCCAGCGGTCACATGACCGCTGGAGGTTACGGAAGACCCTCAAGCAATTCGGCCTTAACTGCCCGCCTGCGGAGAAAGAGAACTTACCGCGGCCGCTGCCGCTCTTCACCCACCGTCAATACGTGTCCCCACGCACAGGACTCAACCGTTTCGAGTGCACTAGAATGGTGCGGAATCATTGAAAAGACTTTATAGGGAGAATCGTGGCCCCAGGGGATTCGCGAGACAGCCAGCAGAACCGCCGCTCAGACGGCGGGCGCCGCTCAGATCGCGACAGCAATCACAATCGTCGACAGGACTCCACCCAGTCCCGGGACGAGCGCGGGTCACGTAACTCCGATCGTCGTGACGATCGTCGTGGTGGTTACCAGGGCAATCGCGGTAACGATGGTGAGCGTCGTGGTGGTTATCAGGGTAACCGGAGTGAGGGCGGCGAACGTCGTAGCTTCGGTGGAGACCGTCGTGATGATCGTCGTGGCGGTTACCAGGGCAATCGCGGTAACGATGGTGAGCGCCGTGGCGGGTACCAAGGTAACCGGAATAACGACGGTGAGCGTCGTGGTGGTTACCAGGGTAACCGGAGCGAGGGCGGCGAACGTCGTAGCTTCGGTGGAGACCGTCGTGATGATCGTCGCGGTGGCTACCAAGGTAGTCGCAGCAACGACGGTGAACGTCGTGACGATCGCCGTGGTGGTTACCAGGGCAATCGCGGTAACGATGGTGAGCGTCGTGGCGGTTACCAGGGTAACCGCAGTGAAGGCGGCGAACGTCGTAGCTTCGGTGGAGACCGTCGTGATGATCGTCGCGGTGGCTACCAAGGTAATCGCAGCAACGACGGTGAACGTCGTGACGATCGCCGTGGTGGTTACCAGGGCAATCGCGGTAACGATGGTGAGCGTCGTGGCGGTTACCAGGGTAACCGCAGTGAAGGCGGCGAACGTCGTAGCTTCGGTGGAGACCGTCGTGATGATCGTCGCGGTGGCTACCAAGGTAATCGCAGCAACGACGGTGAACGTCGTGACGATCGCCGTGGCGGCTACCAGGGCAATCGCAGCAACGACGGTGAACGTCGCGGTGGCTATCAGGGCAACCGGAGCGAAGGCGGCGAACGCCGTAGCTTCGGTGGAGACCGTCGTGATGACCGTCGTGGTGGATACCAAGGCAACCGGCGCGATGATCGTGGAGGAAGCCGACGTCGTGACGACGGCGGGGGCGACCGCGGAGGCTTCGGTCGGAACAACAACGACCGCAGGGCCACACGATCAACGGATACCGGCGAATACGCACGCGAACAGCGTGCCCGTCGACCGCGCATCCAGGAACCGCCGATTCCCGAAGAGGTCACCGGTAAGGAACTCGACAAAGAGCTTCTTGGTCAGCTGCGTTCCCTTGATAAGGAGAACGCCGCAATGGTTGCCAAACACCTCGTCTCTGCAGGAGGGTTCCTGGACGTCGATCCGGAACGCGCCTACGAACACGCGAAGGCAGCCATGGCCCGTGCGGGTCGCGTCGGCCTGGTCCGAGAAGCCCTCGGCATTGCCGCATATCACGTGGAAAAGTACGACGAGGCAGTTCGCGAACTGCGTACTCACCGACGCATCTCCGGTTCCAACGAGAACATTGCGCTCATCGCCGATGCAGAACGCGGTCGTGAAAAGCCTCAGAAGGCCATCGAACTGTTCGAGTCGGCCGCCGAGCTCGAACTCGACAACGATGCTCGCACCGAACTCGTCATTGTTGCTGCCGGAGCCAAGTCGGACCTCGGTGATCTCAAGGGCGCACGTGCTCTGATCGAGGCGGAAGACTTCACCCAGAAGCCAAGCGGTGGACTAGTGCGACTCATGGCCGCATACTCCGACGTGCTGCGCCTGCACGGCGAAACCGAGATGGCCGATAAGTACGAAGAGCTATCACGTCGCACGGCCAAGGCCACGGGAACACTCTTCGGGGACGAGGAACCAGACCCCAACCTCGGCGTGGAAATCGAGACCGTCGAAGAGATCTCCGATGAGGAACTCATCGAGCCAGGCGATAAAGCTGCGGACGACGCAACACCTGAGTCAGACGCTGCAGCCGAAGGCCAGTCAGCTGACGAGTCAGCCGCTAAGGCAGCAGATGCCGAGGCCGTCGACGCCAGCACAGACAGCCCTGCTGCAGACGAATCCTCTGCAGACGACGCTGAAGCCGTTCAGGTTCCGGCGAAGTCGAAGACGCATGTCTCGGAGAAGGAACTGAAGAAGGTCAAGGTTTCCGAAGAGGAGATCGAAGCCGAACTCGACGAACTGCTGGAGGACGCTGAAGCGGGCGACGCTTCCAGCGCGGAGACTTCAGAAGCCCCAGAGGAATCAGACACGAGCCTCAACGCAGCTGATAACGCGGATCCAGAGGAGCCGGGCGTCTCGTACCGGCTGAGCGGTAATCAGTGACGCCAGTCGCGAACGCAACATCACCAGTCGGTCGACGTGCGCCCGAGGAATCGGGCGCACCGATCGACTGTGTGCTGTTCGACCTCGACGGCGTCGTTTACCACGGGCCTGACCCGATCTCCGGCGCAGTGGAGGGCATCAACTACCTTCACGAGCAGTCCATCCCCGTCAACTATGTGACGAACAACGCCACCCGCACCGCCGAGGTGGTGGCCGAACACATCTCCACGCTGGGAATCAGCACGACACCTACCGAGGTGACCACCTCAGCGCAGGTGCTGGCCAGTCAGCTGGCGGCAAAGTTCGGAACCGGTGCATCCATCTATTTGGTGGGCGCCACTGGCTTAGCCACAGCGCTGGAAGCCGAAGGTCTCAGCGTCACTCGCAGCATTGACGACGCCCCCGTCGCCATCGCCCAGGGCCTCGACCCGGACATCACCTACCAAACGATCGTGGCCGCCTGCGAAGCCATCACGGCAGGCATCGAATGGTGGGCGAGCAACCCCGACTACTCGATGGTCGGGACCCGGAGCCGAGTCCCCGGCAACGGCGCTTTCATCGACATGCTCTCCCAACTCACAGGTGCACAGCCGACCATCGTCGGCAAACCCTCTCCTCACATGATGGAGTTCGCCGCACACCGGATCGGTGCCACCCGCCCACTCATGGTCGGAGACCGCCTCGACACGGATATCGAGGGTGGCAACTCGGCCGGATTCGAAACCGCTCTCGTCCTCACCGGCGTCCACGACATCCATGACGCTCTGCGAGCACGTCCCGGTCTGCGCCCCACCTACATCCTGCCCAGCCTGCGCGGCCTTCCGAAGCTCATCAGGAACAGTGCGCACAGCTCGTCGGCGTGCCGAATCGTCGATGGCCAGCTGCGCCTGGACGAATCTGGCAAGGTCGGGTCCGCCGACGTCGAGGACGCTCTCCGATTAGCATGGGAGGCGATGGACCGCGGCGAGGACGCGGCTCCAGGGAATCTGCCACGGAGGATCCATGACTGAACCGATGCACGAACCACAGCAGGCTGAAGCGTCCAGCCAGGCTGCCGCACCCAGCAGACCTGCAGCGCCGGCACCGACACCGGCCTCAGTCAACGGTGATGTGCCGGTTGAAAACTGGCGTCGCGACCTGGAGCAGATCGGTGACGCCCCCAGCACCGAACGCCACGGACTTCTGTCCACACTGCTCGACGACCTCGATGCACAGGTGAGTTCATTGTGAGCAGACTCGACCGCGCACTGGTCGAACGGGAGCTGATCGCCACACGGTCCCGTGCGGCACGAGAGATCGCTGCCGGACGCGTCAGCATCAACGGCAGAACAGCCGCGAAACCCTCACAGGACGTGACCGAGGCAGACGACATCACTGTCACGGAACCCGACCCCTGGGTGGCACGCAGCGCGCACAAACTCCTCGGCGCCCTCGACTCCTTCTCCATCGCTGACTTCTCAGGCAGGACCGCGCTCGATGCCGGAGCCTCCACCGGCGGGTTCACCCAAGTCCTCCTGCAACGAGGCGCCAAAGAGGTCTGGGCCGTCGACGTCGGCCACGACCAATTCGATGCCGGACTCCGCCAGGACCCACGAGTCGAAGTCCGCGAGGGCCTCAACCTGCGTGAACTGGAGAGCTCGGACGTGCCGCAGGTCGAAGTGGTCGTCGCCGACGTTTCATTCATCTCCCTGCGCCTGCTGTTGGCACCTCTTCTGGCTGCCACACTGCCTGGCGGCGAACTGCTGCTCATGGTCAAACCCCAGTTCGAACTCGCCCGCGGGGCACTGGACAAACACGGCGTCGTGACCACCGTGAGCAAGCGGCGTCGAGCCCTTGACTCCGTCCTCGCCGGCATCGCCGAACACGACGCCCGCGTCGTCGATATCGCGGCCTCCGTGCTTCCCGGTCCCAGTGGAAACCGTGAGTACTTCCTGCGTGTTCGACCAGGCAAAACACGAACCGAGTCCGATAGGCTCAGCGAGGCGGACATCGCAACCCATCTGGACCAGATCATGAGAGGAGAGCCGTGAGCCGACACATCATGGTGCTGCTGCATCCCCAGCGCGAGGAATCAGCAGTGGCAGCAGTGAGCGTGTGGAAGGCGCTCCTCGACGACGGAATCATCCCAGTCGTCTTAGACGAAGAGGTCCTCGACTTCGCCGCACGCAGTTCCCACGCCGGCGTGCAGCAGGAGCTCCTCAGCCGCTGCGAGGTCATCGATCCGGCCGAGCTCGCGATCTGGAAGACCAAATGTGAACTCGTCATCGTCCTCGGCGGCGACGGCACGATCCTGCGCGCGGCCGAACGTTTCCACGGTTCCGGTGTCCCGCTCATGGGCGTCAACTTAGGCCATGTGGGCTTCCTCGCCGAGAGCGAACGTGAAGACCTCGCCGAGGCGGTCCATCGGGCCTCCCAGCGTGACTATCTGGTCGAGGAACGTCTGGCCCTCGACGTCACCGTCTGGCACGAAGGGGAGGCGATCTACAATGCCTGGGCCCTCAACGAAGCCACCATCGAGAAGACGTCGAAGGCACGCATGATCGACGTCGTCCTCGGCGTCGACGCCCGACCCGTATCGTCTTTCGGCTGCGATGGAGTCATCCTGGCGACTCCGACCGGTTCGACCGCGTACGCATTCTCCGCCGGCGGTCCCATCGTCTGGCCCGAGGTCGAGGCACTGCTGCTGATCCCGATCTCAGCCCACGCTCTGTTCACCGAACCGCTCGTCGTCAACCCCGACTCCCGCCTCGGCGTCGAAATCTCTCCGAGCAATCCCGACTTCTCCGCAGTCCTGTGGTGCGATGGGCGCAGAGCCTTGGAACTGCCCGCCGGGGCACGGATCGAAGCCAAGCGTTCACAATCACCGATCAAACTGGCCCGACTTCACACCGGTCCCTTCACCGATCGATTGGTGGCGAAGTTCCGACTGCCCGTCTCCGGTTGGCGGGGACCGATCGAGGAGGCGTAGATGATTTCCGAACTCAGGATCTCCCACCTCGGCGTGATCGCCGAAGCAGAGGTCGAACTCTCCACCGGCTTCACCGTCGTGACCGGTGAGACCGGTGCCGGTAAGACGATGTTCGTGTCTGCCCTGAGCCTGCTCATGGGCCGCAAGGTGGGTGCAGGCGTGGTTCGCAAAGGTGCGGAGAAGGCCGAAGTCGAAGGTATCTTCTCCTCCGTCACCGACTCCGTGCGCTCCCGCATCGAAGAAGCAGGCGGCAGCGCCGAGGACGAAGCGATCATCTCCCGCACCGTGGCGCAGAAGGGTCGCGCCCGCGCCACCGCCGGGGGACGCACCGTCCCGATCTCTGTGCTGACCGAGATCTCCGATGAGCTCATCACCCTGCACGGACAGTCCGAACAGCTGCGGCTCAAAGGCCCAGCCCAACAGCGGCAGCTCCTCGACGCCGCCGGAGGACCCGAACTCGAGGCCGTGGCCGAAAAATACCACGCAGCATTTGAGAACTGGCGCGAGACGCAGACTCGAGTGGCCCGGATCAAGGACAGCACCGCGGCCCGCCGGGAACGCATCCTGTGGCTCAACGGCTGCCTGGAGGCCATCGACAAGATCCGCCCGGTCCCAGGCGAAGACGAAGCCCTGACCGCCCAGGCCGCGAAACTCGGTGCTGCTGCCGAGATCACCCAGGCCGTCGGCAGCGCCCATGACCTGCTGCTGGGCAGCGAACTTGACGATGCCGGCGCCGCCGTCGACCACGTGCACCAGGCGATCAGTGCACTGACCGACGTGGAATCCGCGGATCCGGAGCTGGCCCGCATCAAGGCCGCCCTCAACGACGCGGTTCTGCGCCTCTCCGACTCCGCCGCAGAACTCAGTTCCTACCTGACCGGTTTCGACGAGCTGGGGGAGACCTCACTGGAAGAGACCGAAGCCAGAAGAGCCGAACTGGGATCACTGGCCGCCTACGGTCAGGACGTGGCCGAAGTTCTCGACTTCGAAACACGTTCAGCCCAGGAGCTGGCCGAACTCGAGGCCGATGACCGCGATCTTGGACAGCTTGACGCCGAACTCGACGAAGCCCGCAGCGCCATGGAAGCCGCAGGCCACGCACTGAGCGAGATCAGAACCGCGACCGCGGAGTCCTTCTCTCAGGCCGTGAGTGCAGAGCTGGCAGCCCTGTCAATGCCGAAGGCCAAGGTGACGTTCGAACTCACCGAACGGGAACCGGCATCCCATGGCTGCGATGATGTTCGCCTCACCTTCGCCCCACACGACTCTTCGGTCGGTGACGACATCGGCAAGGTCGCCAGCGGCGGTGAACTCTCCCGAGTGATGCTCGCCATCGAAGTCGTCCGCGCGGCAGAGGAAGCCATTCCCACTTACGTCTTCGACGAAGTCGACGCCGGGGTCGGTGGCAAGGCCGCCATCGAGATCGGCCGTCGCCTCGCGAAATTGGCTGAGAACGCCCAGGTCATCGTCGTCACCCACCTGCCTCAGGTTGCGGCCTGGGCCGACACTCACGTCACGATCGTCAAGGACGACGACGCCGAGACCGTGAAGTCCGGGGTCCGAGAACTCAGCGAAGATGAACGTGTCATCGAACTCTCACGGATGCTCGCCGGAATGGAGGATTCCTCCTCGGCGAAGGCCCACGCAGCCGAACTCCTCGACTCAGCACGGCAGGTCAAGACCGGCTCGGCGGCGCTGACATGAGAGAATGGGCGAACCATGAAAGCGCGTAGAACCAGGGAGAAGCCCACAGTCCCGACCAGGTCTGGCCCGGCTCCTGCCAGACTCGACCGGCGGACGAAAGACCTCACCAAACGGTTGAGCGCAGGCGATATCGCGGTCATCAAACACGGCGATATCGACCGGATCTCTGCCGAGGCGCTCGTGGCCTGCAAACCCGCCGCAGTCATCAACGCGGACAAGTCGATCTCCGGCCGCTACCCCAACCTCGGGCCGGGAATCATCATCGACGCGGGCATCCCTCTCATCGACGCCACCGGCCCTGAGATCTTCGATCTAGTTGATGAGAACTCCGAGATCAGCATCGCCGATGGCACGGTGTTCCTGGATGAGAAGGGGATCGCCACCGGCATCGTCCAAACCGCGGAGACAATCGCGGAGGACATGCACGCAGCCGAAGCCGGAATGAATTCCGTGCTCGTGGACTTCGTCGACAACACGATCGAATACATCCGCAAGGACTCAGACTTACTCTCGGCCGAACTCGTCGTCCCCGATGTGGCCACGAAGTTCGACGGTCGACACGTCCTCATCGTCGTCCGCGGCTACCACTACAAAGAGGACCTCGCGATCCTCGGCTCCTATATCCGCGAATACCGCCCCCTGCTCGTCGGAGTCGACGGTGGAGCCGACGCCATCATCGAAGCCGGATACAAACCCGACATGATCGTCGGCGACATGGACTCCGTCTCCGACACCGCACTGACTTCCGGGGCCGAGATCGTTGTCCACGCCTACCGGGATGGAAACGCACCCGGCACCGAACGCGTCCATTCCCTGGGCGTCGACTGCGTCGCCTTCGCGGCATCGGGCACCAGCGAGGACATCGCCATGCTGCTCGCCGACGACAAGGGGGCAGACCTGATCGTGGCTGTGGGCACACACGACACCGTGATGGAGTTCCTCGACAAGGGCCGCAAGGGCATGGCCTCGACATTCATCACGCGACTGCGGGTGGGCTCGAAGCTCATCGACGCCAAAGGCGTCTCGCTGCTGTACCGACAGCGGATCTCCAACCTGCAGCTGAGCGTCCTCATCATCGCCGGCCTCGTCGCCCTCGGTGTGGCACTGTTCGCGACCGCTGCCGGCCAGACCCTGATCGGACTCATCGGAGCCCAGCTCGACGGAGTCTTCGGATGGATCGGCTCCCTCTTCGGCGGCGACCCTGCTGCATCTTCACAATCTGCCAGCATCATTCAAGGACTGACCAGTGATTGATTTTCGTTACCATCTTGTCTCTCTCGTCTCGGTGTTCCTGGCCCTGGCGGTGGGAATCGTCCTGGGTGCCGGACCGCTGAAGGAACCGATCGGTGAGTCCCTGCAGAGCCAAGTCGACGCACTGCGAGCAGACCGCGATGATCTGCGTGCGAAGATCGATGCGGCCAACGGCAATATCGACAAGCAGAACGACTTCGTGACCTCTGCCGCCCCCGAACTCATCGGCGACTCACTCAAGGGCAAGGACGTCAGCATCATCGGCGCTCCGAAGGCCGACCCCGAGCAGGTCGAAGAGGTCACCAACCGGATCAAGGAAGCCGGTGGAAAGATCGGCGGCGATGTGTCCTTCGTGGACAACACGCTGTCACTGACCGACTCCGCTGATTTCCTCTCGACATTGCGCGACCTGGTGCCGGACCTGCCCAAGGACGATTCCACAGCGCTGCGATCTGCCCTTGTCATCGCATTGACCGGCAACGCCTCGATGTTGGAGAAGGGCAAGGATCGCGACGTCGCAGAGAAGAAGTCCTCGGCACTCTTCGACGCCTTCGTCGACGCGGGTCGGCTGCGCACCGACACCGACCACAAACCGACTCCGCTCTTCGTTGTCGTCGACGATGAGAACTCGAAGCTGGCAGAAGAGACCGAGCCCAGCCCCGATGCCACCGACGACAAAGCCAACCGCACCCTCATCACCGACTTCATCAATTCGCTGACCTCGGACTCGAAGTCCGTGGTCGTGGCCGGTGACGCCGGTTCGGCCCAGAACGGTCTCGTATCCATCCTGCGCACCGAGAAATCTCGGGCCAGCACCGTGGACGGACTCGGACTGGGTGCAGGCGCGGTCATCACCGTCCGCGCCCTCGCCGCTGGTGTGGCCGGGACCCACGGCCACTACGGCTTCTCCAAAGATGCCGAACAGATCATGCCAGGGAAGGACTGAGATGATCCGCTCACTCGTCAGCTCCGCCGTCGCCGGCCTTCTCGGATACACGGCGACCAAAGCAATCCTGTCCTCGAGTCTGCGCACCCACGACAAGGTCGTGCGCACGAATCACGCCGGCAACGACGTCTCACTCGTCGAAGGACCAGCTGTGACTGCTGGATTGGTTGCAGGCAGCCTCCTCATCGAAGCCCCACGACAGCGCGCGGCCACCCTCCTGGTGACCTCCGTTGCAGGAGGTCTGGGCGCGGTCGATGACTTCCTCGAATCGGGGGACTCGAAAGGACTGCGGGGCCACCTCAGCGCCCTGGCGCATGGCCAGCTCACGACCGGCGGGATCAAGGTCATCGGAATCCCCGCGGCCTCGATCGCCGCGGCGACGATTCTGCGCACCGGAAGAAGCCGCCACGGGTGGCTCTCCTCGAACCGAGCATCCGCCGACCAGACCTGGTTCGGTTCGACGCTCGACGTCGTCGTCACCGGAGGAGTCATCGCCGGGACAGCGAACCTGTTCAATCTGCTCGATCTGCGGCCCGGCCGCGCCCTCAAAGCGGGCCTGCTGACGCTGGCCTTCATGCCCCACAAACACGGTCTGACCTGGGCACCCGGGGCGGCCATCGCCGGCAGCAGCGCGGCGGCATGGCCCGATGACCTCGACGGATCGGTGATGCTCGGCGACACCGGTGCCAACGCACTCGGTGCGGTACTGGGTACGATTCTGGTCGAGAATTCGACACCCACGCAGCGTGCGCTAGTTCTTTCCGGCCTGGTGGGTCTCACCCTGCTGAGTGAGAAGGTCTCCTTCACCTCGATCATCGAATCCACCCCTGGACTGCGGGAGATCGACGCCTTCGGTCGCGAGGTCGTGTGAGTAAGCTGGTTCGGGTCTTCGCCTCTGCGGCGCTGCTCGTCTCGGTCATCACCCTGTTCACCCGACTTGTCGGGTTCCTGCGCTGGCTGGTGTTCTCACCCGCGGTGGGCGCCGGGTCGGTCGGCAATGCCTACCAGACAGCGAACCTGGTCCCCAACATCCTCTTCGAAGTCGTCGCAGGTGGTGCACTGGCAGGGGCCGTCATCCCTCTGCTCGCGATTCCGCTGGCGCGAGCGGACAAAGAGACAGCAGGACGGATCGCCTCGGCGCTGCTGACCTGGGCGGTCTCCGTGACCCTGCCGCTGAGCATCATTCTTGCCGTATTCGCACACCCGATTGCAAGGTTGCTGACCGGCACCAACGTTGACGTGCCTGCACAACTTGAGGCCACTGCTGTCTTCTTGCTCATGTTCTCCCCACAGCTCGTTCTCTACGGCATCGGGGCGGTGCTCACCGGTGTGCTTCAGGCGCATCGAAAGTTCATTTGGCCGGCCTTCGCACCGTTACTGTCCAGCCTCGTCGTCATCGGCTCGTATATTGCGTACAGCAACGCCGGTGGAACCGATGGCTCCTGGCAGACGCATATCGGTTGGTTGGGCTGGGGCACGACCATCGGCGTCGCCGCTCTCGCACTGCCCCTGGCGCTGCCGATGCGCACCACAGGATTGCGCATCAGACCCACCTGGAGTTTCCCACCCGGAGTCGCTCGTCGGGCACTGCGGCTGGCCGGAGCAGGCATGGCGGCGCTGCTGGCACAGCAGGCCGCGATGCTTGTGACCATTCTCGTGTCGAACCATTCCGGCGGCACGGGCACTTTCGTTCTCTTCAGCTACATCAACGCCGTATATCTCCTGCCCTACGGCGTCCTTGCGGTGACAGTCGCCACGGTGATCTTCCCCGCCCTGTCGTCCTGGGCCGGTCGGTCGAAGGACCCCGATGCCAGCGCCACGGATCGCGATGCGGCCGGAGTCGGACTGCGACGTCTGACCTCGACGACGACCGCACTGATCATCAGCATCGGCCTGCTGGGCACAGTCATCCTCATCAGTGCGGCAGGGCCCCTGCAGACGTTCTTCACCGCGATCGATAAAGCAGGCGAACAAGGAGACGCGCCTTTCGACTCAATGAGTCTGGCGATCATGGTCATGGCCCTCGCCGTGCCTGGCTGGTGTTTCGTCGCTTGGGGCACCAGAGTGTTCTACGCGCTGGAGCATTCGCGTCATTCAGCGGTGGCGACGACGACTGGCTGGGTGCTGGTCATCGTCGGAATGCTGTTGGCGTTCCTGGTCACCAACGCCGAGGGCGATGACGGACTGACTCTTGTAGCAATCTGCGTCGGCTATGCCATCGGCATGAGCGTCGCCGGAGGCTTCCTGCTGACCTCGATGAGGCGGGTGCTGGGTCCAACCGGGCTCCACAGAGTATTGCGCCGAGGACTTCTGTCATTGGTTGCTGCTGCCCTCGCCTCGGCAGTCGGTGCAGTGGTCTCCCATTGGCTGGCTGGGCCATTCGGCATCGATGCGCTGTCCTCTGTCGCCAACGGTGTGGTCTCCGCACTCATCGGCTGCGTGGTCTTCGCCGCGATCCTCGCCTTCGACAGGGGCTTCATCTCCGAGGTGCGGACGGTGCTCTCCAATCGCCGAGGCGGTCCTGACCTGGCAGAACAGACCGACCCCGCCGTACGGGCCGCCCAACCGACCTCCCCGACCGGGACCGAGTCTGGCGCAGCACCCGATCAAGGCACTGCACCCGAGCGTGAATCCGGCACTTCACCAGAGAATGAGGATGAGAGAGAGGATGAGAGATGAGAATCGTCTACGTGCTCGGAACATCGACAGGGGGAGTCGGCACCCATGTGCGAGCACTGGCCCGGGACGTCGCCGCTGCCGGCCACGAGCTCGGGGTCATCGGACCTGCCTCCACCGACGAACATTTCGGTTTCTCCTCACTGCCTGGAGTCCGCTTCGCCGCACTCGACATGGGCACCGGCATCGGTGTCCGAGACGCGGCTCTGATCCTCCGACTGCGCGAACTCATCGCCGGCTTCGACGCCGACATCGTCCACGCCCACGGCTTCCGTGCCGGTTTCGTGGCCCTGCTGGCGACACGGAGTCTGCGGGCGCGACCGCAGTTCATCATCAGCCTGCACAATCGGGCCAGCGGTCGGAGCCTACGCGGACGAGTCGAAGCCGGCATCGAAACGCTGCTGGCCAAGGGTGCGGACCTGACACTGGGAGCGAGCACCGACCTCGTGGCCCGTGCCCAGGACCTCGGCGCCAGAGACGCCCGGTTCCTGCCCGCTGCCGCACCAGAAGTACACGAGATTCCCGCCGAGGCGGCCGCTGCCACCCGTGCAGGCCTGGCTGAGGAGTTCGGATTCGGACCCGAGGCCGTCCTCGTGCTCGCCGTCGGGCGTGTCGCACCGCAGAAGAACTATCCGCTGCTTGTCAGAGCGTTGGGCCACCTCGCCGAATCGTCGGGGGAGACCTCCAGGACCCCTGAGCTTGTGTTCCTCATTGCGGGAGCAGCCGACCAGAACGTCCTCGACGAGGTGCGCGGACAGTACGAGAACCTCGCGGCCACCTCGGCGGTACCTGCCTTGCATTTCCTCGGCCCCAGAGACGATATCGCCGAACTCAACGCGGCCGCGGATCTCTACGTCCTCACCAGTGTCTGGGAAGCCCGTGCCCTCGTGTTGCAGGAGGCACTGATCTGCGGACAGGCCATCATCGCCACCAGCACCGGTGGCACGACGGAGCTCGTCGGTGATGCGGGCATTCTCGTCGCTGACGATGACGATATGGGCCTGGCCGCAGCCATCGGCGAACTGGCTGCGGATCCCGCTCGCCGGGCCGAGCTGGCCGCGCGAGCTCGGGCCCGCGGAGCCCAACTTCCCGATGAGAGGGAAGTAGCCAAAGAACTGGTGGGCATATACACGGAACTCATGCCCTCCCAGGTAGGGTAGAAGCAGCGTCGATCTAATGAAAAGGATGAGGAAATGAGCGAATCCGGCGAGGTCCACCCACTCAGCGCAGACACGAGAATTCTGCATGTACTCGCCGAAACTACGGGTCCCGTCGTCGAAGTCGCGAAACTCGCAGTGCTCGGGCATCTGCGCGCCGGCTTCAAGGTTGCGGTCGCCGCCCACCGTTCGCTGCTGGGCACATTCGGAGTTCCCGAGGATCTGGCGGACAACTTCCGCGAGATCGAGCTGGCAGCACGACGACGCTTCACCTTGGCAGATCCCAATACCGCATTCACTCTGCACAAGTACTACCAGCACGTGGACATCGTCCACGCCCACGGCCTGCACGCCGCGACGCTCGCCGGCCTGGCCTTCACCGGCCTCCCCGCCCGACTGCACCCGAAGATCGTCGCCACGATCGAGTCCTTCGATGCGGCCGGCGTCATCGAGAAGACCGGCGCCGAGATCGTGGGCCGCACCGCGACCGCGATTCTGGGCACCACCGAACCGGTCGTCGACTATTTCGGGGGGAAGGTTCCCGTGGTCGAACGCGCCGAACTCGTCCACCCGGACATCGACATCGACCTCACCGTCAGGACACCGCGTGCACAGGTGCGCAAGGAACTGGGCGTCGAAGAGGGCACCTGGATGGTCGCCAGCCCCATCGCCCTGCGTGACCACACTGCTCTGGCCACGATCCTCGACGCTGCCGACCAGATCAACACGAAACGACCCGGCCGACCAGTCGTCACGGTCCTCACCGGCACCGGCAAGGACCGGAGCACGATCGAGTCCGCCTTCGCCGACCGCCACGTCATCGTCGCCCCGGCCGGTGACCTCGTCGACGTGGCAGCCGCCGCGGACGTCGTCATCGCCAGTGAGACCATGACCGGGCTCAGCCACGAAGACCTGATGCAGCTGTCGAAGCCAGCGGTCTTCATCGGCAACCCACGACGCGCCGGCATCTGGGGTGCGGCGGCGAAGACCGTTGCCGCCGATGATACGGATGCACTTCTGAGTGAGATCAATCATCTTCTCGATGATCCAGCCGGACGCGGATCCCAGGCTGTAGCCGCCAAGAAGCGCGTCATTGACGTGAACAACGGGGCTGCGATCTCAGCGACCCTGCTTGATCTCTACGCCGAAGTCGCCGAATCGTCAGATTCGTGAGCCGGACTTTGATAGGATCAAATCCCGTGGTGAATCGAACTGGCCCAGGCGGCACAAATACGGCAAAGCACATCTTCGTCACGGGAGGCGTTGCCTCTTCGTTGGGCAAGGGACTGACGGCTTCGAGCCTCGGTCACCTGCTCACTCAGCGCGGACTCTCAGTAGCAATGCAGAAACTGGATCCCTATCTCAATGTGGATCCGGGAACAATGAATCCCTTCCAGCACGGCGAGGTCTTCGTCACCGAAGACGGTGCTGAGACCGACCTCGACATCGGTCATTACGAGCGCTTCCTCGACGTCAATCTGGACGGTGCGGCAAATGTCACGACCGGACAGGTCTACTCCTCGGTCATCGCCAAGGAACGTCGCGGCGCCTACCTCGGCGACACCGTTCAGGTCATCCCGCACATCACCGACGAGATCAAGTCGCGGATGCGGGCTCAGGCCGAACGTCCCATCGATGAGCGTCCCGATGTCATCATCACCGAAATCGGCGGAACCGTCGGTGACATCGAATCCCAGCCGTTCCTCGAAGCCGCACGACAGGTGCGTCACGACATCGGCCGCGACAATGTGTTCTTCATCCACGTGTCTCTGGTTCCCTACCTCGGGCCCTCGGGCGAGCTGAAGACGAAGCCGACCCAGCACTCCGTGGCGGCACTGCGCTCGATCGGCATCCAGCCCGACGCGATCGTGCTGCGCTCCGACCGGGAGCTGCCGGATTCGATCCGCACGAAGATCGCTTCCTCGTGTGACGTGGAATCCGACGCTGTCGTGTCCTGCGTCGACGCTCCCAGCATCTACGACATCCCGAAGGTCCTCCACGACGGAGGCCTCGACGTCTATGTGATCCGTCGCCTCAACCTTCCTTTCCGCGATGTCGACTGGACGAAGTGGGATTGGGTTCTCGAACGCGTCCACAACCCCAAGCACCATGTGCGCATCGGCATCGTCGGCAAATACATCGACCTGCCGGATGCGTACCTATCGGTCACCGAGGCGCTGCGAGCCGGAGGCTTCGCCAATAACGCCAAGGTCAAGGTCGAGTGGATCGCCTCCGATGACTGCGACACCGAGGCCGGTGCCCGTGAGCGTCTGTCCGGCCTCGACGCGATCTGCGTGCCCGGCGGCTTCGGCATCCGCGGTATCGACGGAAAACTCGGCGCACTCGAGTACGCTCGCACGACCGGCATCCCGACCCTGGGTCTGTGCCTGGGTCTGCAGTGCATGGTCATCGAGTATGCACGGAACGTCGCCGGCATCGATGACGCCTCATCGTCAGAGTTCGACCCCGATACACAGGTCCCCGTCATCGCGACGATGGCCGAGCAGCTCTCCATAGTCGAAGGCGAAGGCGATCTGGGCGGAACCATGCGCTTGGGCACCTACGAGGCGAAACTCGACGAAGGAAGTGTCGTCGCGGGAGTCTATGAGTCGACGCTCATCTCCGAACGTCACCGTCACCGCTACGAGGTCAACAACTCCTATCGTGACGATCTGGCCAAGGCCGGTCTGCGCTTCTCGGGCACCTCACCCAGCGGTGAGCTCGTAGAGTTCGTAGAGCTGCCGGAGTCCGTGCACCCCTACTATGTGGCGACTCAGGCTCACCCCGAGCTCAAGTCACGTCCGACCAATGCTCATCCGCTGTTCGCCGGACTCGTGGCAGCGGCACTGAAGGCTCAGAAGTAGTTAGGACTCACGTGAGCGATCTGCGCGACGAAGCCTATACGCCGAATATCACCGCATCCGACGTGGTCTACCACGGGGCAGTGTGGAACATTCGGCGTGAGACCTTCGATCTGCCTGAGGCAACCGGGTTGGTTCGCGACATGATGGCTCACACAGGTGCTGTGGCCATCGCGTGCGTGGATGAGCAGGAGCGGATCCTGCTCATCCAGCAGTACCGCCATCCCGTCCGGGCCAGGCTTTGGGAGGTCCCCGCGGGTCTCCTTGATGTGCCCGGTGAGGATCCCTTCGATGCCGCCCAGCGTGAGCTGGCTGAGGAAGCCGATCTCCGTGCGGCACGGTGGGAAGTCCTCACCGACTCCTGCCTGACCCCTGGCGGCAGCAGCGAATCCATCCGCCTGTACCTGGCCAGGGACTTCGAGCTCATCGCCGACGAGGACCGGCACGAACGCAGCGAAGAGGAAGCCGGCTTCAAATTCCGGTGGGCCAGCCTCGACGAGGCCATGGACGCGGTGTGCGCGGGCGAGATCACAAACTCGATCGCACAGCTGGCAGTCCTGCAGGTGGACCGCATCCTGCGTGCCGAAGCCGCCGGGGAACCCACCCGGACCCGCAGCGTCGATGCACCGCGCCGTCTCATCGACGGCCGTGCCGATGCAGCAGTCGCTGCGGGCACTGCCGAGGCAGACACGGCAGACACTGCCGGCGGCGCTGACCGACCGCGAGCCTGAGGGCTGACCCATGGCCCGGCACGGTGCCGAACTGCTCCCGGAACTGCCGCAGTCCCTGGCGCGTGCCTTCGAAACATACCTGAACTCGCTGCGCTTCGAGCGTGGGCTGTCACGAAACTCCATCGACGCCTATGCCCGTGACCTCGCCAGGTACGGAACCTGGCTGAACGGGCAGGGGATCGGCCGCCTCGGTGAGGTCGAACGGAGCCATGTCGAGGCCTTCGCTCTCCACCTGCACGATGAGAACCTGGCGCCACGGACCCGTGCGCGGGCACTCGTCGCGGTGCGCCGGTTCCACGGATTCGCCCTCGGCGAGGGACTGGCATCCACGGACCCGGCCTCAGAGGTCAGCCCGCCTCAGGAAGGGCTGCGTCTGCCCAAAGCCCTGTCTCTGGACGATGTCGAGGCGATGCTGGCCACGACAGGCGGTGAAGAGCCCGCACAGATTCGGGCGGCTGCACTGCTGGAGCTGCTCTATGCGACGGGCGCACGGATCTCCGAGGCGGTAGGCGTCGACCTGGACGATCTGGATCTCGAGACCAGCCTCGTGCGCCTGTACGGCAAAGGCGGGAAGGAACGGATCGTGCCCTTCGGCTCCCACGCCTCGACAGCGCTGGGCGCCTGGGTGTCACGGACTCGACCGAGCATGGCTGCGAAGGCCAGAACATCGGCCCCGGCCGGTGCCCTGTTCCTCAACGCGCGGGGGACCCGCCTGTCGCGCCAGACCGCGTGGCAGATCGTCAAGGACGCCGGGGAACTCGCCGGCCTGGAGGCCGAGGTGTCTCCGCATACGTTCCGTCACTCCTTCGCGACACACCTGCTGGAGGGCGGGGCCGATATTCGCGTCGTCCAAGAACTGCTGGGCCACGCCTCAGTCACGACCACGCAGATCTATACGAAGGTGTCAGAGGAAACATTGCGGGAAGTGTACGCGACCTCGCACCCCCGGGCACGGTAGGGTTGGAGCAGAGAGCAACGAAAGGTGGCCATCCGAGTGATGAATACGCAACAGGCATTGGATATTCCCAAGTCGAAATCCACTGCACCTGAGCAGCAGGACTTCGACGAACCAGCACCGCTGGACACTCATGGGCCTGCCCGCATCATCGCGATGGTCAACCAGAAGGGCGGGGTCGGCAAAACGACCTCGTCGATCAACCTCGGCGCCTCGCTGGCCGCCTATGGACGCAAGATGCTCCTCGTGGACTTCGACCCGCAGGGCGCCTTGTCCGTCGGTCTGGGCGTCAACCCCTACGATCTCGAAATCAGCATCTACAACCTGCTGATGAATTCGCGGATGGATCCACACGAGGTCATCGTCGGCACCGACTTCGAGAACATCGACATCCTCCCGGCCAACATCGACCTCTCCGCTGCCGAAGTCCAGCTCGTGGGCGAGGTTGCCCGTGAGCAGATCCTGTCCCGCGTGCTGTCCAAGGTCGCCGACGAATACGACGTCATCCTCATCGACTGCCAGCCCTCGCTCGGTCTGCTCACCGTCAACGCTCTGACCGCGGCACACGGTGTCATCATTCCGCTCGAAACCGAGTTCTTCGCCCTCCGCGGTGTCGCACTGCTGGTGGAGACCATCGAGAAGATCCAGGACCGGCTCAATCCCTCCCTCGTCGTCGACGGGATCCTGGCCACGATGTTCGACTCGCGCACGCTCCACTCCAAAGAGGTCATGTCGCGTGTGACGGAGGCCTTCGACGACAAGGTCTTCGACACGGTCATCAACCGCACCGTGAAATTCCCGGACGCCTCGGTCGCTGCCGAACCGATCACGAGTTTCGCCCCCAAGCACGCCGGCTCGGAAGCCTACCGCCGCCTGGCCAGGGAGCTCATCGCCCGCGGAGGCGCGCCCTGAGCGAGACCGTCAGTGAAGGGTTCCAGGTTGAGCTGGAGAACTTCTCCGGTCCCTTCGACCTGCTCCTCGGCCTGATCTCCAAACGTCGTCTCGACGTCACGGAGATCGCCCTCGCCGAGGTGACCGATGAGTTCATCGCCTACACGACCGGCCTGAGCGAACGAGCCGGTGCCAAGGTCGGTTCAAGCCTCGCCGAGATCTCCCAGTTCCTCCTGGTCGCCGCCACCCTGCTGGACCTCAAGACGGCACGTCTGCTGCCCAATGAGGACGGCGAAGAGGAACTCGACCTCGAACTGCTCGAAGCCCGCGACCTTCTCTTCGCCCGACTCCTGCAGTACCGAGCCTATAAGTCCGTGAGCAGATTCTTCGCCGAGGCTATGGCCGCCGGATCGATCAGGGCCCCGCGCAGCGTCGGACTCGAACCGGAGTTCCAGGACGTTCTGCCACCCCTTGAGATCCACATCGGCCCAGGTGAGCTGGCCGGACTCTACGCGACCGTGCTCCAACGTGACCACACGCCCCCGAGCGTCGCGGTCGACCACATCCACCTGCCCCTCGTCAGCGTCTCCGAACAGCGCGGCCACATCCTCAGCCTGCTGCGTGCCGGAGATCTCGACTTCCAGAAACTGCTTGACACCGCCGACAACACGCTGGTCGTGGTGGCCCGATTCCTGGCGCTGCTGGAACTGTTCAAGGTCGGCCTCTGCGACTTCGCCCAGGAGGAGCCCTTGGGCCCGCTGCTCATCTCGCGCACCGAGTCCACCGATGACGGCGTGGATCTGCGCACCGAGGGGGAGTGGGACGGTGATGCCGAACTCGAGGAGCCGGACGGCGCGGCTGAGGTATTGAACGCCGATGTTGAGGCGCTGGGCGACGAGGCCGATAGCGTGCACGATGAGGAAGAGGGACCTGCATGATCGACGATGAAATCCTGGCCGGGATCGAAGCGGTCCTCATGATCAGTGACTCCGCCGTCTCGGCCAATGAGCTAGCCAGCGCCCTCGGGCTCGATGAGGACACCGTCACCGATGCCATCGCCGAACTCAAGGCCGACTACGACGGTGGGGACGGCGGCAGGAGGCAGCGCGGATTCGAGATCCGACTGGTCGCCGGGGGGTTTCGAATCTTCTCTCGCGGGGACTATCACGAGATCGTCAAGGACTTCCTGACCTCGGGGCAGAGCGCGAAACTGTCCCAGGCCGCGCTCGAGACCTTGGCCGTCATCGCATACCGGCAACCGATATCGCGGCCGCGCATCGCAGCCATCCGCGGGGTCAGCGTCGACGGTGTCATCCGGACTCTGCTCCTGCGCGGACTCATCGTCGAAGCGGGGAAGGAAGAGACCACCTCGGCGCTGCTCTACACCACCACTCACCAGTTCCTCGATGCGCTGGGAATGAACAGCATCGATGACCTGCCGGAGATCGCTCCGTACCTTCCCGAGGACTCAGATGTCGCCGAATTGGGAGCTGACAACTCAGAAGTTCTGGCCTCTGTCGAAGATGAGATGGGCGATCTCGACGACGAGATGTCACGAGTTGACGATTGATTTGAGAGAATGGAGTTTATGAGTCCATACCGTGATCCCCGAGCGCCAGGCGGGCGCAACAATCGTCCGACCCGAAAACAGCGTTCCAGCACCTCATCCAAGGGGGGCAAACACGTGCCGACCGGCACGGGCGATAAGTCAGATGCCCATGTCAGCGGGGGTGTGAGACTCCAAAAGATCCTCGCCGAGGCGGGCCTAGGCTCACGTCGTGCATGTGAGCAGCTGATCCTCGACGGACGGGTCGAAGTGGACGGTTCCATCGTGACCGAACTGGGCACCCGAATCGACACCGAAACCCAGGCCGTGCACGTGGACGCAGTGAGAATTTCGACACAGACCAAGAAGGTCTACCTCGTGTTGAACAAACCGGCCGGAGTCGTCTCCACGATGAGCGATCCGGATGGTCGACCCTGCCTGGCCGATTACGTGAAGAATCACGTCGAGCGTCTCTTCCACGTCGGACGACTCGACACCGAGACCGAGGGCCTCATCCTTCTGACCAATGACGGGGAGCTGAGCAACCGACTGGCTCACCCGCGCTACGAGATCCCGAAGACCTACCTTGCTCAGGTCAGGGGACAGCTGGCCAAGGATGTGAGCTCGCGTCTGAAGGCCGGCATCGACCTCGACGACGGCTTCGTCAAGGTCGACGCGTTCAAGCTCGTGGACTCGACGCCAGGCAAGTCCGTGGTGGAACTGACCCTGCACTCGGGGCGTAACCGGATTGTGCGCCGACTCCTCAAGGAGGTCGGCAATCCCGTCGAGCGTCTGGTGCGGACCAAGTTCGGTCCCATCACGTTGGACGAACAGCGACAGGGCAAGATCCGCCCCCTGCGTTCGGACGAGATCGGCGAGCTATTCGAGGCCGTCGGCTTGTGAGAATCCACATCATCGGCACCGGTTTGCTGGGCGCAAGCCTGGGACTAGCGCTGAGTGCACAGAAGTACCAGGTCAGCCTCGAGGACACCTCACCGACGGCCCAGCAGCTGGCAGCCGACCTGGGTGCAGGGACGGTCGCCTCCGAAGTCACCGATGCCGAGGATCCGCAGATCGTCGTCATCGCCACCCCACCCGACGTTGCGGCCCACACCATCGCCACAGCGTTGGCGACCTACCCGAATGCCACCGTGACAGACGTGGCAAGCGTCAAGACCAGCCTGCTCGAATCGGTGCGCGAACTTGTCGAACGCAGCGATCTCGACCGCTACATCGGGTGTCACCCGATGGCCGGTCGGGAGAAGTCGGGAGCGATCGCCGCCCGGTCGGACCTATTCACGGCTCGACCATGGGTGATCTGCTCGGATGAGGACACACCACAGGACCGCCTCGGCGAGATCGTGGCCATGGCGGAAGCCACCGGTTCCTCGGTCATCCACCTCGATCCACGCATCCACGATGCCGCGGTCGCGAAGGTTTCCCACGTGCCGCAGGTCATCGCCTCACTGGTCGCCTCCCAGCTGCGTCATGCGCCACTGGAAGAGGTCGCACTGGCAGGGCAGGGGCTGCGTGACGTGACTCGGATCGCCGCTTCCGATCCACGGTTGTGGACGCAGATCCTGGCCGGGAATTCCGAGGAGATCCGCTCCGTACTGCTGGATCTGCGGACCGAGCTCGACGAAATCATCACGGCTTTGGAACTGGGTCCGGGATCGACCGGTGCGTTGGCCAGGGCCATTGCGTTGGGCAACGAAGGGCACGAGCGGATCCCGGGTAAGCACGGACAGGCGCCGACCAAATATGCTGTAGTTACGATCCTGGTTCCCGACACCCCGGGAACCCTGGCCACACTGTTCAAGGACATCGGTGACCTGAACATCAACGTCGAGGACTTCCGGATGGACCACGCGCCGGGGCAGAAGCTCGGAATCGTCGATGTCTCCGTGGTGCCGGCCACCCAACAGGAACTTGAAATCGGTTTGTTGTCGAAGGGATGGCAGATTCCCGAATCCGCCATCGAGAAAGAGGGAATTGCATGAGCGTCGTCGCCATTGACGGACCAAGCGGGGTCGGCAAGTCGAGCACCGCGAAGGAAACGGCCCGCCGATTGGGCTACAGCTACCTCGATACGGGTGCCATGTATCGCGCGATGGCTTGGCTGTGCCTCAACCGGGGCGTGACCGACCCGGTCGACGTCCTCGAACAGGTGCGCGGGGTTGATCTGGAGATCTCCATCGATCCGGACGAATTCTTCGTCTCCGTCGACGGAATCGACGTCAGCGAGGAGATCCGTGAACCCGAGGTCTCGGAGAACGTGCAGACCGTGTCTGCCGTCGTCGACGCCCGCGAAGAGCTCATCGACATGCAGCGGACCATCATCGCAGGCGCACCCGAAGGCATCGTCGTCGAAGGCCGTGACATCACGACCGTCGTGGCTCCGGATGCCGAGGTTCGCATCCTCATGACCGCCCGTGACGAGGTCCGCGTGGCCCGTCGAGCCAAGGAGCTCCATGGCAACGCTGACGCCGAGGCTCTCGCCGCCACCCAATCCCAGGTCACCGGCCGTGACGCCAAGGACTCAGCGACAACGAGTTTCCTGGAAGCCTCCGAAGGCGTCTACACACTCGATACCAGCGACATCGATTTCGACCAGGTGGTCGAAACGGTGCTGCAGCTGGTGAAGGACTCACAATGACTGAATCAGAATTTCACGAGAACCCGGATGAGCATCTGGCCGAACGTCTCGAGAGCATCAGCGACGAAGAAGCCGAGAAGAGGGCGACAGCCCTCGAAGCTGGCCTCCAGAGCTATGACCTCGAAGATGAGGACCGGGCACTGCTCGACGCCTACGGCTTCGACGTCGAGGAAGAAGAAGCTCGGGGTGCTGACCCTGTCCTGGCTGTCGTCGGTCGACCCAATGTGGGCAAATCGACCCTGGTCAACAGGATCCTCGGCCGCCGCGAAGCCGTGGTCGAAGACGTTCCCGGAGTCACCCGTGACCGGGTGAGCTACCGGGCGGAATGGAACACCAAGGAATTCACCCTCGTCGACACCGGTGGATGGGACTCGGATTCCAAGGGCATGGCCTCTCGCATCGCGATCCAGTCTGAGATTGCGGTCGATATGGCCGACGCTGTGGTCCTCGTCGTGGATGCCACGACCGGACCGACCGCGACCGATGAACTGGTCGTGAAGATGCTGCGGAGGAAGAAGAAGCCCGTCATCCTCGCCGCGAACAAGGTCGATGACGAACGCGGCGAGCTCATGGCCGCCGAGCTCTGGGGCCTGGGCCTGGGACAGCCGTGGACGGTGTCCGGGCTGCACGGTCGCGGAGTTGCTGACCTCCTCGACGAGGTGCTCAACATCCTGCCCGAGGTCTCTGCCGTCGAAACCCGGGTCGAAGAGGGCGGACCACGCCGAATTGCCTTGGTGGGCCGCCCGAATGTCGGAAAGTCCTCCCTGCTCAACCAGCTGATGGGCTCCGACCGTGTGCTCGTTGACAATGTCGCAGGCACCACCCGCGACCCGGTCGACGAACTCATCGAGCTGGGTGACAAGCAGTGGCGTTTCGTCGACACAGCCGGCATCCGCCGTCGTGCACATCAGGCCAGTGGCGCTGATTTCTATGCGGCTCTGCGTACGCAGACAGCGTTGGAGCGCGCCGAGCTGGCTCTCGTCCTCCTCGAGGTTCAAGAACCGCTGAGTGAGCAGGACGTCCGTATCGTCACAACCGCCGCCGAGGCTGGTCGTGCCGTGGTCCTGGCGTTCAACAAATGGGATCTGCTTGACGACGAACGTCGCTACTACCTCGAACGCGAGATCGAAAAGGACCTGGCACACGTGGCCTGGGCCCCGCGAGTGAACATCTCCGCTAAAACGGGTCGCCATGCCGACAAGCTCGTACCCGCGATGGAGACGGCACTGGAGGGATGGGACACACGCATCCCCACAGGTCGACTCAACGCCTTCCTCGGCGAACTGGTCGCCGCGAATCCCCACCCCGTGCGTGGAGGCAAGCAGCCCAGGATCCTGTTCGGGACCCAGGCACAGTCTCGTCCACCGAAGTTCGTGCTCTTCACCTCCGGTTTCCTCGATCCGGGGTATCGTCGTTTCATCGTGAGGCGTCTGCGTGAGACGTTCGGGTTCAAGGGAACCCCCATCGAGGTGTCGATGCGCATCAGGGAGAAGCGGAAAGGGCGCTGAGTGAGCGTTGAGGGGCAGACCCACGAACAGCCGCAGGCGCTGACTTCGGAGCAGCGCCCCTGGCATGCGAGCCAGCCTGCCAGGGTACTCGTCATCGCACTGACGATTGCCGGTCTCGCATATGCCCTGATGTTCTTCAGAGGACTTCAGGACATCGTCGCTCCGGTGTTTCTGGCGCTCAACTTCTACATCGTCGTCTACCCGCTGCAGAGGTACCTGACCCGGCTGAAGGTACCGCGTGCAATCGGTGCCACCATCTCGGTCCTCATCGTGCTGGTGATGATCTTCGGCTTCTTCGGGCTCACAGCGTGGTCTGTCGCCGAACTCGTGATCCTCATCCCCAGCTACGGGGAACGGCTCGTTGCCACCTATCAGAGCGCCTTGGCGTTCCTGTCCGATATCGGTGTCACCTCCTCGGTGCTCGAAGCGCAGTTCAAGCAATTCAACGTCAAATCCCTCATCGACGCCGTCTACCCGCTGTTGACCAACGTCTCAATGGTTGCGGGCCTGCTCACCACTGTGGTGATGGCGGTGTTCTTCGTGGCCATGGATTCCATGGGCATCGACAAACGTATGCTGATGCTGCTCGACGCCAAGCCCTCGCTCTCGGCCTCACTCGGCGGCTTCGCCCGCGGCGTCCGACGTTACTGGATCGTGGCGACGGTCTTCGGTCTCATCGTTGCTCTTCTCGACGTCATCGCTTTGGCGATCATCGATGTGCCGCTGATCTGGGTGTGGGGTGTGCTCGCGTTCCTGACGAACTACATTCCGAACATCGGTTTCGTCATCGGCCTCATTCCTCCAGCACTGCTCGCGCTCGTCGATGGCGGCTGGCAGGCGGGCTTGTGGGTCGTGATCGCCTACAGCGTGCTCAACTTCGTCATCCAATCGATCATCCAACCGAAGTTCACGGGGGAGTCGGTCGGAGTCACCCCACTGGTGTCTTTCCTGTCGCTGCTGTTCTGGGTGTGGGTGCTCGGATGGCTCGGTGCACTCCTCGCACTGCCTGCGACACTTCTGTTGAAGGCGCTGCTCATCGACGCGGATCCGAAGGCGAAATGGGTGAACATTCTGCTCGCTTCGGACCCGGGAACCGCGAACACATCGACGAAGGTCCCTCCGGTGTCACCAGCGTCCGAAACATTGGGCGACACCCTTGGATCGCCTTTGGAGAAGTCTGATTCGGAGGGTTCGGCGGACTCGGCGGGTGAAGGTTCGGCGGCTGAGGATGAAGCCTCGACGACGACCCCGGTCGAAGGCGAGCAGGACACGTCCAAGCCCACGAGCTGACTCGAAGTGTCGGCAGGCGAAGTCGCCGGCAGACGCTACCGTGCCTCCGACTGTTCTAGGTCTCAGGTACAGGGACCAGATACAGGGACGAAGAATTGTTCGATCGATTACGTCATGACTCTCGCCTCGTATGCTGTGAGTGGTTAGCATGAGGTATGGCGACCTTACTGAATATTCATCCTGAGAACCCACAGAACCGAATGATCGACAAGGCCGTGGAGATTCTGTGGAACGGCGGACTCATCGCCTACCCCACAGACTCGGGCTACGCATTGGGCTGCGCTTTGGACAATAAGTCCGGAATCGAACGGATCACCCGAATCAGACAACTGGACGCGAAGCATCACTTCACACTGATGTGCCGAGACTTCGCACAGTTGGGGCAGTTCGTCATCGTCGACAACTCGGACTTCAGGGTCATCAAGTCAATGACTCCGGGACCCTACACGTTCATCATGAAGGCGACGAAGGAAGTTCCACGTCGCATGATGCACGCCAAGAAACTCTCGGTCGGCGCACGCATTCCGCAGAATGTGACAGCTCTGGCTCTCGTCGAAGCAATGGGCGAACCCATCCTGTCATCGACCCTGCTGCTTCCCGGCGCCGAGGACCCGCTGACCCAGGCAGACGACGTCGTCGATCAGATCGGCCACGAACTGGACGTCGTCATCGAATCCGGAGTTCCGGGAAACGTCCCGACCTCCGTCATCGACTTCACCGGACGGGAACCAGTCGTGGCACGAGTCGGGGCGGGAGACGTCTCACGGTTCGAATGAGCCGCAGCGTTCCTTCAACCTAAGCCAGCGGCGATTCGACCTGTGTTGCTCCGTCACGTTCGCGGAGCATCACAGGTCGAAGTCGTCAGCGAGCTGATTGCGTGGGGAGCCGTGTGCGGGCTGTTTGCGTACGCGGGCTGTTTGAGCACGCGGGCTGTTCGCGCACGCCGCGCTCACAATCCCAGGTAGGCCGCCTGCACTTGCGGATTGTCGAGCAGCTTCTCGGCATCACCGGCAAGCACGACCCGTCCTTCTGCCAGCACATATCCACGGTGAGCGATTGCCAGTGACGCCTTCGCATTCTGCTCACTGAGCAGCACGCCGATTCCGTTCCTGTTGATCTGTGCGATCGACTCGAGCACCTGCTCGACAACCAGGGGAGCCAGTCCCATGGACGGTTCGTCCAAGATCAGCAGACTGGGGTCTGACATCAGCGCACGACCGATCGCCACCATCTGCTGCTGTCCACCGGACAGGGATCCTGCCGGTTGGGCTGACTTCTCCTTCAGAATAGGAAACAGCTCGAGCACTTCGCTCAGGATCTCCTCGGTGCGGGTGCGGTCCCTGTGCGGGTACGTGCCTAACCGGAGGTTCTTCTCCACCGACATCTTCCCGAACAGGTGTCGCCCCTCGGGACAATGTGCGATGCCGCGTTTGACGATGGTGTTCGGGCGCGTTCGTTGGATCGTCTGCCCGTTGTATTCGATCGTTCCCGAACGAGTGCGCAGAAGTCCGCTGATGGTCTTGAACAAGGTGGTCTTTCCCGAACCGTTGGCACCCAAGATCACCGTCAACTCACCGGGCTGGGCAGTGATGCTCACCCCGTGCAGCACGTTGGTCGCGTCATACCCGACGCTTATGTTCTCCAGCGAGAGCATCAGTTCTCCTCATTCTGGGTCGATCCCAAGTAGGCGCGAATCACGTCCGGATTGCTCTGGATCTCCGAGGGGGAGCCGATCGCCAGCTTCTGACCGTGATCGAGAACGAGGATCGTGTCCGCAAGCCCCATAATCATCGACATCTTGTGTTCGACCAGCAGCACCGACACCCCGCGACCGGGCAGGGAGCGAATGAGATTGCCGAAGTCCGTCGTCTCCTCCTCGGGGATGCCTCCAGCCGGTTCATCGAGGAGTATCAGTTCGGGCTCGGTTGCCAAGGCCATGGCGACAGCTGTGCGCTTCTGCACTTCCTGCGGGACATTAGACGCCAGATCGTGGCGGAATTCGGAAACACCGCAGAATTCGAGTGCCTCGAGAGCTTTGTCATGGTTGAGTGCGGATTCGCGGCGATGTCGCGGAGTATGGAAGATCGCGTCGAAGACATTGGACTTGGAACGGACGATGCGACCAGCTAGGACGTTTTCCAACAGTGTGGAGTCGTCGAAGAGGTGCGTCGTCTGGAATGTTCGTGCGATTCCTCCGCTGACCGAGTTGTGCGGTGACGAGTGGGTGATATCGCGACCGTTGAAGGATACGCTCCCAGCGGTGGGGCGGTAGAACCCGTGGATGAGGTTGAACAGCGTTGACTTGCCGGCCCCATTCGGGCCGATCACGGCAGTGATCTGTCCTTCCTGCACATCAAGATCGACGTTCTTCACGGCATCGAGTCCGCCGAAGCGTTTTCCGAGGCCTCTGATTTCGAGCAGCGTCACTTCTCCTCCTCCTCGGTAGTGGTGATGGTGTCTGCAGCAGTTCCCCGGCGACCAGCAGCGTCGGTGCCGGTCGAACCCCTAGCAGGAGTGGATCCGTTTGCCTGGTCAGAGTCGTTCGCTCCAGCAGAACCATCCTTGCGGGCAGATCCGATTCGTCGCTTTCGCGCTCGCTTGTCGATGAACCCTCCCAGATACCCCACGATTCCACGGGGCGCGAAGATCACAAGAGCGATGATGATGGGGCCGAGCACGATGAACCGGTAAGCCTGGAAGTCTTGGAAGAGTTCGAACAGGAAGGTCACGATCATGGTGCCCACGAGCGGTCCAGCGACGGTGCCCATTCCTCCGACCAGGATGAACATCAGGAACTCGAAGGTCTTGTCTACGGTTGCAGCGTCCGGGCCGATGAAGCCGACGACGGAGGCGTAGAGGCCACCGCCGATGCCGCCGAAGAAGGCCGATGCGGCGAAGGCGAGTTGTTTGCTCAGCCCCACATTGACGCCGATCGCATCGGCAAGGTCTTCGCTGGTTCGGATCGTCAGCAGCGTGCGCCCCACACTCGAGCGACGGATCGCGTAGGTGATGTAGACACTTGCCAGCAGGATGATGAAGACGAGATAGAACATCGCCGTCGGATTGCTGAAATCTACGATGTCCCCAGCCTCGGGGAATTTCACATTGTTGACGCCGGAATGGGCGTGCGTCACCGACTCCCAGCGACTGATGGTCAGGTAGATGATGAAGCCGATGGCCATCGTGAAGATGGCGAAGTACTCGTCTTTCGTTCGCAGGGCGATCAGACCGGATAGGTACCCGATGGCAGAGGTGCCGACCACGCCGACGACGAAGGCCTGCCAGAACGGCCAATCGAAATCGGTTGTCAGCAAACCGACTGCATATGCACCGATACCGAAGAAGCCGCCCTGGGCCAGCGACAGCTGTCCCGTGAAGCCGAGGATGATGTTCATTCCGTAGACGGCGATCGCCGAACACAGGCCGATGGTGATCACGCGCATGATGTAATTCTCATCGCCGAAAGCCACCGGAGTCAGGGCGATGATGAGAAGCACGGCTAGGGTTCCGAGGATGCGGGGATTCTTCAGCGCATTCATCGCTGCACCGCCTTTGCGAACAGGCCCGTGGGTTTGATCGCAAGCACCGCCACCAGAACGACGAAGGCCACTGCTTCGCCGACAGCCGAAGAGATGTACGTCGAGGTCATCGTCTCCGCTATCGCAAGAGCGAAGCTGCCGACGATGGCACCTGGCAATGATCCGAGCCCGCCGAGGATGATGATTGCGAACACCTTGAGGTTGAGCGAGTCACCCATCGTGGGGGAGAGGAGGTTGATGGGAGACACGAGGCCGGCCGCGATGGTGACCAGAAGCGCGGACAGACCCAATGTCAGCATTGAGACCATGGCGGGGTTGATTCCGACCAGAGCCGCGCCGGTTCTGTCCTGCTCGATGGCTTCAATCGTCTGACCATGGATGGAGCGTTTGATGAACCAAGTCAGCAGAGAGAGCACGACGATCGCAGTCACGATGATCACGATGCGCTGTGCGGAGATCTCGGCGCCCAGAATATGCAGGCTTCCGGAGATCGGTGTCTCCATTCGTCGGAAGTCGGCGCCCCAGATCGCCTGTGCTACGGCCTGGAAGAAGAACATGGCGCCGATGGCCGCAATCATGTGATGGGTGTGCGGAGAGTTGCGCAGAGGGTGGAAGACCAAGCGTTCGAGCAGCACGCCGAGGACGAACAGGACGAGTGCTGCAATGCCGATGGCGGCCACATAGGGAACACCTACAGTGGTCAGAAAGAAGTACGTGACATAGGCGCCGAGCATGTACAGCGAACCGTGCGCGAGGTTGGGTATGCGCAGGACGCCGAAGACTAAAGTGAGACCGATCGCGGCAAGGCAGTACACACCGCCGAGCGCAACGCCGTTGAAGAGCTGTTGGATGAAAAGGGTCATGAAGCGAATCCTCACAGGACGTCAGACGGCGCCACAGCGGGGTATGAAGCTCATACCCCGCTGCGGGAAGCGCCGACAATGGTGACTAGACGGTGGTGACTACTTGGTGTCGGATACCTGGTCGACGGGAACCTTCGTGTACTTCTCGTCCTTGTTCAGATAAGTGATATCCAGGTCGGGGTTGACCAGATGGCCCTGATCCGAGATTTCGGTTGGGAAGCCGTTGACCTTGTACTTGTCATCGACCTTGCTGAGGGCGTCGGGCACTGCAGCCCGGATCTTTTCCGGATCGCTGGTTGTGCCTGCGACTTCCATAGCCTTGGCGATGATGGCGATGCTCTGATAGTTCAGCGCAGTCTCACTGGTCGCCACCTTCTTGTCACCGGCAACTTCCGCGAAATGCTTCAGGAAGTCTTTTGTACCCGGATCCTTGTATTCTTTGACGGGAAGCACCCCGACGGAGTTCGTCAGGTTCTTGAGCTTAGTCACGGTTGCCATCTCGTCGAGCTTCGCCTGGTCCATCACGAGGAAGCTGCCCTTGAAGCCCTGCTTCTTCGCCTCTTCCATGATCAGCGCGGTCGGCTGCGAGGGACCACCGACGAAGATGCTGTCCGGTTTTTCGGACAGGGCCTTCGAGACTGGGCCTGCGAAGTCAGACACGGTGGCGTAGTCAATGCTGTTGTCAGCCCCGATCTTGCCGTTCGCCTTCTTCCACTCGTCCGTGATCGCCTTCGTCCACTGCTGACCGTATTCGCTCTGGGTGCCGAGGAAAGCCAGCTTCTTCCCGCCGTGCTTCATTCCCTGTTCGGTGAACGGCTTGGCATACGACTCGAAGTTCGGCGGAATCATCATCGTCAGCGGATTGTCGGACTGCACGATTGCAGGATCCGAGGTGTACGCGGAGATCATGAACTTCGATCGCCCATCGTTGATCTGCTGGATCGCTTTGATTGCGCCGGCATTGGGGGAGACGACGACTGGGGCTTTGTCCTGATCTGCCAGTCGCTGTGCGTTGCTGGCCGCTGTGGACGGCGCATACTTGTCGTCGAGTGACTTGAGCTCGATGGTGACCTTCTTCCCATCGACTTCGAGCCCGTCCTTGTTGAGATCGTCGACAGCCATCTGAAGGCCCGTCTGAACGTTCTCTCCGTAGGCAGCGCCGCCGCCGCTCAGGGGGCCTGTATAGCCGATGACGACCGACTTCATCACCGCCGGAGTCGCCGCTTCCACCGCCCCCACCGCACGCGCCGAGTGCCAGTGCAAATGTGCCGATGACGGCCGCAGCAAGCACAGGACGGCTCGCCCTTCTCGGGATTGAGGTCATCTTTTCTCCTTTGAAAAGTGAGACGGAGCGACAGTGCTCCTCAAAATTGTCGGGATGCCTGAACGGAAGCCCGGAGCCTATCTGAACGATTATTCGATTGAGGCTTAGAATGGAACCTATACATCATCAAATGTGATGTCAATCGCTTTATAGAAATCTCTGATTCTGCTCTCGGCGTTACCGCGCTGCAACCTGGTCCGCTGCGCGGGTGCTTCTGCAGTGGTCTTTGTCGGAGTCGCCGGAGCTCGGACGGTCGCCGGAGCTCGGACGGTCGCCGGACGCAGGTCAGTCGCCGGACGCAGGTCGGTCAGGGAGCGAACGGAAGGCGGTAGGAAGCAGAGTCGAAGCAGGGTGGAGGCCGAGCGCGAGCCGAGATCCCTCTTTTTTTGAGCAAACAATCGTTCAGTAACTTTTGTGGTCTATTGTGGAAGCTGCGAGAGGGAGATCCAGGTCACTCTCGCCGCAATCTAACCACGAACCATCATTTCGGAGGAAAATCGTCATGACTCGGACAGCAATCGTCACTGGCGGCGGCCGCGGCATCGGAGCCGCTATCGCCCAGCGCCTGGCATCGGACGGAATGAACGTCGCGATCCTCGACATGGGCCCTACTGAAGACTCGGTCAAGGCTGTCGAATCCGCAGGTATGAAGGGGCTGGGAGTAGATACCGATGTCTCTGACGAAGCCTCCGTCGAATCCGCTGTGAAGACTGTCGCAGAGACTCTCGGTGCACCAACCGTTCTCGTCAACAACGCCGGCATTCTTCGGGATAATCTGCTCTTCAAGATGACCCACGAGGAATTCCAGAAGGTCCTCTCCGTTCACCTCGGCGGGGCGTTCCTGATGACCAAGGCCGTCCAGTCATACATGGTCGAAGCGAAATTCGGGCGCATCGTGTCGATGTCGTCGACATCCGCACTGGGCAACCGCGGTCAGACGAACTACTCTGCAGCCAAAGCAGGGATCCAGGGGATGACTAAGACGTGGTCGATTGAGCTCGGCAAGTTCGGAGTCACCGCCAATGCGATTGCCCCCGGTCTCATCGAAACTGACATGACCAAAGCCACCGCAGAGCGCATGGGCGTGAACTATGAGGACTTCATCGCAGCAGGAGTCGGACAGATTCCTGTGGCGCGCACAGGCAAGCCCGAAGACATTGCTCACACAGCATCATTCCTCGCCTCCGAGGGTGCCGGCTTCGTTTCCGGACAGGTCATCTATGTGGCCGGAGGCCCGAAGGACTGACCCGGAGCGAAATCTGGTCCCACCACCATCGCGGCGAACTCAGGTCCGACGCACCTCACTGAAGAAAGGCTCGTCATGCGCGAAGCAGTCATCGTCTCCACCGCCAGAACTCCGATCGGAAAGGCGTACAAAGGGGCGTTCAATAACACTCAGGCCCAGGAATTGGCGGGCCATGCCATTTCCCACGCAGTCTCACGCGCGGGGCTGGAAGGAGGCGAGGTCGAAGACGTCGTCTTCGGTGCCGCACTCCAGCAGGGCAGCCAGTCCACCAACGTCGCTCGGCAGGCGGCACTGCGAGCAGGTTTCCCCACAACAGTCCCCGGTATGACGATCGATCGTCAGTGCTCCTCGGGGCTGATGGGAATCGCGACCGCAGCGAAGCAGATCCTCTTTGACGGTCAGGAAATCGCAGTCGGCGGCGGCGTTGAGTCGGTATCGCTGGTGCAGAACGACAAGATGAACATGTACCGGGCGCAGGACCCATGGCTGGTCGAGCATGTTCCCGGAATCTACTACCCGATGCTCGCCACCGCCGAGGTGGTCGCTGAGCGGTATGGCATCAGTCGTGAAGCGCAGGACGAATATTCGCTGTCCTCGCAGCAGAGGACCGCAGCCGCTCAGGAGGCCGGCCGCTTCGACGATGAGATCGTGTCGCTGCCGACGACGAAGATCGTCGTCGACAAGGAGACGAAGGAAACCTCGACTCAGCAGGTGACCCTCGAGCGTGACGAGGGCAACCGCCCCTCGACGACGTTGGAGAGCCTGGCGGGGTTGAACCCTGTGCTCAAGCCCGGCGATGCGTCGAAGGTTCCGAGCATCACTGCGGGCAATGCCTCGCAGCTGTCCGACGGCGCTTCTGCATCGGTGCTGATGTCGAGTGATGAGGCGAGCCGCCGAGGTTTGGAGCCGCTGGGCATCTACCGAGGTATGGCAGTGGCCGGCTGTGATCCCGACGAAATGGGGATCGGGCCCGTCTTCGCTATTCCCAAGCTGCTCAAGGCGCAGGGGCTCTCGATTGATGACATCGGACTGTGGGAACTCAACGAAGCCTTCGCGGTGCAGGCACTTTACTGCCGTGAACGTTTGGGGATTGATCCTGAGAAGTACAACGTCGACGGTGGCGGTATCTCTGTCGGTCACCCGTACGGAATGACCGGTGCCCGTCTTGTCGGTCACGCGCTCATTGAAGGTCGTCGTCGGGGAGTCAAGTATGTCGTCGTCACGATGTGCATCGGCGGAGGTCAGGGCGCTGCAGGTCTCTTCGAAGTCTGCTGAGCCAATGTAGCCGGCTGAAGCAACATCATCTGGCGAGCCGTCAGAAGGGCGGTTGCTCACCTGTGTCCCAGAACCACTGCTTTGTGTTCTGAGCGGGCTGGCTGGAGAAGGGGTCGACGTATTCGGCCCAGCAAGGGGACTGGCCTTCCCCTGCAGGATCAGTCGTCGACTGCGCAGTTTGTGACTGCGTGGTCGGCGGCTTTTCTTCTGCCGTCGCGGACTTCTTCTGTCGGTCGTCTTGTCTCGGGGGAGCCTTCGCATCAGAAGGGGCAGCTCTCCTCGAGGAAGCAGCTTTCGTCGGGGCGTCAGCCGGTGGTTGGGTGGCTCCTGGCGGTGGTACATCTGTCGAGCACGCAGCCGGCGGTGGGGCGGTCGTTTGAGGTGGGGGTGTCGCGAAGTACTTGACGAAGAGCTCGGCGTGCTCGACATTGATCGGATTGTCGGGCGGTATGACCTCGGTGGTGATTCCGTGTCTGAAGATGTATTCGAGCCGCCCAGGTTCGGTCATTCTGACTGAGAACTTCCGGTCCGTCTTCGCCTGGTGGTGGAGTTTGCAGAGGTTGTGCAGGTTCCCGAATCGGGTGTGGCCACCGGTCTTTGGGCTGGCGTGGTCAAAGGGAATGATGTGGTCGACTTCTGTGAGCTCGGCACGTTGGGTGCATCCGGGCATCGTGCAGTTCATCCACTGGGCTGCCAGGGGCTGGCGGATGCTGTTGGGGATCGTGTAGCTGGTTGCCTTTGCGTCGAGTGGCGTGCCGGTCGCCGGATCGGTGAGGATACGTGTCCATGTCGATGCATACGCGGCGAGCCTGCGCGCCATGTCAGCTGGAAGTGGAGAACCGTCAGGAAGCATCCCGGCCAAATCGCACACATCTGCCTTTTCAGTGTCTACGGGTGGGGATTCGCTGTTGCTTTCCGTCTCCGGTGTGGGAGAAGCTGCTGCGCTTGCATCGTCACCGGAGGCGCCGAGGACTTCGCTGAGCAGCGTGAGCATAGGGACGGTGATCGTCGTCCGAGCCTGATGGGAGAGCCAGTATTCGTGGGTGGGTAGGTCGAGGAGAACCTCGTAACTGACGGCACATGATGATCCGTCATGCGGGGGTGAGGAATCAGCGTCGAACGGTGTCTGCGGATCGGCTCCTGGTGGCCAGAAAGCTTTACCGGGTGCCGGTCGACTGTTGTTCATGGCTTCGAAGAAGCGCGGGTCGCGCAGCCAGTAGTCGGACCCGGCCTGTCCCTGACTGGCAGTATGTTCCTGGCTGTCGCCGTCGGCCGGTGCTGACGTCTCGTCGCTCATCTGTCCGAAGGTTCGTTCGATGTAAGCGAGCATCGATTCCTCGGGCGACATAGGGACACCGTCAGGTCCTGCGAACAGGCCATCGATCGGAAAATCCGTGCTTGATGTGTCCCCGGTCGTGGTGTTGTTACTGGTGATGCGAAGTTTCAGCTGGGGTCGAGTGCGAGTGAGTATGTCGAACATCAGCGCATCGATGCCGCGATCATCGTCGAACTTCTCGTCCGGGTTCAGCTGGTCGTCGAATGCTTCGATGTTTCCCTTGTAGACGGCTCGAGCGAATGCTTCGACCCTCCTGTAGCAGGCGTGGAGTTCTGGAGCTGGCCCGGTGAGAGTGAGATAGGCGGTCCCGTCATCGCCCGTGCTGATGTCGACCCGGCGGCGGACCGCAACCTTCTCAATGGTTTCCTGTGCTGGTTGAGTCGCCGCGATCTTCAGTGCGAGAGAGCGCTTGAACGTTTCGATTGTGATGTCTGCTCGCCTGTCGGCGAGGTAGTCATCAATGCTCGGCAGGTACCGGAACGCGACGTCTCTGCAACGACGGGTCACGAAGGCGACATGTTCGATGGTGAAATCACCATCGATGCAACGCTGGTGGAACTTCGGAAGTCCGTGCACCAAAGTCATCGCAGAGGTGATGTGCTTATAGGCTCCCGACGTGGTGGCGCCGAGGAGTGTCGAATACTCGCAGATGTCTTCAGCCCAGGCGTATTGATGCGTCCAGCCATTGAACGTCGACGAGGGTTTGAATGCCGGGAAGTCTGGAAGCGGCTCCGGATACTCTCGAGCATCCCGCTGCTCACGACGCATTCTGCGGCCAGCTCCGCGGTCCTTCTTTCGGCTCGGGGCCGACGAGGCGCTCGGGGCCGACGAGGCGCTCGGGGCTGACGAGGTGCCCGAGGCTGACGAGGTGCCCGAGGCCGACGAGGTGCCCGAGGCCGACGATGTGCTCGAAGCTGACGGAGTAGAGACAGTGGGAGATTGTTCGCCTACGGACGCAGCAGTCCCGCGATTCGCAGTCTCGCCGTCACTAGCTTCGTCACCTGCATTGTCGTTACTGTCAGCGCCGTCGTTACCATCAGCCCTGTCCTCGCTTGCTGTGCTGGCTGCGTCGGCGCTTGCCGTGGCACTCGTTGTAGAACCGTTGCGGGTGCGTTTACGGCAGCGACGAAGAACGGTCTCCGCAAGAGACGCGAAGTCGTAGGGAATCGTCAGGTCGGGGCCGGCAAGTCCGAGGTAGTGCGCAACCTCGCGGACGAAGATGCCGCTGGTGGCATCCAGCGCAGCAAACTGGGCCTGGTCGCTGCAGGCGTAGACGGCTGAAAGGTCCCTGAACGGGGAGTCCTCGTCGATATCGAGGCAACGGCCACTGGAGGCTGACGAACTGGTGTCGACCGAACGCGCACCGGAGTCCGAACTGTCGTCGTTCATGTGCTTCATTGCGTTGCCCCCTCTCCACTGCTCTGTGAAGTGCGTGTGATGGCATTGGCACCTATCTGCAGTATATCTGGTAATAGAACCGATAGATAGAGAGATTCGAATAAATAAAGAAAGAAAATAGAAATTTCGCTCGAAACTCAATATCGAGTGACCTCTATAGCATCGCGAAAAGGTGCTTGTCGATGACTATCACCATCTAGATGTGCTTGTTGTTATATGATCTCATTCGGCACTGATATGGAGGGCAGAGCCCCGATTCGTTAGACTCGGTCTGTGGCAGCGATCGACAAAGACATTCTCCGACTGGCACTTCCGGCCCTCGGAGCGCTGATCGCCGAACCCATCTTCCTGCTCTCTGACACGGCCATGGTCGGCCACCTCGGCGCCGGTGCTCTGGGATCGTTGGCGATCGCGTCGACGATCCTGCAGACCGTCCTCGGACTGATGATCTTCCTCGCCTACGCCACGACTCCTCGGGTCGCCAGGCGAATGGGTGCTGGGGATCGCCCCGGTGCCATCAATGCGGGCTTCGACGGTATCTGGCTCGCTCTGTGCACCTCGGTGGTGCTCTTGGTCATCGGATTGCCCCTGCTCAAGCCACTGATCGCCGCGTTCGAGCCCGGCTCCGAGATCGCCGAGGGCGCACACTCCTACCTCGCCATCTCCTGGTGGGGACTGCCCTTCATGCTCGTCGTCATCGCCGCCACCGGGCTGCTGCGCGGGCTCCAGGACACGCGCACACCACTCATGGTGGCGGCGGGCGGATGCATCGCAAACATCGGGTTGAACGCGCTCTTCATCTACGGCCTCGACATGGGCGTCGCGGGCTCCGCGCTGGGCACCGTGATCGCCCAAGCCGGCATGTGCTCCGTCTACGTGGTGATTTCGATCAGAGGCGCACGACGATTCCACGCCACGCTCCGGCCCGACTGGTCCGGGGTGCTGTCCTCGGCGAAGACCTCCGGGTGGCTGTTGGTGCGCAATGCGTCCCTGCGCGCAGCACTGATCATCCTCATCTTCCTTGCCACGGCCATGGGAACGACCGAGCTCGCCGCAATCCAAGTCGCCCAGAGCCTCTTCTTCGCCCTCGCGCTCGCCCTCGACTCACTGGCCATCGCCGGCCAGGCCCTGATCGGACTGCAGCTGGGCGCACGGAAGGTCGACGCGGTGGCCGCGATCAATCGCAGGCTGTGTCTGTGGGGCGTCGTCTTCGGCATCGTCGTCGGACTCATCCTCTTCGCAGGTGCCGGAATCATTCCCAGCGGCTTCTCTTCGGACCCGGCTGTCGTCGCACTGATGACGAGCCTGCTTCCCGTGCTCGCCCTGAGCATGCCCATCGCCGGCTATGTCTTCGTCCTCGATGGTGTCCTCATGGGAGCCGAGGACGCCAGATATCTCGCTCTGGCACAATTGGTTGCAGTGGCCGGATATGCGATTCTGCTGATTCCGATCGTCCTCTACTGGCCCGGTGCTCTGGGACTGTGGGCTGCGTTCTGCATTGGCTTCGTCGGCCTCCGTGCGCTGACTTTGGGATGGCGCGTGCGCAACCGCAGGTGGATCGCTCGGGCGGTCGAGAAAGGAACCTCATGAACGAACGTCAGAATCAGGAGCCCGCCGAGGTGGGCCGCCGGTCCGCACTCAAATCGAGGATCCGTCCGTTGAGCGCGCAGACCCCGGACGAGGTGTTTCTGCCCTTCCTCGACCTGTGCTTCAACTGGTCGATGGACAAACCGCGGATTGAGGTCGACGAGCTCCGCGAGCGTGACGATGCAGCCTTCTACTTCAAGGACTGGGGACGCGACGGTGACATCGCGGTCGCGGCCTATGCGAAGGCCCCGAACGGAAGAGAATCCTCCGAAGACTCCGCTGCCGGGGAATCCGCCCCAGAGATCGTCGGTCTCGCGTGGCTGCGGCTGGCCGCATTCGATGCCGTGATCGAGAAATCGAACGAGGCCACCAGCACCACCGCCGGCACCACCGGCACCACCGCCGAGGTGGGGTCGCGGTTCACCGGATACGGCTGGGTGGCCGCGGACATTCCCGAACTGTCGATGGCGGTCCTGCCCGAGCACCAGTCCCAGGGCATCGGCGGCATGCTCCTCGAAGTCGTGTGCACATTGGCGAAGATGAGCGGATTCCCTGCCGTCAGCCTGTCGGCCGAAGACGGAAACGGCGCGGCTCGCCTCTACCACGACCACGGATTCGTCACTGTTGGACGCAATGGGGATGCAGACATCCTCGTACGTCAGCTCAAGTAACCGAGCCAGGGCCGGACAACCTCGGCGAGGCTACAGCCGGACAACCTCGGCGAGGCCGAAGTGTCGAGGAGGACGTCCTACAGGGGTGCGTCTCGGACCGTGAACATCTTCATTAGGGTGAATGCACTTCATTATTCTTAAGCCGGAGCATGACGAGACGCAGATGTCCGTGATAGAGCTGAACCACGGGCATTTAGCACGTCGCCCGCACGATTTTCAATGATGAAATGATGAGGAGAACGCCAATGGTCACAGTCTTCAAGAACGCCAAGGTCTTCGACGGAACCAGGTTCCTCGCCGGGCTGCGAGATGTCGTCGTCGACGGGGGAGTGATCTCTGCGATCACCGAGGGCGGTCAGGGCTCACATGATGCCGGTGACAGCTATGTCGATTGCGCCGGCCAGACGATCATCCCCGGCGTCATCGACGCCCACGTGCATCTGATGAGCACAGGCGCCAACAACTCTTCGTCGTTCCATGATCCGTTCTCGCTGCAGTTCTACAACTCCGTTCAGAATATGGAGAAGACGCTCAAGGGTGGGGTGACGACCGTGCGCGATGCCGGTGGCACCGACCTCGGCGCGAAGGTTGCTATCGAGTCGGGCGTCGTCCGTGGGCCTCGCCTGTCGATCGCGATCAACATCATGTCCCAGACGGGTGGGCATGGCGACTTCCACTTGGTCTCCGGCGCCGATTCTCCGTTCCTCGCCCCACACCCGGGCCGGCCCTCAGGCGTGGCCGATGGGCTCGAAGGCGTGCAGCGCAAGACTCGCGAGCTCCTACGGGCCGGCGCCGATCACATCAAGATCTGTTCGACCGGTGGTGTGCTCTCACCGCGAGATGATCCTCGACACTCCCAGTTCACCGAGGCGGAGATCGCCGTCATCGTCGCCGAGGCGGCCGCCCAAGGTGCGCACGTCATGTCCCATGCCCAGGGCGCACCAGGAATCAAGAACGCCGTCCGCGCAGGAGTGCGCTCCATCGAACACGGCATCTACCTCGACGACGAAGCCATCGACCTGATGCTCGAGGCCGGCACCTTCCTGGTCCCGACCCTGCAGGCTCCGCAGGCAGTGATCAAGGCTGCCGAGGCTGGTTCGGCCCTGCCCCAGTCCGTGGTCGACAAGGCCCACTCGGTCATCGAGGCTCACTATGAGTCGATCGCGAAGGCCCATGAGGCGGGGGTCAAGATCGTGATGGGCACCGATGCTGGTGTCGGCCCGCATGGTGAGAACCTGGAAGAGATCAGTCTCCTCGCGGGAGTCGGCCTCTCCACGACTGAAGCACTCGCAGCCGGAACGTCCGTCGCAGCAGAACTCCTGGGCCACGACAACGTCGGCCGGATCGAAGTGGGGGCGCTCGCCGACCTCGTGGTCATCGACGGAGACCTCAGCACCCAGGACGTTAAGGGGATCGAGTCCCGAGTGAGCTCGGTGCACCTGGGCGGCGAGCTCGTCTGAGGCGAGACTTCCGGCGGCTGTGTACCGGGAGGCGAGAGGACGCCAGGTGAGGGCAGACTAACCTCACCTGGCGTACAATCGTGGCGTGAGCAATCGAAACCATCCGTGCAGCGCCAAAGGCCGGGACGACGAGTCACGATGAACCCTCTGAATTGGTCATTTCCCATCGTCGTCACCTGGCTCATCCTGTTCGGCATCATCCTGGCCCGCGCAGGCGGAACGTTCCTGCTGGGACGATTGGCGCGCAGAGGCATCCGAAAGATCGAACGCATCGATAGGATCATGTCCGGCCCGAAATACCGGAAAGCTGAGGCCGCGATCGAGCGTTATGGCGCACCGGTGATCGCCCTGAGCTTCCTCATGATCGGGGTGCAGACCGTGCTCAATCTGGCTGCCGGAACCAGCGGCATGAGCTACCGTCGCTATCTGCCCGCGCTCGTCGTCGGCGGTTCGCTGTGGGCACTGATCTATTCGACGGTCGGACTCATCGGCTTCAAGGCCTTGGCCACCGCCTACCAGGCTGAGCCTGGACTGACGGTCGGATTGGGTGCCTGCTTCGTGCTGGCCATTGCCGGCCTGCTCATCGGGCTGAAGAAGAAGGACGCGCAGACCGAGCCCGCCGCCGATAGCCCGGCGTGACCAGGCCACCCCGGCACAGCCTCGGCGGATTCAGTCGCGCGGATGTACGGTGAGCTCCTCCGTCATGTCCTCCAGCTCGATTCCCTTCGTCTCGGGCACCTTCCACCAGACGAAGAAGAACGAGAGCATCGCGAAGAACGCGTAGAAGCCGTAAGCGAAGGTCAGGCTGATATCGGCGAAGATCGGGAATGTCGTAGAGATCGCGAAGTTCGCGATCCACTGGGCTGCGGCAGCCACAGCCAGGGCACCGGCACGGATCCGGTTGGGGAACATCTCGCCCAGCAGCACCCACACCAGAGGGCCCCAGGTGGCACCGAATCCGACAACGAAGACATTCGCTGAGATCAGCGCGATGATCGACCACGGAGCACCCAACTGAGCACTGGTGGTGCCATCGGCCGCGGTGGCGAGTTCGGCGAACGAGAACGACACCGCCATCATGGCCAAAGAGATTCCCATCAGGAACGAACCGACCAGCAGCATTTTGCGACGCCCGACCTTGTCGACGAGAAGAATCGCCACGATCGTCACGACGATGTTCGTCACCGAGGTGATGACGGAGGTCAAAAGGGCACTGGACTCATCGAATCCGACCGACTTCCACAGCGTCGTCGAGTAGTAGAAGATGACGTTGATGCCGACGAATTGCTGGAAGACGGACAACAGGATTCCGATCCAGACGATCGGCTTGAGGCCGAACCGTTTGCCGATGAGGTCTTTGAAGGACTCTTTGTCTTCGCGTCGGATCGAGTCGCGGATCCGTTCGATAAGAGAATCGGTGTCGGTGACTCCGGTGAAGACACGCAGAACTCGTGCGGCCTCATCTTCTTTGCCACGGGCAACCAGGAACCGTGGGGACTCCGGAAGGCCGAGAGCCATGAGCCCGTAGACCAGAGCCGGCAGCGCCTCGACCATGAACATCCAGCGCCAGGTCTCGATTCCGAACCACAGAGGATCGGCGGCTCCGCCGGACAGCGAGGCCAAAAGCGCATTCGACAGGAGGGCCGCGAAGATACCGGTCACGATCGCCAGCTGCTGCAGCGAACCGAGGCGACCGCGCACCCGGGCGGGGGACACCTCGGCGATATAGGCAGGAGCGATGACGGATGCGGCACCCACGCCGAGCCCGCCGACCATACGCCAGATGATGAGATCCGTGACCCCGAAGGCCAGTCCCGAGCCGATGGCGGAGGCGAAGAACAGGGCCGCGGCGACGACCATGACCGGGAGTCTGCCGTAGCGATTGGCCAGAGAGCCCGCGAACCACGCACCAAGTGCGCAGGCCAACAGCGCCGAGGAGACCGCGAACCCCTTCAGCCCGGCACTGAGGGCGAACTCCTCGGCCAGGGCGTCGACGGCGCCGTTGATGACAGCCGTGTCGAAGCCGAAGAGGAACCCGCCCAGCGCAGCGGCCAGCGAGATTCCGACGATCCGGGAGTTCACCCGTTCTCGACCGTGCAGTCTGACTTCTGCGGACGATTCGTTCTGAGACAAGCGGGTCTCCTCCTGAGGATGACATTCGGCGCACGGGGCGAATGTGATGTCGATGAGCTGCACCCCCACGCTATGCCACCGACAAGCTGTTGAGCACGCGACTGTCCGAGACGTGGGTCACTGCGGGGATTGGATCCGATTGTCAGTAGAGTGGTGCCACGTCAACGTCGACGAGCTCGGTGGAACTCGTCATCACCAATATGAGAAAGGGACCGCCGGATGGCTGTTGCCTGGTGGAGTATTCTCCCGTTCGTTCTGCTGTTGGGTTGCATCGCGGTCCTGCCGCTCATCCCGGCCACTGAGAAGATCTGGGACCGCAACCTCGTCAAGCTCATTGTGGCGTTGGTCCTCGGTGTTCCCATCGCCGTGTGGTTCGTCATCGGCGGAGCCGGTTTCACCGTCTCCGAAGCCTTGGTGGAGTACTTCCAATTCATCGTCTTGGTCGGCAGCCTGTTCGTGGCCTCGGGAGGAATCTTCCTCGTCGGCGACATCAAGGCCACGCCGAAGAACAATACGATCTTCTTGGCGATCGGCGGAGTGCTGGCATCGTTCATCGGCACTACTGGTGCGGCCATGCTCCTCATCCGGCCGATCCTCAACACCAACCAGGACCGCAGACACCGGACCCACACTGTCGTCTACACGATCTTCATCGTGGCCAACTGCGGCGGACTCCTGACCCCGCTGGGGGACCCGCCCCTCTTCCTCGGGATGCTGCGCGGGGTTCCGTTCGAATGGACCTTCGGACTGTGGCCCTATTGGCTGTTCGTCAATGCGCTGCTCCTGATCAGCTTCTACGCCCTGGATCGCAAGATGTATGCGAAGGAGCCCGCCGAGGGGCTGGCGAAGGATGCGGAGTACGCCACCAAACTGGGGCTGCGCGGGGCGAGCGGACTCGCCTTCCTCGCCGTCATCATCATCGCCGTCGCGTTCATCCCCTCGATCGACATGCATGCGGTCGAATCCGGACATGCAAGCGTGTCCCAGTACGTTCCCTGGCGTGAGCTCGTCATGCTCGCAGCGGCCATCGCATCATTCCTCTTCGGAGACCGCGGTGCCCGCTTCAACCTCAACAAATTCACGTGGGCTCCGATTCTGGAAGTCGGAGCACTGTTCATCGGCATCTTCCTCACGATGATGCCCGCACTGGCCTATCTTGGCCAGATCGCACATCGGATCCCGCTCAATGAGATCTCCCTGTTCGTATTCACCGGTGGTCTGTCCTCGGTGCTCGACAATGCTCCGACCTATGTGACTTTCTTCGAAATGGCCTCTCAAGTGCCGGGAGAGCCACGGGTGGCCGGCGTCGCCGAGACTCTCCTGATCGCGGTGTCCCTGGGTGCAGTCATGGGCGGAGCTCTGACCTATATCGGCAACGGCCCGAACTTCATGGTGAAATCCGTCGCGGATTCGGCCAACGTGGAGATGCCGAGCTTCGGCGGCTATGTCGGGTGGTCGATGGTCCACCTGGCCCCGATCCTGGCTGCGATGGTGCTGCTGTTCATGACCGACGGTGTGTGGTGGAAGCTGCTCGGCGTTCTGGTGACCCTGCTCGTGCTCGGGCGGGCCAGTCTGAATGTGCGGGAAGGCAGACTTGAGTCGAAGAAGGGAGCGAGCTCGAACGACCGGGCCAGTGAGCCCGGCGAATGAGCCATCGGCCCAACTCCGGTGTACGCCCGCTTGCCGGCGTCGGACTCTACTTCGGCTGCAACGGCCTAGTGTTCGCGGCGCTGCTGCCGTGGTATCCGCTGCTGGTCGAGCGGCTGGGACTGAACTCCTGGGAGTTCGGGTTCGTCGTCGCATCGTTCGCGCTCGGTGCGATCGTCTCCTCTGTTGCACCAGCACACCTGATCTCACGGTTCGGGGCCAATACCGTCGTCATCGGCGGTACCGTCCTGTTGGGGCTGTCTGCTGCGGCCACCGCGTGGTCCGTCAACGGTCTGATGATGGCCGTGTGCCTCTTCTTCGTCGGCTTCTTCGATGCGATCGTGGATGTGGCCCAGAACGTCGTCGGCATCGGGGTGCAGGAGAGCCAGTCGCGCGTCATCCTCTCATCCATGCATGCGCTGTGGAGTCTGGGCGGACTCGTCAGTGGCGCGGCCGCCACGGTTGCCGCGGCAAATGGCATGGATATGAGGGCGTACCTGGGACTGATCATGGTGGTGTCCATCATCGTGATCATGGTCGCACGTCGGCTGGTCGGAGACGCCGACGCTCGCAGTCATCCAGAGAACTCCGGTGGAGCTGACGGCACCAGTGCTGATCACGGCGCCGAGGCAAGTGCTGACGCAAGTGAGACAGCAGGTGCCAAGCGACCCAGTTCGAAGCGTGCCATCCTGCTTATGGCCCTGCCGTTGGCCGTCGTGGCAATCTGTGGGACGGCGGTCGAAGATATCGCGAACAACTGGTCCGCGATCGCCGCGGTGGAATTCGGCGGTGTACCCGTAGCCACTGCCGGGATCGCATTCAGCGTGGTCATCGGCAGCCAATGCCTTGGTCGCTTCAGCGGCGACCTCCTCGTCCAGCGTTTCGGTTCCGGTCGGATAGCTCGCCTCGGGGGAGGTCTCATCGCGGTTGGTGGGATTGGTGTCGTCGCCGCCACCGAGCCGGTTCTGCTGTTGGCAGGTCTTGCCTTGATGGGATACGGCTCAGCGACGCTTGTCCCGGGCGCGCTCGGGGCAGCAGCTCACATTCCGGGTGTGGGGCGGGCCGGCGGCGTGACCCTGGTCAACTGGATCATGAGGGGCGGCTATCTGGGGACCAGCCCGTTGGTCGGAATCATCGCCAGCATCGGCAGTCTGCGCTGGGGGCTGTCACTGCTGATCGTCATCGGTGCAGTCACAATGATCTTCGCCGGCCGGCTCGGAACTGTGCCGAGGCGGTCGGACTGAGAGTCGCGTGTCGCGTTACAGGTCAGAACGTGTGCACGATGTCGTGAGACATACCCCTGAAAGTGTGCACGATGACGTGAGGCAGGACCGGGTCAGAAATGAGAATTGTGCCGCGACATCGAGTGAACGATGTCGCGACACATTCCCCCGCAAGCGGGAGGTACCCCCTCATGGTCGGGCTAGCGGGATTTGAACCCACGACCTCTTCACCCCCAGTGAAGCGCGCTACCAAGCTGCGCTATAGCCCGTTTCCGTGCTGCTTCGGAAAGCAACGAGGCCCAGCCTATAACGATCATCGGCGAAGTGCCAAAATTGCGTTTCGTGACCTTGAAAAAACGGGTATCATCCCAGGTAGTCACGTGAGAGACAGGCGCGAGCCTGTGCTGGTCCCGAGGATCGGTAACATTTCTGTTTCGTGATTGTTATGAAACCACCTCAGGCGGCTATGCTTGGAGGACCAACAAGCTAAGAGGAGTTGACATGGCAAACCTGGATTATCCAGTGTCCTTGCGATACTCGCGCGACCACGAATGGGTCGAGACCACGGAAAACAGTGCAGTTGTCCGTGTGGGTATCACCGATTTTGCCCAGGAACAGCTGGGTGACGTCGTGTATGTCGATCTTCCTGAAGTCGGAGATAAGACCACTGCTGGAGAGTCCTGCGGCGAGGTCGAGAGCACGAAGAGTGTGTCCGATCTCATCGCACCCGTGTCCGGTTCGATCACGGAAGTCAACGAAGGACTCGATGACGCTCCTGAGACCGTGAATACCTCCCCGTTCCAGGACGGATGGATGTATCTCGTCGAACTCAGTGATCCGGAGCAGGTCGAGGCCCTGCTGGACAGCGAGCAGTACCAAGAGCTCATTCAGAGCGAGGAGGCGTAATGTCGCAGAATAACGATCAAGGTCGTCCCAACCCCTCGCAGTCCTGGTATGACAACGGTCAGGTGCCGCAGTCGAAGAAGTTTCCCTTCGGTGCCGGCAACGGTGACGAAGGCACAGGGCCCGAGACACGCCATAACCAGCAGGTTGACCCTAACGGTCAGACCGGTGGCGGCAGTCAGGGTAACGGTCAGCAGTACTATGCGCCGCCGCAGTCACAGGGCGGTCCAGTTCCGCAGGAGACTCCGCCCTACGGTCAGCAGCCCGTGAACAACGGCCCCCAGGCACCCCAGTACGGCAATGCCCCGCAGCAGAACAGCGGTCAGCAGGGTCAGTATCCTCCGCAGGGCAATCAACCCCAGGGTGGCGGATATGCGCCGCAGGATCCCTACGGTGCGAACAATCAGCCGCAGTACGGCAGCCAGGGTCAGAACCCGTACAACGGGAATGGTCAGGGACAGCAGTACCGCAATGAAGAGCCAGCCTCCGGTGATTCCGGCAGCCAGCAGTTCCAAGGAATTCTGGATCCGCATACCGGAGAGATCCATCCCGTACCCGATCTCGAAGGTCTCCAGGACACGGATGCACTGCTCGTCGTCGTCTCGGGCCCAGACTCGGGTTCGCAGATTCTGCTCGACACCGATGTGGTGACCGTGGGTCGCAGCCCGAACGCTGACATCTTCCTTGACGATGTCACAGTGTCGCGCAAGCACGCTGAATTCATCCGGACTCCGAGTGGTTTCACGCTTCGTGACACGGGTTCGCTCAATGGGACCTATGTGGGCCGTCAGCTGATCGATTCCATTGAACTGCAGAACGGAGCCGATGTGCAGATCGGCAAGTTCCGGATGATTTTCCAGCAGCGTCCGCGCTCCTGACCGGGGGATAATGTCAAATATCGAAGTTGAGGTTGTTGGTGTTCGCATCGAGATGCCAGCCAACCAACCGATCCTTTTGCTCAAGGCAACCGAGCCAGCCCGTTATCTGCCCATCTGGGTGGGGGCGATCGAAGCGAATGCACTCTCGATTGCGCAACGGGGCCTGACCCCGCCGCGACCGATGGCACACGCGCTTCTGCTCGACACCCTCGAAGCATATGAAGCGTCATTGGCCGATGTCACGATCACCGGCCGTGACGGTCAGATCTTTCTGGCTGAACTTCATACGAACGACGGAAAGTCGATCTCGGCGCGACCCTCCGACGCGGTGACCCTGGCCCTCACGGCCCAGTGTCCCGTCTACGTCGACTCTGAACTTCTCGAAGAGTCCGGAATCGAAGCTCCCGAGGCAGACGAAGAGGAAGTGGCCCAGTTCCGGGACTTCCTCGACAACGTCTCGGCCGAGGACTTCGAAACCGGTACCGAAACATCATGAAAGAACGATTGTGAGCTTCCATATCGATCCGGTATTCGCCAACAGGAACAGCGCCCCAGCGGGCACAAACGATCTCAGCGGTCTTGACGACTGGCGTGAGATGGATCCGCAGCAGCAGCCGACCTATCTCGATGGACAGGCGCTCGGCGATGCACTGACCAATCTGAGCAACTCTCCGCCACTGATCTTCGCGGGTGAGGCAGACGTGCTCAAGCAGCGTATTGCGGCGGCTTCCCGTGGTGAGGCCTTCGTCCTCGCAGGGGGCGACTGCGCCGAGTCATTTGCCGGCGCTCAAGCCGACAAGATCCGAGCCAGAGTTCAGACCGTGCTGCAGATGGCAGCCGTGCTCACCTACGGCGGTTCGATGCCGGTCGTCAAGATCGGTCGCATGGCAGGCCAGTTCGCCAAGCCCCGTTCCGCTGACATGGAGACGCGGGATGGTGTCACACTGCCTTCGTACCGAGGCGATATCGTCAACGGCTATGAATTCACCGAAGAGTCACGCCGTCACGATCCTGCACGACTTCTGCAGGGTTACCACGTCTCAGCTTCCACGCTCAATCTCATCCGTGCCTTCACCCAGGGTGGTTTCGCGGACCTGCGCCTCGTCCATGAGTGGAATCGCGGGTTCCTGACGTCCAACCCCGGTTACCAGCGCTACGAGCAGACTGCGCGCGAGATTGATCGTGCCATCCGCTTCATGGACGCTTGTGGAGCTGACTTCGATGGATTGAAGACCACAGAGTTCTATGCCGCTCACGAGGCTCTTCTGCTCGAATACGAACGTGCACTGACCCGGATCGACTCCCGCACCGGCCAAGCCTACGATGTGTCCGGACACTTCCTATGGATCGGCGAACGTACCCGCGACATCGACGGAGCCCACGTGGACTTCTTGTCGAAGGTGCGTAACCCGATCGGCGTCAAGCTCGGTCCGACAGCCACTGCCGATGAGGCTCTGGCGCTGGCAGAGAAGCTCGACCCGGATGCTGAGCCTGGTCGTCTGACCTTCGTGACTCGCATGGGAGCAGGCAAGATCACCGAGGCGCTGCCGAAGCTGCTCGCAGGAGTCGGCGACCGTCTGCCGCACGTGACCTGGGTCTGCGATCCGATGCACGGCAACACCATTACCTCGAACACCGGATACAAGACCCGCCGGTTCGAAGATGTCATGGCCGAGGTGGAGGGCTTCTTCACCGCGCATCAGAACGCCGGAACTATTCCTGGCGGACTGCACATCGAGCTCACTGGTGACGACGTCACCGAGATCATGGGCGGAGCGACCGAGATCGACGATGAGGGTCTGCGCCGTCGCTACGAGACGCTCGTCGATCCTCGACTCAACCACGACCAGTCGCTGGAGATGGCCTTCCAGGTCGCGGAGTACCTCACCCGTCGCAACTGACGGGACAGCGAGTTCGCGACAGAGTGGGTCGGTGACAGCGAGTCGGCAGACGTCGACCCATCTGCGCAGACAGCAACGAAATCGGTGGCCGTGCGATCACATCGCATGGCCACCGATTTCATTCACTCGCACGAAGAACCCCGCACCAAGTCAGTCAGCTGAGTGACCGGGTCACTTGTCCTGCTTCTTGTCCGTGTCCTTCTTGCTGTCTTTTTTGCTGTCCTTGCCGTCGTCCTTCTTCTTCTCATCCTTCTTGTCGTCCTTGGACTCTTCCTTCTTCTCTTTGCCCTTTGAGACACGGACGATGATGAGGGAGTCAACGGGCTTCGCCTCGGAGCTCTTGGGCCACTGTGAGACGATCTTGCCCTTGGGCACGTCGTCGGAGAAGACTTCGTCCCTGCCGACACGGAATCCGCGTTTGGCCAGAGTGGCATAGGCGGCGTCGAAGGTCAGGCCCTCGACATTGGGCACGGGGGTCGGCTTGACGCCCTTGGACACGACCAGATCAACTTTGGTGCCCTTGGACAGGTCCTCGCCGGATTTCTTCGAGGCGGAGATGACGTCGTCTTTGTCGACCGAGTCGCTGTACTTCTCATCGACCTTGCCCACCTCGAGGTCTGCCTTCTTCAGCGCGGCCTTCGCGTCGTCGGTACTGAGGCCCTTGAGTTTGGGAACCGCGAACATCTCTTCGCCCTTGGACACTACGACCGTGACGGTTGATTCCGGTGGAAGTTCAGATCCGCCGACTGGGTCGGTGCCTATGACGACTCCGGCCGGGACGCTGTCGTCGAAGACTTCCTTTGGCTGCGCATCGAGACCGGTGTCCTCAATCTGCGAGGTCACCTTGTCCAGGTCTTTGCCCGCTAACTGAGCAGGGACGATCGAGGTGGGCGCGGGCATGTTCGCAATGACCAGCCAGGCCACAAGAGCAAGGACGAGTATCGCGGCACCGATGGTCGTCGCCAACCGTCTTCTGCGCCGACGGGTCACCGCTGCACTCGCCGAGGTTGTTCCTGCAGCGGCCGCGATCGCGTGCTCCTCGTCGGAGTCGTCTTCACCGTGTTCGGGTTCGTCGTCAGCAGCGTCAGCCTTAGCCGCGGCAGCCGCACCAGCTGCACCAGCTGCACCAGCTGCACCGACGGCAGCCGCACCAGTTGCACCGACGCCTGCCGCACCAGCGGCTGCGACAGCGGCAGCTGAGTCAGAGTCCTGGTCGCCGTCAGAGCCGTCCGCTTCGGCGCCCTGGCTTGCTCCGTCCTCGTCGGTCTCGAGATAGGGGATCTCGTCTGTGCGTGATCGTTTCTCCTTCGGAGCTTCAGCTCCGAGATCGATGCTTGCCGTCAGTGCGGGGGAGTGCTCACCCGGTACGACATTGGGATCGCCGAGGTCGAGTTCGCTTTCGCTCATCTCGGATCGCGCCTCAGCGAGGGCAAGGCGGAATTCTGCGGCATCGTCGGGACGGTCATTAGGGTCCTTGGACGTTGCCCACAGCACCAGCGCATCGAGGCGCGGACTCAGGCCCTCGACCTGGTCCGATGGGGGTGGCACTGAATCGTGGACGTGGCGGTAGGCCACCTGGATGGGGACCTCATCCGTATAGGGCTGCATCCCGGTGAGCATCTCGTAGAACATGATGCCGACCGTGTAGAGGTCGGTGCGGATATCCGCACCTGCCCGTGTGACGAGTTCGGGCGCCACATACCCGACGGTGCCGATCAGAGTCTTGGTCGTGGTCGCGGTGGTGACAGCGCGTGCCAACCCGAAGTCGGCGAGTTTGACCTGACCGTCGGTGCCGAGGAGGACATTGTCGGGTTTGAGGTCTCGATGGATGATTCCGGTGGAATGGACCGCCTCGAGTGCTGCGAGGATCGCGTCGAGGACGACTATCGCCTGCCGGGGAGTGAAGGTGCCTCGGTGTTTGAGTTCGCGGCGCAGGGTCACAGATGGCAGGTACTCCATCACGAGATAAACTGTGTCGCCGTCGCGAGCCTGATCATGGATGGCGACGAGGTTCGGGTGGGTCAGTCGCCCGGCATTGATGGCCTCGCGTCGGAACCGCTCGACGAAGGTCTCGTCGCTGATGAGGTGGTCATGCATGACTTTGATCGCGATCTCACGGTCCAGACGCAGATCTGTGCCGCGGTAGACCATGGCCATTCCACCGCGCGCGATCTTCGCATCGATACGATAGCGGTCGTTGAGAACGGTGCCGATGAGTGGATCCGGGCGGGAACTCATAGCGCCTCCTGCATTCGCTGTCGCTGCATTTGAACGGCGCGGACGAAGGCCTTCGTCTCGGGCAGCAATCCATCGGATCTCACGGAACGCAAGTCCTGGTAGTAGCCGGCAAGTGCCTCGTTCTCCGATTCGGCGGTTTCGACCAGCCATCCCAGTATGACGGTTCCCGCCACGATGTTGTCGGCGAGGTCTAGGAGGTCGAGGCTGCGGCCGACGATGTCGCTCGCCCACCTGCCCGAGCGAGGGGTGACCTGCATGATGCCGATGGCGTTTCCGGCCGAGACTGTGGTGTGCTGAAAACCTGATTCCTGTGCGGCGACTGCCTGCATGAGTGCCGGATCGGCGCCGAGCTCTTCTGCGATCGAGGCAACGATGAGCCGTGCCTGTGCCGGTGCCGGGTGAGTTCTCTGGAGCAGAGTGAACTTATTGAGGCGGGCGGCGGCAAGCACATTGGGGCGGATGCCCTCGACCTGTGCGCTCGTGGCGACGCGTGGAATGTCGGTCGGAGGTTTGGGAGGCGTGCGATGCCGTCGAGCCGTAGAGTCCCGGAGCAGCAGCAGTTCACCGACCTTGAGGAACGAGTCGTCGTCCATCGAGTTTGCACGACGCAGCGTTCCCGGCGAGATCTGATGTCTGGCTGCGATTCCGGGCAGCGTCTCGCCGGGCGCAACGACATGTGAAGGGTCTGTATCGGGCAGGTCGTTCTTCTCCGGCAGGGACAGCACCTGTCCCTGATGGAGGTTCTGACGCGGCGAAATACGATTGAGCTCAGCCAAAGCAGGCACGGAGACGCCGTGTTTGCTGGCAACACCGTAGAGAGTGTCGCCTTCCCTGGTTTTATAGGTGCGACCGCCGTGCGTGACCGGAACGGTCTCGCCGTTGGTTCCAGACGTCCATTGCGGCCCCGGCGCAGTCGTCGAAGACGAAGTGGGGGAGGGGGCCGCCTCGGCGGGGGTATCGTCGGTGTCGTCATGATCCGTGGGGATGGGGTCGGTGAAACCGGGAATGGGTCCAGTGGAATTCACCTTTGAAGCAGCACGGATGTCAGGAGCGGCGGTAACGGGCACCTGGGGATTCCGTCGCATTCGTGTCATCTGTCACCTGTTGACTTCATATCGGATGGGGAAGTTTCACACTCCAGAGTATCGAGTGCCCGGCCTGCACCCGAGCATTCGGCTCCGCATGGCGGGGTGTTTCGCAAATATTGCTAGGCTTGGGGATGTGAATACGGAAGAACTCGTCCAGGATTGGGCCACATTGCCAGATATCGCCGAGTCGACGGGCCTTGGCATCATGCAGGTGCGCAGGCTGTTGGAAGACGGTGCGATCTGCGGCTATAAGCACGGCAGTCCCAAAGTGATGCAGGTGCCGTCAGCCTTCTTCGTCGACGGTTCGGTGCTCACCCCTCTGAAAGGCACAATCAGCACCTTGCGGGATGCGGGTTTCGACGATCAAGAAGCCATCGACTGGCTCTTCACCCCAGATGACTCTCTGCCCGGTCGTCCCATCGATCTGCTGCGAGCCGGCAACCGCAAAGAGGTCAGGCGCCGGGCACAAGCCCTGGCATTCTGAGCCTTCGGTCCTCTGAACATTCAGCCCTCTACACCTTCAACTGAGGTTCTCAGCTCGTCCGATAGCTGAGAGCCTCAGCAAACCCCGCGAGCTGCTTCTGGGCCGTGGGGCCGATCTTTGTCCGGGTTGAGTCAGCGTCATTACTGACCGTCGCCCAGTCCCGGGCAACAGACAGAGCTTCGTCATATTTGGTTTGGATGAAGGATTCGACTGCGTCGAGGCCCCCCGACTCGATGAGCATCGACACACATTCCCCAACCTCGGCGTCGGTGAGCTTGGGATCGCCGAGGCGCGCGGCCATGATCTGAATCTGCTCCGGACTGAGATTCTTCATGCTTTCGGCAATGAGGACTGTGCGCTTGCCCTCACGGATGTCATCGCCAGCCGGTTTCCCCGTGGCAGCCGGGTCTCCGAAGATGCCGAGCACATCGTCGCGGAGTTGGAACGCTTGGCCCAGCGGGAGCCCGAACCTGGAGATTTCGGCCATTTGCTTCTCGTCTGCGCCACCCAGTGCCGCGCCGAGGAGGAGCGGCTGTTCGACGGAATACTTCGCGGACTTGAAGCTGAGGACCTCCCACGCCCTTTCGCCGATGCGTTCGTCGTCCAACGGGACCACCTCGGCAAGGACATCGAGATACTGCCCGACCATGACATCCCGCCGGAGTGTGGCCCGCAGATCCCGTGCCGAAGGCGTGATGCCCAGAACCGTCTGGGACTTCTCGAAGAGCTCTTCGCTGAGTGCGAGGCAGATGTCACCGATGACGATGGCGGCCGCGACCCCGAAAGACTCGGCTCCGCCCTGGTAACGGCGTTCGGAGTGACTGGACTCGAATTGGCGATGCAGGGCCGGTTTGCCGCGGCGTGTATCGGAATGATCGATGACGTCGTCATGGATGAGGGCGGCCGCGTGGAGAAGTTCGAGGGACCCTGCGGCTTCGGCGACACCGTCAGCCCAGTTCCCTCGAGAATGATCGTTCCCGGTCGCCAATTGGAAACCCCACCACAGCAGGACCGGACGGATCATCTTCCCACCCCGAGTGAAGTCGAGGAGGGCCTGACCGATGTCCTGAGCATCCGGGGAGATCGAGAGGAACTCGGCCGCTTTCGATTCGAGGAAGGCTTCGATCCCGGTCGAGACATCGGCCGCAATCGACTCCGGTGAATCAAGAGCATCGACACAGCCATTACGGGGCGACGTCCCGGCGGTCTCTGCAGCTTGAGTGCCAACCGAGGACGGAGTATCGGCACTCATCATGGAACGATGTTCCCGCCGACTGTCACGATTGACTTCGCCTTCGCAGAAGGATCCTTAGCGATTGTGACGACGAGCAGACCCTCATTGTCCTTGTGCCGGAAGTTCACGACCTGGGCACTCTTCGTCTTGACCTCTTTGCCATAGGTTTCGAATCCGGCCTTCTCCAATGACTTGGAGTAGAACTTGAAGATGTCCTTCGGCTCGGCCTTGGCGCTCATGACCAGACTGACTTGTTCAAGCTTGCCTGAATCGGCTCCGTTCTCGGCCTTCGCGCGGGAGCTCGACAGCACAGTCGAGTCCGGGTAGGGCTTGAGAAATTTCGGAAGGTCTTTGGCGTCGGTGGAGGTATCCCCGGAGTCCTTGCTCGGCTGTTCGCTGTTCGCGGCCTCCGAACCTTCATTCGGTGAACCTACGGCCGACGACTGCGTCTCCTCCGGGGTGGGTGTTCCTTCAGCAGCCTCGTTGGCCGGTCCCGAGCATCCTCCGAGGAAGAGGGCGGCGGCGAGGGGCAATGTCATGACAGTGGCGCGCGATACCATGACTACAGACTACCCGGACTGAGCGACGGGAGCCGAAAGGAGCCAACGCAGACACATGGGTGCTCGATGAGTCGTAAACAGCTGGCACGGTCCGGTGGCGATCTGAGCCGCCTCGGAACGGACGATACCGGTGCCACGATGCTCCACCTCGACATGGACTCATTCTTCGTGTCGGTGGAGCTTCTGAGCCGCCCGGAGTTACTGGGCCGTCCCGTCATCGTCGGTGGTCGCAGCGGGCGGGGAGTTGTGGTCTCGGCCAGCTATGAGGCGCGCGAGTTCGGTGTCCATGCGGCTATGCCCATGAGCCGGGCGATGACCCTCTGTCCCTTCGCCGAGGTGATCCCTCCTTCTCATGGCCTGTACTCCACGTATTCTCAGAAGGTCTTCGACCTGGTGGCTGAGGTGACTCCTGACTTTCAGCAGGTCAGCGTCGATGAAGCCTATATCGATGTGTCCGGAGCGGTGCGCAGATTGGGACCTCCCGTGCTGATCACCTCCGAGCTGCGATCAAGGATCGAAGCACAGACGGGACTGAGCGCATCGGTGGGCATCGCCGGCAGCCGCGTCGTTGCGAAGCTCGCGTCCACCCGCGCCAAGCCGCACGGGCAGCTGCTCGTCCCGCTGTCGGCAACTCGGGCGTTCCTCGATCCCATGCCGATCGAAGCGCTTCCGGGTGTGGGGGAGAAGACGAAGGATGGGTTCTACAAGTACGGCATTCGTCTGATCGGGGACTTGGCGGCGGTCGACGAAGCCTGGGCCGGTCGGGTCTTCGGCGCCCACGGTCATCATCTGTGGCGCAGCGCCCACGGGCTGGACACACATGGAATGGACCGGCAGGTCAAAGACCGGTCGATCAGTGCTGAGCACACCTTCAACGAAGACGTCTGGGATCTGAGTCAGCTTGAGCATGAGCTGCTGCGCTTGGCGGACAAGGTTGCGCACAGGATTCGAGCCGATGGCAAGGTCGCCACGACGCTGGGGATGAAGTACCGGCTCGCTGACTTCACGACACTGTCACGATCGATCACCCTCGATGCTCCGACCGACCTCGCCCGAGAGATCTATGAGGCGCTGCGGCCGGCCATGAGGAGCTTGCGCGAGCAGAAACCCAAGGGTGTGCGCCTGCTGGGTGTCCGCGCTGCCGGCCTGATGGACTTTGCGGTCAGCGGCAGGCAGGCGAGATTGGATGAGGCCGAACACTCGGGCAGGGAAGCTGAGGTTGCACTCGACGATGTGCGGAAGAAATTCGGAACCGCCGCGATCTCTCAGGCGTCTCTCCTCAAAGCGCGTCCTGACCACGAAAATACGGGCCCTGACCACGTTTAGGCTGTGAGGTGTCCCATAGTCTGAGGACGTAGTGAGAATCCGGGCTATGGGAGGGCCTCAAGATGTTTTTTCGGTGTTCAGAGACTATGATTGAGTCATCAGGCCAGAGTAAGGAAACGGGGGTTCGAGATGCCACTCTCCGATCACGAACAGCAGCTGCTCGATCAGTTGGAGAAGCAGCTGCGCAGTGAAGACCCACGTTTCGCACGCAATATTTCAGAAACCCAGGCAGCAGCCAATGGGCCAGGGTTCTCCGCGAAGCGATTCGTGGTGGGTATTCTGCTCACGCTGGTCGGCATCGCCGTGACGATCTTCGCCATCTATATGGTGGCGACCAGCACATGGTGGATCGCCCTCGGCGTTGTCGGATTCGGTTTTATGGTTGCCGGCATGTACTGGGCTTTCAGTCGCCCGCACCAGATCGGCGACAAGACGAAGTCCGCTCAGCCTTCGAACGGTCCTAAGACTGAAGCGAAGGGTCCGTCCGGTTTCATGGACCGGATCGAAGACCGGTGGGAGAAGCGCCAGCGCGGAGAATGATCCGCGCGGCGCTCAGGTGAGCCGCTCAGGTCTGTCCTTAACCAGGAGACCTGAAGCTCGCTCACCTTCGCATGCAGATGCCCTCCGATCTACCGCTGGGCACTCAGTCGCACACGAAATAAGCGTCCTCTTCGCAGAGGGCGCTTATTTCGTGTCCACTTACGCAATATCGCATCGACATACGCTCGACATGCGCAGACGCTCACGCATGCACCCCACAGCGTCAACGGGTCGCAAGCACGCCTCGGCCTCAACAGGACCGTGCCTGCCTACGTAGGCCGGCCACGCACCTCTCTCGGCGTAAGCAGTCGCTAGAGAATAGGTGCTGGAGCACAAATGTCTGCATCCCTTGGGGTCGGTCTCCCGATGATCTGTTGCACGCACCTGCAGAGGACAGTCCAGATGCCGCCTAATTGGGCTGGCCTTGAATGAACGCTGCCCCGGACGCGAATGGCATCCGGGGCAGCGACAGAGACGGCGCTATCAGCGTGGCGGGTTGAAGATACTGGCCGGCCAGATTCTGGCGGTAATCCGGCTCCCGGGAGAAGCGTTGTCCGCGAGATCTGTCCTGACCTCGTCGACGAGGGCACTGACCTCAGCTGGCGAGATGCTCCTCTTACTCGAACCGTAGCGTTGCGCTTCAAGGGCACCGACGAAAGCCGACAGAGCAGTGTCACGGTCAACACTGCCTGTTCCCGAAGGCGGAGCGGGACTGCGCAGGGCGGTGAAACCATCGGTGGAATCGCCTCGAGCGGCAGCCGCTGACGAGCCAAGTTCCCCGGAAGCATCGCCAGATTCATCGGGCCCGCGACTGGCTCTGCTGGCCAATACGAGTTCGTTGAATCGCAGTGTCCGACTGGGGTCGAGGCTCTGACCGTAATCGGTCGACAGTGCCCGCACCTCTGTCCAGACCTTTTCAAGCTGTTCAGGGTCCCTGGTGCGTCGGTGACGCAGGATGAGCCTCCACAGAGCGGGAATCGCTGCAAGCAGCAGGATCACCAGTAGGATCAGGCCTGCCCACAGGTACGTTCCGAGGTTCGCGTCGGCTGGTTCTGCTGCCGCACTCGTCTCAGTATCGGAACTCTCAGACTCAGCAGGCTCGGACTCCTCCGATCCGTCAGTGGGCTCTTCCGACGGTGATGAAGTCTCTTCGGAATCCTTCTCGGAGTCCTCTCCGGTGCTGCCGCTGGCCACCGTCCATTTCGGTGGGTCGCCAGCGGGACCGCCTGGAGTGGGCTCGAAGCGGACCCAGCCGGCTCCCTCGAAATACAGTTCCGGCCAGGCATGCGAATCCTGCATGGTGACCTCGTAGCCCTTGTCCTTCTCAGTGCCCTCGCCGAAGCCGACTCCGATACGGGCCGGAATCCCCATCGTCCGAGCCATGATCGTCATCGCCGATGAGAACTGAACACAGTAGCCCTTCTTATCGACGAGGAAGTCAGAGATCGCATCTCCGCTGGCTTTTTCGGGAGCATCCAGCGAATACTCGAAGTCACCGCCGCGGAAATATGCCTGGAGCAGTACGGCTGCTTCCCACTGGTTGTTCGCGTCCGCTGTGACCTTCTCCGCAGTCTCCTTCACGCTGCCAGGCAAGCTGTCCGGGACTTCGAGTTCCGTCTCGAAATCACCGGAGTTCACCGGTGCTGCGCTCCGCAGATCCTTCACGTCAGGATTGATGGAGAGATAATCCATCGAATAGTCCTGCCCACCGGACTTCTCACCATTGCCGACGACGGTCAAAGACTTCTCGTCATAGATCCAGCGCCGATCCAAACCGGTCGGCTGCTGCGGTGCGTACGGGGTCGGAAGGTATTGCTGATCGAATTTGTCAGTGACGGTGACGTCGATGCGCTCTTCGCTGTAGTTCTTCTCCCGCGGGAGTCCCTGAGGCCAGGGCAATCCCTCGTCCGCGATCGCGAATGGGTCGAGGGGGAACGGTGTCGGAGCCCATGATTGGCCGTCGAAGGAGTTGATCGAGGTCAGCCTGATCGGCTGCCCTTCGGACTCTGTGGTGGTGTAGTCGAAGAGGGGCGAATCGTCACGGTCACCGAGATCGGCACGCAGGTCGAGGAACGGGTTCGTGACAGTCAGGTCGCCCTTATCGTTTGCCGCACGGTCCGGCAGCGTCGGAACCTCAGGCAGCAGCACCGGAGCTCCGATGCCGATTGCGACCGCCACGGCACCGGCCACGGTCGCGGTCACGCCGCCGCGCCACTTCGCTGACGGGAAATATGGGCTGAGGATGAGGATGAGGAAGGCTGCCAGGATGGCGACGACGTGCCACCACTGCACCTGGACGGGAGCGAAGAAGACCGGGATCATCCACAGCACCAAGAGCAGAACACCGCTGACTTTGGGGGCTCTGAGGTCGGAGACGAGCCCGTCGATGAGGATGGTGATCAACGTGAACGCGATCGTCAGCATCGTGGTGAAGCCAGGTGTGCTGGGAGCTGGGGGAGTCGTTGCGTAGAGATCGCTGACTCCCGAGGACAGGAGGTCGATCACGGTGGTGAACGAAGCGCCGGTGGGCACGACGCCGAGCAGCAGCGTGCTCGGCGCACACAGCAAGAGAACTGCGATCACGCCCACGACGCACTGAGCGATGACAGCAGCTCCGGTGGCCCGAAGGACCGGGACGCTGCGGAAGATTGCGCCGACGACGACGATCAGGAGGATCGAAATGAGGACGGAGGGCAGCCACGCGAAGTCGGAGAAGACGGCGGAGAGTCCGATTGCGGCCAAGACCATGGCCACGAACACGGCACCGGCCTCGAGCCATGCCGGGGAGCTCCTCTCCGGGCGGTCCTGTGTATCGGGGTTCATCGCTTCACCCGCTTCGAATCGAATGCGGTCCATGATTCGGGCAGATCCTCGCTCAGTCCCACCATCGTCAAGTCAGCGATGTCGTCGAGGCTGCGGACGGTCACCGGAACGCGTCGAGAGAACTGGGCTGCCAGCTCTTTTCCGCGAGCGGCGTCGACGGCGCAGATGACGATGTGGTTGGGGTTGTCATGAGAGGGCAGTTGCATTTTGCCGGCCTCGACGAGGGCGGTGAGCAAACGCAGTCTGTCGATATCGCGCTTTCCTTTGAACCTGATCTGATGGCCGGGGGCGACGACGAAGACCTCATAGTCTGCCCGCAGGAAAGCTGTTCCAGCGGCAGCGGCAGCGGCCAGGAGGAACTCGATCTCCAACGCGTCAGGATGGCCCTCCTCTTCGCCCTTGAGGTCGACGACGATGAGTGCGTAGAGCGTCTCTTCGTCAGCTTCGTGTCGGACCATGAGTTCACCGGACTTCGCGGTGCTTGGCCAATGGACATGTCGGAGATCGTCTCCGGGGACGTATTCACGTGTATGGAAGTCCCGAGCTGTGTGGCCGGCACGTACCTTGCCGTCGTCCAACCGGGCCGGTCTGATCGCCGAGTCGGTGGGTATCCGCGCGGGAAGGATCGGAACCGAGACCGCTACAGGGTACCCGGCGATGACCTTCTTCTTCCGCGTCACCAGGCCGAAAGGACCAGAGACGGTGATCAGCACGGTTTCAACGCCGCTGAGACCACGACGGTTGGGAGTGAACGACGTCAGGACGGTCTGAGAGGCGCCGTGAGCCAGAGGAGGAACTTCTCCGACAGTGGAGTCACCGAACCCTTCGCCGGCCACGAAGCTGATGGTCGAGGACGGAATGGCTAGGCGCCCGGTGTTCGTCACCAGGGCTTCTACCTCAACCTCTTTGCCCTCATGGGCAAGCGGGTAGCGGTCTCTGGACTGAGGCAGTGCCACCGTGGGCAGTCCCGTACGCAGGGTGATCGAGACACGGCGCGTGCCCCAGGTGATCAGCAGCGCCGAGAGGATGACCAGTGCCAGAAGCAGAATCCCAGCAGGCAACAGCCCGGGGAGCGCAAACCGATAGGCGGTGATGATCAGTGCGACTCCGGCGAGGACGAAGATGATTCCTGAGGTGCTCAGACGCATGTGGTCACTGAACCGTCGAAATGGGCACTCGGGCCAGGAGCCGGCCGATCAGTTCTGCCGCCAGCTCGGAATCGTCACCATCGCGCGGGATGATCCGGTGAGCCAGGATGTAGGGAGCAAGAGCCTGAATGTCGTCCGGGGTCACGAAGGTTCGTCCCGACAGCGCGGCGCGAGCCTTAGCTGCCCGGAGGAGGTGAACGCCACCTCGCGGGGAGCAGCCGAGGAGGATGGCCTCGTCGTTGCGGCTGGCGTGGAGGATGGAGACGATGTATTCGCGCAGCTCTCGGGTTGCACTGACATGTCGGACGATTCCCCGGGCCTGATTGATCTGCTCGAGACTGGTCACCGGAGTCGCGCTGGAGAGCGGATCGTGTTCGATCTGGTTGTCGAGCAGGTCGATCTCGTCAGCAGTGGCGGGGTAGCCCAGGGAGATGCGAGTCATGAAGCGATCTCGCTGCGCCTCCGGAAGCGCGTACGTGCCTTCCATGTCGATCGGGTTCTGAGTGGCGACGACGATGAATGGCGAGGGCATCTGGTAAGTCTCACCGTCAATGGTGGCCTGACCCTCAGCCATGCACTCAAGCATCGCGGACTGAGTCTTGGGGGAGGCGCGGTTGATCTCATCGGCGATGACGATGTTGGCGAACACCGGCCCCTGCCGGAACTCGAAGTGCCTGGTCTCCTGATTGAACAGGTTCACACCGACGACGTCGGTCGGCAGCAGGTCGGGAGTGAACTGGATGCGCCTCACCGAACCATCGACGACCTTTCCCATGGCTCGTGCCAACAGAGTCTTTCCGACTCCGGGCACGTCCTCAAGGAGAACATGGCCCCCGGCGAGGAGCGCTACGAGTGACAGCCCGACTGCCTCGTCCTTGCCCTCGAGGACGGCATTCATCGCTGTGCGTGCCCGTGTGGTCAGTTGCTGAACCCATTCGATGTGCTCGGCACCGATCACGGAATTGGTCTGAGTACCTTCTTGGCTGATCGACATGCTCCCATTGTCCCCTATCCCGTCTCCTGCATCCACATAGGCATCGCCCGACCTTTTAGGCCGTTATCGATCAGCTTCCCCGCCTGCGTCCGAGCGGCCGAGTGATTCCGGCGCCCCTCCTGCAGAACCGGGCATTCAGAACCGGGTACTTAGGGGCCGAGCAGCAACGTGCCGGCCTTGCCGTGCACGCGACCCCCACATCCGACGCCACTTTGCTCCCCACCGTCTTCCACGCAGCACTCCCCACTTCACTCCCCACTTTGCTCCACCCGCGGTCTCCACTTTCCTCCCCACTTTCCTCCCCGAGTGGCCGCACACATCGGTTTTCCGCGCGAAATCAGGGACCTGGACCCCTGTTGGGTCCTGCGGTGGTCGGGCGATCAGGGCTGCGAAGCATCGGAATACGAGCCTCACAGACCATCTTCGACGCGCCGTTCGGAAATTTTCCCCACTTTCCTCCACCTATCTGACCTGGGGTTATATAGGTCAAATAGGTGTCGGACTAGTGAAGTACTAGATTGCGTGGAGGGAAGTGGAGTACTGTGGTTCCTATCGGAGCCAATTGGGTTTCGAAAGGGGTGAGACGACATGTTCTTGGGCACTCATTTGCAGAAGCTCGACGACAAAGGTCGCCTCATCCTGCCCGCAAAGTTCCGGGAGGAGCTTTCGCCCGGTCTCGTATTGACCCGTGGACAGGAGAACTGCCTCACCCTGTTCCCCACCACGGAGTTCGAAGCCGAGCACGAGCGAATCCAGAACGCGCCGAAGACGAATAAGGAAGCTCGCGATTACCAGCGTGTCTTCCTGTCGGCGGCTTTTGCGGATCAGCCGGACAAACAGGGACGCATCACGGTCCCGAACATATTGCGGCAGTACGCATCACTTGATCGGGAAGTTGCAGTGATCGGCATGGGCAACCGCGTCGAGATCTGGGATTCGCCGACATGGGATAACTACCTGGTCGGCGCTCAGCAGGCATTCGCTGAACGTGAGAACGAGGTGATCCCCGGAGTGATCTGATTCTGCTCGGGTTTGATCCTTGCCCGCCGTGTTCGAGTTTCGGGGAACTTCCCCGTTTCCGAAGCTCGGCAGTCCTGACACACTTCCCCGGTGCCAGGGCCACGGCGGACAAGGTTCTGGCTCCAGCAGTTCACCCCCCACGACGACCACCCACGAAGGACTCACCTATGAACGATCAGCATGTACCGGTGCTCCTGGAGCGCGTGGTCGAGCTCATCGGGGTCGGAGTCCAGGCCGCCAGGGACAACGGACACCCACCGATCGTCGTGGACGGAACCCTGGGAATGGGCGGGCACTCGGAAGCCATCCTCACCGCTTTCCCCGATGTCCACCTCATCGGCGTCGATCGCGACACCCAAGCCATCGACATCGCCACGAAGCGACTCGCTCCCTACTCTGACCGCATCGACATCGTCCATGCCGTCGACGACGAGATTCCAGAGATCCTTGACGACCTCGGCGTCGATCACATCAGCGCCGTCCTGCTCGACCTCGGAGTATCGTCCCTGCAGCTCGACGAGGACGAACGAGGATTCTCCTACTCCCGGCCCGCACCCTTGGACATGAGGATGGATCGAACCCAGACCCTCACCGCCGCCGAGGTGCTGGCCACCTATTCCGAAACTGAACTGCGTCGCATCCTCCGTGAGTACGGCGAAGAGAAGATGGCGGGGCGGATCGCGAAGATCATCGTCACCGACCGTGAGGAAACCCCGTGGGAGACCTCGCAGCAGCTTGCGGCGATGTTGGGGCGGGTGCTTCCTCAGACGAAGAAGAAGTCACACCCGGCGAAGCGGACTTTCCAGGCGCTGCGCATCGAGGTCAACGATGAGCTCGGTGTGCTGCGGACGGCGCTGCCAGCGGCATTGCAGGCGCTGCACATCGGGGGAGTGGCGGTCATCGAGTCGTACCAGTCCCTCGAGGACACGATCGTGAAGAAGATCTTCCGCACCGCAACCACCACCTCGGCGCCGCCGGACATGCCGGTGGTTCCTGAGGAGCTCCAACCGTGGTTGACCGAAATCATTCGCGGGGCCGAACAGGCCGACAGTGACGAAGCAGACAACAACCCTCGCGCCAAGAGCGTGCGACTGCGTGCAGTACAGAAGATCAGGGAGGCAAGATCGTGAGGAACGCTCAAGCGGCCGTCCGCCAACCCCGCGTCACCGAACGGACGCGGCGCCTCGAAGAGTCCGTCAGCAGGCCAGGTCCACCGCGGCTCAAACTGCTGAAGTTCGAGCTGCCGAAAGCCAGGGTCCCGTTCTCGATGCTGTGTGTGGCGATCCTCGTGGCCACCCTCGTCGCAGTTCTTCTGCTCAACATCTTCATCTCCCACACCTCGTATCAGATCGACCAGCTGAACTCCGAGAAGGAACAGCTGGCCGAGCAGAAGGATCGACTGGTCGAAGACAATTCGTACCGCGAATCTCCGCAGAACATCTCGATCGCGGCCGAGGAACTCGGACTGGTCCGAGACTCCTCGCCCGAGTTCCTCGATGCGAAGACCGGGAAGATCATCGATGCGCCCCCGATCGACGTCAGCGGAGAAAAGAAGCCGACAGTTGTCCCCGGCCCGCGTGCCAATACCCGCGAAGACCTCCGTCCCAATCTACGATCGGATGAGAAGCTGCCAGTAGTCGGTGGCAGCCCCAGCAAGGACATCGCGCCACCGGCTCAGGACGCTCCGAAATAAGGCGAGTCCGACAGCCGCACGCCGACCAGCAAGGACCAAGGACAGTGCAATGGGCCCACGAGCCACTCGGGTGAAGAACAAAGGCGGACGAGGCAAGCCCAACCTGCGCATGCGGATGGCACTGATCGCTGCTCTGTCCATCCTCGTTCTCCTCGTCACCTCGGGACGACTGATCTCGATCCAGGGCATGGATTCGATGAAGCTGGCCGAGAAGGCACTGTCCAACCGTCTCGTCACCAAGACCCTTCCTGCCGCACGAGGTCAGATCCTGGCCTCGGACGGCACGGTCCTCGCTGACAGCGTCTCCAGGTATCAGGTCGTCGTAGACCAGCAGAACGTGGCCCAGTACAAAGTCGACGGAAAACTCGTCGGTGCCTGGGGAGCTGCAGAAGCCCTGGCCAAACCGCTCGACACCGACCCGGGGCTGCTGTACCCGAAGCTCGTCGGTGACAAACGCTGGAACCCTGTGGCCAAGGGGCTCACCTCCGAGACCTGGCGTGCCGTGAAGAAACTGAACATCCTCGGCATCTCCGCCGAAGAATATGCCGTACGTTCCTACCCCTCAGGCGCCGTGGCCGGGAACCTGGTGGGCTTCCTCAGCTCCGACGGCCAGCCCCAGGCGGGCCTGGAGATGGCCTACGACAAGCAGCTGAGCGGACGCGACGGTCAACAGCAGTACGAACGTGGTGCCCGGGGTGAGATCATCCCTCTCGGCGAAAACAACACACGAAATGCAGTCGATGGCGAAGGTCTGCAGACGACGATCGATCCGGCGCTGCAGTACTACGCCCAGCAGGCGGCCGAAGAACAGCGGAAGAAGCACGAGGCCGAATCGGCCTCGATCGTCATCAAGGACATCAAAACCGGCAAGGTGATCACCGCCGCAGACGCACCCAGCGTGGATCCCAACTCACCGGGCAAGGTCGGCGGCACCGACCGCGGATCGCGCATCTTCACCGACGTCTTCGAGCCCGGCTCGACCGCCAAGATGGTCACAGCTGCCGCGCTGCTCGATCAGGGACTCGTCACTCCAGAACAGGAATTCACCGTTCCGGACAAATGGAAGGCACCCAACGGAGAAGAGTTCCGGGACTCGCACCCACACCCTGATGAGAAGCTCACCTTCGCGGGGATCCTGGCCCAGTCTTCGAACACCGGAACCATTCTGGCCGGAAACAAGCTCAACGAAGAGCAGCGCTACGGCTACATGAAGAAGTTCGGCTTTGGATCGACCACGGGCATCGGCTTCCCCGCCGAGACGGCCGGCATCCTCCATCCCTACAAGGAGTGGGACGGGCGCACCAAGTACACGGTGATGTTCGGTCAGGGCGTGGCCGCGAATGCCCTTCAGACCACCGACGTCATTGCGACCATCGCCAACGGCGGAGTCCACATCCCCTCGACGCTCATCGACGGAACGGTCTCACCCTCAGGCAAGACGATCCCGAGCCCGGCTGAGGAACCTCAGCGCGTCATCAGCAAGAAAGCCGCTGACCAGACCCTGTCTATGCTCGAAGGCGTCGTCGCCGAAGGCACCGGAAAGTCGGCGCAGGTCTCCGGCTACAGGGTGGCCGGAAAGACAGGCACCGCGCAGGCGCCGGCTGCGGAAGGCGGCGGCTACGACGGCTACACTGCATCGTTCGTCGGTGTCCTTCCCGCCGAGGATCCGCAGATCGCGATCTCCGTGACGTTGCAGCGGCCCCGAAACGGCTATTACGGTGGAAGCGCCGCCGCACCAGTCTTCTCCGACGTCGCCGGCTTCACCATGCGCCACCTCAAGATCCCACCGTCGACCGCAGATCCCCAGCTACCTGCTCGAGAATGGAAATAATGCGTATCTCACAGCTGCTGCCGGCAGCACCCGGAACCATCCACGGAAATCCCGACCGCGAAGTCGGGGGAGTCTCCCATGATTCGCGCACGGTAGCGCCGGAACAGCTCTATGCCGCGCTGCCTGGAGCGAACGTCCACGGCGCGAAATTCGCCCCCGACCTCATCGCACGCGGGATCACTGCGATCCTCACCGATGCGACCGGCTGGGACATGATCACCGAAAACGTCGACCCGCAGTCCCTCGCCGAGGTGACCGGGCTGATCGTGGAGCACCCGCGGTCAGTTCTGGGCTACGTTTCGGCCGCTGTGTACGGCACCTCGGGCAGCCCTCAGCTGATCGGTGTGACCGGTACCAACGGGAAGACGACGACCACCTACCTTGTGGACGGAATGCTTGAGGCTCTCGGACATCGCACAGGTGTCATCGGCACCGTGGCGACGCTGATCGCCGGCGTGACCGAGCCGAGCGTGCGCACGACTCCGGAAGCCCCTGAGCTGCATGCCCTGTTCGCGAAGATGCGCTCCGCTGATGTCGATACCTGCGCGATGGAGGTGTCCTCACATGCGCTGAGTCAGCATCGGGTCGACGGCGCCCACTTCGTTGTCTCAGGTTTCACGAACCTCTCGCAGGACCACCTCGACTTCCACAACTCGATGGACGAATACTTCGGAGTCAAGGCCGAACTGTTCACCCGAGCCTTCTCCGACACTGCTGTCATCGTCGTGGAAGACAAGTGGGGCGAGAAGATGGTGGAGGCGGCACAGGTGCCGGTGCGCACGCTGGGACGCGACGATCGCAGTGAATGGAGGATCGAGCACACTCCAGGAGAATCCGACTTCATCCTCCACCTCGGCGGAACCGGAGAAGACGGACCTGAGGATGACGGGATCGCACTGCGATCCCCGCTGCCGGGCGATTTCAACGTCACGAACACCGCACTGGCCGCAGCCATGCTGCTGGAAGCTGGAATCTCAGCCACAGATCTCAACGCCATCGGTCGGACCTTCACCGCCTCGGTCCCCGGACGCATGGAGATCATCGACGTCAGCGGCCCACGTGCCGAGGGCCAATCGCATCCCGAGCATCTGCCGCGTGCAATCGTCGACTACTCACACACTCCCGATGCGATCGAGAAGGCACTGCAGTCGCTGCACGCCGACAGTGATGAACTCGTCATCGTCTTCGGCGCCGGCGGCGATCGTGACAGGGGAAAGCGATTCGGAATGGGTCAAGCGGCCGCTCGGGGAGCCGACGTAATCGTGCTCACCGACGACAATCCGCGCACCGAGGATCCGGAATCGATCAGAGCCGCCATCAAAGAGGGCATTGAGGCGGAGATCTCAACCGGAGGCGTACGTGTGAAGAAAGTCATTGAAGTGGCCGAACGAGGCGCCGCCATCGACGAAGCCATCGCCGCTGCCGGAGCCTCCACAACCGTGCTGATCGCAGGGAAGGGACACGAAACCGGACAGTCCGCCGGTGGGACAGTAACCGACTTCGACGACCGTTCAAGGACACGCTCGGCGCTGCGAGCGCGACTTGACGGTGTACAAACAGGTAAAGTTCACAGTTGATATGAAGCGACTGAGTGCAGCCGAAATAGCAACCGCCGTCTCCGGCGAGTTGTACGGCGTAGACCCCGAGACCAAATTGTCCGCCGGAGTGGTAACCGATTCGAGAGAAGTCGGACCCGGCGATATCTACGTTGCCCGCCGAGGTGAGTCCTTCGACGGCATCGAATTCGCAGCAGCAGCCGTGGAGGCAGGCGCAGCGCTGATTATCGGCGAATCCGTTCCCACCCTCGACGATGCGACCCTGCCGACCGTCCTCGTCTCCGATGCCACCGAAGCACTTGGCCAGCTGGCCAAGTGCAACATCGAGGCACTGCGTGAGGTCGGAGAGATCACGGTCATCGCGATCACCGGTTCGGTCGGCAAAACCACTGTGAAGGACCTCGCCGCCGATCTGCTCGCCGGTGAAGCCGAGACCGTGTGGCCGCCCAACTCCTACAACAATGAGGTCGGAGTGCCGTTGACGGCACTGCGGGCGGGGGAGTCCACCCGCTTCCTGGTCCTGGAGATGGGTGCCCGTTCCATCGGCAACCTCGCTTACCTCACCAGCCTCGTTCGCCCCGACATTGCTGTCGAACTCGCTGTCGGCACCGCTCACTCGGGCGTCTTCGGCTCGATCGAGAACACAGCACGTGCCAAGGCCGAGCTCGTCGAATCCCTCACCGCGGGATCCGTCGCGATCCTCAACGCCGACGACTCTCGAGTCGCAGGGATGCGCGAGGTGCTCTCGCCCGAGGTCGACACCCTGTGGTTCTCACAGCGGGAATCACTGCCTGAATGGGTCGCGGAGGAGGACTCCGTTGTTCGCGGAACCGGAGTCACGACCGACGCTTCCGGGCACGCAGCCTTCTCACTGGACCTGCCTGGCGAGGAGCCACAGGACGTCCGACTGGCTCTGATCGGCGAACACCATGTGGGCAATGCCCTCGCCTCCGCAGCCATCGCCCACGCCTGCGGGGTGGGAGTGAAGTCCATCGTGACCACACTCTCAACCTCCTCGGCTGCGAGCCGTTGGCGCATGGAGCTCATCGACTCCCCATCCGGCGTGACCGTGCTCAACGACGCCTATAACGCGAACCCCGAATCGATGCGCGCTTCTCTGAAGACGCTGGCATCGATGGGTCGCGGCGACGAAGACAGCCGACCACGTCGGACATTCGCCGTTCTCGGCGAAATGTTGGAGCTCGGCGACGAATCGATCTCCGCCCACTCCGACATCGGCGAACTCGTCGTGCGACTGAACATCACTCGCACCATCGTCGTCGGTGAGGGAGCAAAACCCATTTTCAACGCCGCGAACCTCGAAGGTTCATGGGGTAACGAAGCGGCTTGGGTTCCGACCGCAGCCGAAGCGAAGGACCTGCTGAGTGCGGAATTGGCACCCGGGGACATCGTCTTGTTCAAGTCCTCCAGAGATGCTGGTCTGCGCTATCTCGGAGATGAAATCGCCGGTGTCTCGGGGGCCCAATGATTGCCGTACTGCTCGCCGCCTGCCTGGCACTGATCCTGTCGCTGGTCGGCACACCGCTGTTCATCCGTGTCCTGGTCAAACGAGGCTACGGCCAGTTCGTCCGTGATGACGGACCGACGTCTCACGCCACGAAGCGCGGCACACCGACCATGGGCGGCGTCGTCATCATCGGTGCTGCCATCCTCGCCTACCTGCTCGGGCACCTGTTCACCGGTTCCGTGCCCACCGCGTCCGGTCTCCTCGTTCTCTGGCTGGCCGCAGGGCTCGGCGTGGTCGGCTTCCTCGACGACTTCATCAAGATCAGGAAGCAGCGTTCCCTCGGCCTGCGACCGGTGCCCAAGCTCCTCGGTCAGGGCTTCGTCGGGATCTCCTTCGCGGTTTTGGCACTGCAGTTCCCGAACTCCTTCGGTGAGACTCCGGCGTCGACGAAGGTGTCCTTCATCCGTGACACCAACCTCGACCTGGCCTTCGGCTCCGCAGTGCTGGGTCTCATCCTGTTCGTCATCTGGGCCAACCTCATCGTCACCGCAGTCTCCAACGCGGTGAACCTGACCGACGGACTCGACGGATTGGCCGCCGGTGCTTCTGTGGTCGTCTTCGCCGCCTATGTCGTCATCGGCACATGGCAGTCGACCCAGAACTGCAACCTGATGACAGACGCGACCAACGCCTGCTATTACATGCGCGATCCCCGTGACCTCGCAATGGTCGCAGGAGCGATGGCGGCAGCCTGCTTCGGCTTCCTCTGGTTCAACACCTCGCCCGCGAAGATCTTCATGGGCGACACCGGCTCCCTGGCCATCGGCGGCGCAATCGCCGGTCTCGCGATCATGTCCCGGACCGAGCTCCTGCTCGTCGTCCTCGGCGGTCTCTTCGTCATCATCACTCTGTCCGTGATCATCCAAGTGATTTCGTTCAAGACCACCGGCAAACGTGTCTTCCGGATGGCTCCGCTCCAACATCACTTCGAACTCAAGGGGTGGGCCGAAGTCACGATCGTAGTGCGCTTCTGGATCATCGCCGCGCTCTTCGTCGTCGCCGCAATCTGTCTCTTCTACGCCGAATGGGTGTCTCGCGTTGGCTGAGAATCCTGTGACTGACTATCCCAACGCCGAGGCGATCCCGGCAGCACTCGTGGGTCCGAGCTCGTCCTTGGACGGGCTGTCGATCCTGGTCACCGGTCTCGGTGTGACAGGGTTCCCCGCAGCGGTTCATCTCGGTGAGCGGGGTGCCGACGTGATCGTCGTCGACGGTGATGATCAGGCGGATGTCAGCGAGAAGGCTCAGATCCTCGAGGTCTTCGACGTCGACATCCGCCGCGGAGCGGAGCATGTCACGCACCTGCCCGAGCAGCCGCTCGATCTGGTTGTCACGTCTCCTGGTTGGCGTCCCGATCATTCGCTGCTCGTGGCTGCCGCCGAGGCTGGCGTACCCGTCATCGGCGAGGTCGAATTGGCATGGCGGATCCGTGGCACCAACGATGCCAAATGGCTGGCCATCACCGGCACCAATGGCAAGACGACGACCACGACGATGCTCGAATCTATGCTCCTGGCCGATGGGCTCAAGGCCAAGGCCTGCGGCAACATCGGTGCACCGCTCCTCGAAGCCGTGCTCGAACCAGGACTCGAAGTGCTGGCGATCGAACTCTCGAGCTTCCAGCTGCACTGGCAGTATTCACTGAGCGCCGATGCCGCCGCTGTGCTCAACATCGCCCCCGATCATCTGGATTGGCACGGCAGCGCCGACGCCTACGAGGCCGACAAGGCCAAGATCTATCACCAGGCCAAGACCGCGTGCATCTACAACGTCGCCGACGAGGTGACCCTGCACATGGTCGAAGAGGCTGACGTAGTCGAGGGCGCCAAGGCCATCGGCTTCACCACAGGCATCCCACGGCCGGGAGAGCTGGGTGTCGTCGAGGACATGCTGGTCGACCGTGCCTTCATTACGCAGCGTTACTCCTCGGCCGCCGAGCTCGCCTCGGTCGACGACGTGGCCGCGGCCACGGGAGTTGCTGGCCGTGCACCGGCGGACCACCAAGTCTCGAATGCACTCGCCGCCGCCGCTCTGGCCCGCAGCATCGGTGTTCCTGGTCAAGCGATCTCCCAAGGCCTGAAGAACCATTCGCTCGGTGCTCACCGCATGGTCACCGTAGCTGAAAGCAATGGTGTCAGCTGGGTTGATGATTCGAAGGCGACGAACACGCACGCGGCAAACGCCTCACTCGGCAGTTTCGACTCGATAGTCTGGATCGCCGGGGGACTGCCCAAGGGGGCAGACTTCACGTCGCTGTTCGCCGATCACGGCCACCGACTCCGAGCACTCGTACTCATCGGGGCAGACGACGCTGCCTTCCGCGAAGCCATTGCCGCGACAGTTCCAGATCTCGAAGTGATTCGGATAGAACCTGCACTCGCAGTGGATTCCGGCGTCCCTCGCCGTCGCGGTGAAGCAGTGGTCGCTGCCGCAGTCGAAGCCGCTGCAGGCATTGCCCAGGCCGGAGATACCGTACTGCTGGCACCCGCAGCAGCAAGCATGGACCAGTTCCTCAATTACAACACTCGGGGTGAACTCTTCACTCAGGCTGTCCACGCTCACCTGGGGAACTGACATGGGTCGGCAGGCAAGTGCGAAATCTCAGTCACGCCGTCGTCCCAGCTCGAGCAGGTCGGCCGAGCCGGCTGTGGCCCGGGCAGGAGACACGAAGGCCGCAGCTAAGAAGGCCGCCACAAAGCCGAACCCAACAAAGCCGACCGCAGCGAAGTCGAGTGCAACAAAACCGAACACAGCGAAGCCGAGCGCAAAGTCGCCCGCCATGAAGAAGTCGCCGACCGCCAAGAAGTCGACAACCTCACACCTTGTCGGGGCGAAGGCTGTTGCCGGTAAATCAGCCGGTTCGAAGACCGCCGCTGTTAAGAACCGGACCGCAGCGAAGAAGACCAGCAGCGCGCACAAGACCGCCAGTGCGCAGAAGACCACCGGCACGGAAACAGCCTCCGGCACTCATGATCAGCCGCGAGCAGGGAGCACCCGGGCCGCGCTGTCCTGGGCGCGTCGTGAATTCGCTCGCGTCTCTGCCTACCCGCTTACGACCTACTATCTGATTCTGGTCTCAGTCCTCGCCCTGACGTCACTTGGTCTCGTCATGGTCCTCTCCGCGTCCTCGATCACCTCCTATGACGGGGGCGAAGGATCATCTTTTGCCTACTTCAATAAGCAGGCGGGCTTCGTCACGATGGGTATCGTCCTTATGCTCGCGGCCTCGTTCTTCCCGCTGCATTGGTGGCGCAAGTTGGCATGGCCCGCGCTGCTGCTCGGCGTTTTCATGCAGGCTGCTGTGTTCCTCCCGGGTGTCGGCAAGTCGACGAAGGGCAACGCCAACTGGATCCAATTCGGAGGGTTCCAGCTCCAGCCTTCAGAGTTTCTCAAGATTGCGCTGGCCGTCTGGCTGGGTGCCGTGCTGGCCAGCAAATACGGAAAGATGACCACCTTCGGGCACGCGATGATGCCGGTCGTCCCAGGCATCATCCTCGCAGTGGGTCTCGTCGTCGGCGGCAATGACCTCGGCACGGGCCTGGTGCTCATGGCCATGGCCCTGGTCTGTCTGTTCATCGGCTTCTTCCCGTGGAAGTACTTCCTCCTGCTCTTCGGCTCTCTGGGCGGTGTCGCGCTATTCTTCGTCTTAAGCTCGCAGAACCGGCTCGCACGCATCACCTCAGCGCTCACCGGCCATGCGGACCAGACCGCGTCCGACGTCACCGGCTCGGCTTGGCAGTCCAATCATGGCCTGTTCTCCTTGGCTTCTGGAGGCTGGCTCGGTGTGGGCCTCGGTGCCAGCCGTGAGAAGTGGTCGTGGCTGCCCGAGGCCCATAACGACTTCATCTTCGCCATCATCGGCGAGGAACTCGGGCTGCTCGGGTCCTTGGCTGTGATCCTGATGTTCGTGGCTCTTGCCTGCGGAATGGTCCGAGTGATCCTGCGCTCGAAATCCAGGTTCATCCAGATCGCCACGGCCGGACTCTTCGCCTGGCTGATCGGCCAAGCAGCCATCAATATCTGTGTCGTGACCGGACTTCTGCCGGTCATCGGCCTGCCCCTGCCTTTTGTGTCCTACGGCGGCTCCTCCATCATCGCGTCACTGCTCGCGGTCGGGGTGATCCTGTCCTTCGCACGCACCGAGGACGGAGCTCCTGCTGCGATCAAGGTGCACAGGGACCGTGTGAGATCTTCGTTCGCCGTACTGGCCAGAAAGAGAAAGAAGTGAGATGACGAGCATTCTTCTTGCCGGTGGAGGCACCACCGGCCATATTTCGCCCATGTTGGCAATCGGTCGAGAGCTGCGTGCACTCCATCCTGACTGGGACGTAATCGCCCTCGGAACCGCAGACGGGCTAGAAGCCGATATCGTTCCGAAGGCCGGCTTCGAACTCCTCACCATCGATAAGGTCCCAATGCCGCGTTCGATCAGTCCCGCCGCGCTGAAGTTCCCGAAACGATTCGCCGCCAACATCTCACACGTCAAAGCGATCATCGCCGAGCGCGACGTCAAGGCCGTCGTCGGAGTCGGCGGATATGTCTGCCCACCGGCCTTCATCGCAGCCAAACAGGCGAAGATCCCTCTGCTTGTCCACGAAGCCAACGCGAAGCCCGGAATGGCGAACCGCCTCGGCGCCGTCCTGACGAAACCGGGAATGGTCGGGGTCACCTTCCCCGATACGAAGCTGCGCAACTCCGAGTTGGTCGGCATGCCGATGCCCACGGAGATCTCCTCACTCGACCGCAGCGACGCCGCCCAGCGACAGGCATGGCGACAGGACCTCGGCCTCAGCGACGACAAACCAGTCCTTGTGGTGACCGGCGGATCGTCTGGAGCACAGCGCATCAACGACGCCTTCCTCGCCGCAGCACCGCTGTGCCAGGAGAACGGGGTGCAGGTGCTGCACATCACCGGTGCCGGCAAAGATGATGCTCTGCGTGAGGCAGCGGCCCAGCTGCCCGATTACCACGTCGTCGACTACGTCGACGGAATGCACAGGGCCTATGCGGTCGCGGACCTGCTCGTGGCTCGTTCCGGGGCCGCGACCGTGTCTGAAGCCACCGTCGTCGGTGTTCCCGCCCTCTACGTTCCGCTGGCCATCGGCAACGGTGAACAGCGGCTCAACGCGGCTGGCAGCGTCAGAGCCGGAGCCTCTATGCTCGTCGACAACGCGGACTTCAACGCGTCGACCGTGACAGACAAGATCCTGCCCCTGGTGACCGACCGCGCGCGCCTGGACGCCATGAGCGCAGCAGCCCTTGATCTGCAATATCCGACCACTGCCGCCAGCACCATGGCCACCATCGTCACTCGCGCTCTGAGAGGTTGAACATGAGCACAGCTGAAATCGTCCCGGCCACAGAACTGGGTGCCGTCCACTTCATTGGAATCGGCGGTTCGGGCATGTCCGGGATTGCACGGATCATGGTCATGAACGGTGTCACCGTTTCGGGCTCGGACGCGAAGGAATCGGCAGTCGTCGATGTGCTGCGGACCCTGGGCGCCAGAGTCGAGATCGGGCACTCGGCCGACAACCTCGGCGAGGCCGACACCCTTGTCATCTCCTCAGCGATCCGCAAGGACAATCCCGAACTAGTCGAAGCCGAACGCAAGGGCCTGCGGATTCTCCACCGTTCGGGTGCGCTGGCATCGCTGATGGCCGACAAACGGGCCGTGGCCGTGGCCGGCACCCATGGCAAGACCACCACGACGTCCATGACGACCGTGGCTCTGCAGGCCTGCGGGCTGGATCCCTCATTCGTGATCGGGGGAGTGCTGTCGACGACGGGCACCAACGCCCATCTGGGCACCGGTGACGTATTCGTCGCAGAAGCGGACGAATCGGACGGTTCGTTCCTGCTCTACGAACCCACGATCGGCATCCTCACCAACGTTGAAGCGGATCACCTGGACTACTACGGGACACCGGAGAAGGTGACGGAGGCGTTCGTCGAATTCTGCGCGGGCATCGGTGCCGACGGAGGAACCGTCATCGCCTGCGCCGATGACCCAGGTTCGCTCGCTGTCGCCGAACAGGCGCGGGAGCTGGGAACCTCTGTCATCCTCTACGGAACCTCCGAATCTGCCGACATCCGCCTGCGCGAACTCCGTTCGGGACTGGTCTCCGAATTCATTCTCGACGTGCCGGGACAGGCAGAGCCGCTGCCGGTGACACTGCGCCAACCAGGCACCCACAATGCACTCAACGCGACGGCCGCGATCGCCGTCGCCCACAGCCTCGGCGCCGATGTCGCCAAGGCGGCAAGCGGCCTCGGGAACTACGGAGGCACTCGGCGTCGTTTCGAAGAACGCGGAATCGCTGCCGGAGTCCGTGTCATCGACGACTACGCTCACCACCCGACGGAGCTGCGAGCGGTGCTCAGTGCTGCTCGGGGAGTCGTCACCGAAGAGGGCCGGGTCTGGGCAATCTTCCAACCGCACCTGTACTCACGCACGATGGAGTTCCGAGCCGAATTCGGTGAGGCTCTCGGACTGGCCGATGAGGTCGTCGTCCTCGACGTGTTCCCGGCCCGGGAGGATCCGGTTCCCGGTGTCACCGGTGCGCTGATCGCCGATCGAGTCCCTCATGAGAACGTGACCTTCGTCGAATCCTTCAACGAAGCGGTGCCGTATGTCGCAGCCCGTGTGCGCCCCGGCGATCTTGTGCTCACCCTCGGAGCGGGGGATGTGACGATCCTCGGCCCTGAGCTGCTCACCGCACTGGAGGCCTGAACACTGTGGTGCCCCTTCCCGAACCGCGCACCGACGACAACTCGACCGCGGACCTCACCGGGGTCATCCGTGCGCGCAGACGACAGGTATGGCGCCGGCGCCTCCAGCTCATCGGCGCGATTGCTGGGGTTCTCGTCATCGCGGCCGTGCTCTGGTTCTCACCTCTGTTGGCGCTGGACAAGGTCAACGTCAAGGGCAGCAAGCTGGTCGACCCGGACAAGATTTCGGAATCCGTGCTCGGCTCCGACGGCGGCACACCGTTGCCTCGGGTGCGTCCCGGAGCTGTGGAGAAGGCCGTCCTCGAAGAGTTCCCTCGGGCGAAGGAAGCCTCGGTGCACTATGCGGGACCTCGCAGCCTGAACATTACGATCACCGACAGGGACCCGGTTCTGGCGATCACAACGTCAGATGGGTACCAGCTCTTCGATGATGAGGCCGTCGACCTGGGCACCGTGAAGAAGGCACCCAAAGGCGTGACCGTGCTCGAAGAGTCCGCAGGTTCTCCAGACCAGAAAACTGTGTCCGCAGTGATCCGCTTCATGGCCGGACTTCGACCTTCGCTGCGCTCCGACCTGGCCTCGATTCATGCCAAGGACGAGAAGAACCTCGCCGGGGTCATTGACACCGGCGAAGCGAAGGCGAAAGTGGCCTTCGGAGACAGCACGAGCGCAAGCTTGAAGATGCGAACCGCACTGCAGCTGGCAGCCGACGGACGCACTGAAATCGACGTCTCTGTGCCCTCGGTGCCCGTGACCAACTGAAAACCCGCGAAACGAGGCGTGTTGTCTGTCATTGCCGCCGACACACCGGGGCTGAAGTTTGGCCGATGTCGGACACTCCGGCGAGAATGGTTGCAGTGGTGTTGCCCCGGACAATAGCCTCAGGGCAAAGAAGACCGTTCGAATTTGCACGCAGATGATGCGTGGATGATGCGCCGAAAGAGGAACCGACTTGGCTGAATTCCCACAATCCGGAGCGGATATCAAAGTTGCCGGTACCGGCGGCGGCGGTGTCAACGCTGTTCAGAGGATGATCGACGTCGGACTGCGCGGCGTGGAGTTCATCGCGATCAACACCGATGCGCAGGCACTTGTGCTCTCGGACGCCGATGTGAAGCTGGAGATCGGACGCGACCAGACTCGCGGACTCGGCGCCGGTGCTGATCCGGAGATCGGCCGTAAAGCCGCAGACTCCAGCGAAGAGGCGATCCGTGACGCACTCGAGGGTGCCGACATGGTCTTCGTCACCGCTGGTGAAGGCGGAGGAACAGGCACAGGCGCAGCTCCGGTCGTGGCCCGAGTAGCACGCTCGCTGGGAGCACTGACGATCGGTGTCGTCACCCGCCCGTTCACCTTCGAGGGCCGTCGCCGTTCCGCCCAGGCTGAAGCTGGCATAGCCGCACTGCGCGAAGAGGTCGACACCCTCATCGTCATCCCCAACGATCGACTGCTCTCCATCTCAGACCGCAGCGTCTCCGTCGTCGACGCGTTCCGCTCGGCCGATGAGGTTCTGCGCTCTGGTGTCCAGGGAATCACCGACCTCATCTCGGTCCCGGGTCTGATCAACCTTGACTTCGCCGACGTGAAGTCAGTGATGCAGGATGCCGGCACCGCGCTCATGGGCATCGGAGCAGCCACCGGTGATGACCGTGCCGTCCAGGCCGCAGAGTCGGCTATTGCTTCACCTCTGCTCGAAGCCAGCATCGATGGCGCCCACGGTGTGCTCTTCTGTATCCAGGGCGGCGCCGATCTCGGTCTGTTCGAAGTCAACGAAGCGGCCCGACTGGTGCAGGAAGCTGCGCACCCCGAAGCCAACATCATCTTCGGTGCAGTCATCGACGACAACATCGGCGACGAATGCCGTGTCACCGTGATCGCAGCAGGGTTCGACAATACGGTCGCCGGCCAGGATTCGGCCCCGGCCGAGTCTGCCCCAGCCTCGATCCCGATGGCGACCAGCCCCGCCGACATCGAATCCGCACCCGCGGAAGAAGCTGAGCCTGCGGCAGCAGTCGAACCTGAACCTCGCAATGAGGAGCATCAGATTCCGACCTCACTGCCCAACGAGCGCAGCACATCGAGCCTCGACAACGACCTCGATATCCCGGATTTTCTGAAATAAGATGCTGCACTCGAGATTCGTCGTTCCCGGAAGGCAGAACGCCCATGTGGCGTTCACCGACCGGCACGGCGGCTACTCGAGGGGAGACTTGTCATCGTTCAACCTGGCACGACATGTCGGGGATGACGATGAGCTCGTCGCCGCGAACCGCGCCGCTTTGGCTCAGGTTCTCGGCCTGAGCGGAGAGCGACTGAGTTTCGTGTCCCAGGTCCACGGCACCGAAGTCCGCATCATCGAATCACCGGAGCAGCTGCGCGATGAACCCGTGAGTGCAGATGCACAGGTCACGACGTGCCGCGGGCTCGGGCTGGCCATTATGGTCGCAGACTGCACGCCGATCATGCTCGCGGACCCCGAGGCAGGCGTCATCGGCGCGATTCATGCCGGACGGCCCGGAATGGCTGCGGGCATCGTGCCGGAGACAATCGCTGCGTTGCGCAACCTGGGTGCCGCTGACATCCATGCGATCATCGGACCGTCGGTGTGCCCACGATGCTATGAAGTTCCCGCCGCGCTTCGGGAAGAAGTTGCTGCAGTCGAACCTGTGGCCGCCTCGGTGTCGGTCACCGGTACCCCGGCGATCGACGTCGCAGGGGCGGTGGCGGAGCAGCTGCGCCGTGCAGGCGTGAGCATCGACCATTTCTCTCGCACCTGCACACGCGAATCCGAGGATCTGTTCTCATACCGGAGACAACAGAGCACAGGCAGATTTGCCGGTGTGGTCTGGCTCCAGGAAGAAAACCACACGACACACCCATGAGACTCACCCGCCAGGCCGGTCTGTTGAGATAGTTTGGCGGCAGGCGAGGAAGTGCCGAAGGCCGAGGAGTGGAAAAATGTCAGCAATCAAGAAGACGCTGGAATACCTGGGTTTCGTCGAAGAAGAGGACGAGCAGCCCATCGAACGTCGTGACCGTGAGGTCATCGACACCTACGAAGAGCCCGTCGACGATTACGTCGAGGACGAGGAACGGCCTTCTGCCCAAGTCACGCCGATCCATCCGTCTCCGATTCGTCCAGTCGACTCTCCGGCCCCAGGAATCTCCATGAACCGCATCAAGACAATCCACCCCCGCAGCTATAACGACGCTATGGTGATCGGTGCCGCGTTCCGTGAGGGAATACCGGTGATCATGAACCTCTCGGAGATGGACGAGAACAACTCGAAGCGTCTCGTCGACTTCTCCGCCGGCCTGATCTTCGGCCTGCACGGTTCCATCGAACGCGTCACCAACAGAGTGTTTCTTCTCACCCCTGAGAACATCGAGGTCAGCGGAGAGAGCGAGTCAGATCCGGACTCACAGGCGAGCTTCTTCAACCAGAGCTGAGCTGCTTCGCCCCTCGACTGAGTTCATTCTTATCTCATCCTCAGCTCCGACGTATATCCTGAGTAACGACAGCTAAGCACCAAAGAAAGGCACGAGGAAACACGTGGCCATCATCTTCTACATCCTCGGCACTGCGCTCAGTCTTTACGTCTATGTTCTCCTGGCGCGAGTGGTCCTCGACCTCGTGCAGGTCTTTTCGCGCGAATGGAAGCCTTCCGGCTTCTTCCTCGTGCTGGCCGAGATCGTGTACACACTGACCGATCCGCCGCTGCGTCTGCTGCGCAAGGTGATTCCTCCCTTGCGATTGGGCCAGATCTCATTGGACCTGGGATTCATCGTGTTGCTGATCGGAATTCAGATTCTCGCATCGGTGCTGTTCAACTTCTCACGGGTGACGGCCTGAACATCAGCTCCGAAAGTTGGGCGCTCGAAGCTTAGTAGTTGAACGTTAATGTTTGTTTCTGGGCGTTTGATTGGGGTCACTTTCTCCTTAAGTCCTAAAGCGGAGCGCAGCGAACTGAGCGCAGGCGAGTGGCCGAATCGGCCATCGCTGGACATAGTTCCCACTCGATAATGAGCTTGTTGCAGATATCACAATGGCCTGCGGAGGTCATTCTCAGTTGGCCGAATCGTTCCAGATGTTGTTACGCTCGATTAGGAAGCTTCGTCATTGAATACGTGACACGGCATTTCTGCAGGACAAAACTGCAGGTGTTACGCTAATGTGACGTTGAAGCCGTCTTTATGGCGGCAGCGTAATGAATGTAGATCGACCAAAGGTGACCTCATGGCGCTCACGCCTGAAGACGTAGTAAACAAGCGGTTCCAGCATGTGAAGTTCCGCGACGGGTACGACCAGGATGAAGTCGACGATTTCCTCGATGAGGTTGTCGTAGAGATCCGCCGTCTCTATCAGGAGAACGACGAACTTCGTCAGAAGCTCTCCACCGCCGAACAGCGCGTCAAGGAACTCGACGCCGGCGGGGCATCTGCTGCCGCACCCGCTCAGGACATCGACGCCACTCAGGCTATGCCTGCTGCGGTGCCGGCGCCCTCGCAGAACGAGACCCAGGCGGCGAAGAATCAGGGGCAGTCTCCCGCTGTCCCGGAAACGACAGAGCAGCCATCGGCACCTGCCGTCAAGGAAGCAGCGCCAGCTGCACAGACGCCACCTGCGAACGAATCCGCTCCTGCCGTCAACAACGCTGCACCTGCTGCTGCAGGCTCCGGTGCCGGTCTGGGCCTCGGTTCGGCCTTGGGCAGTGGCGATAGCGACGCCCACGGGCTCATCGCTCTGGCGCAGCGCGTTCACGACGAGCACGTGGCAGAAGGCGAACGCCGCCGCGACGAGCTCATCCGAAGTGCAGAGACCGAAGCCAAGGACATCGTCGGCAAGGCCGAAACGAAGCGTGATGAGACACTGTCGACCCTGGAAACCCAGAAGTCGACCCTCGAACGCTCCATCGACCAGCTGTCGAACTTCGAGCGTCAGTACCGCACACGTCTGAAGAGCTACCTCAACGATCAGCTGCGTGACCTCGAGAACTCAACGAGTCTGGCCCCGGAGACCCTGGACGGTAACTCCTTCGGTTCGCCGTCGAATCACAAACTCTGATTCGCCACAGCAGACACCCAAGGTCCGGGAACTCCATGGAGTTCCCGGACCTTGTTCGTGTCCCCGTGAGGTGGATCATGGCTGCGGGTCCAGAGCCTTCGCGTGTCACGGCAGTGAGTTAGAATGAGCCAAATGAACGATGAAGCCACTGAGACGAAACCCCGGCGGCGCAGAATGCTCGGGGCGTTGTTCGGCATAGCCGCGGTCGTGCTGGCGGTGGATCAGTTCACCAAGTTTCTCGCGGTCAGGTTCCTCGAAGGACAGGCACCGACCCCAGTCATTGGTACTCTGGCTGGATTCAACTTCTATCGGAATCCCGGAGCGGCACTCGGACTCGGCTCCGGTATGACCTGGATCTTCCCACTCATAGCGGTCGCTGTGTTCGCAGGGATCATCTTGCTGTCGAAGAAGTTGGGCTCGGTGACCTGGGCAGTCGGGCTCGGACTGCTGTTGGGTGGTCTGTTCGGCAACCTCGTGGATCGACTGTTCCGACAGCCCGGATTCCTCCACGGCGCCGTCGTCGATTTCATCGACCTCACTTTTTTCATCTGCAATGTCGCCGACATTGCGATATCCGCTGCGGCGGTCACCCTCGTGGTGGCCAGCCTCAAAGGCATTGAACTGGACGGATCGGACTCGAAGCATGCGAGCACGGTCGGAGAGGACACACATGGCTGAACGCTCGATCCTGGTACCCGAAGGCCTCGAAGGCCAACGGGTGGACTCGGCACTGTCGAAGCTGCTGGGGCTCTCCCGCACGGCAGCTGCTGACATCTGTGCAGAAGGGGGCGTGCAGCTGTCAGGACAGGTCGTCGCAAAGTCGGATCGCGTCGTGGCCGGTGCGCGCCTGGACATCATGATGCCCGAGCCGGCCAAGCCCTTGGAAGTCGTGCCCGACCCCGTCCCGGGGATGAAGATCGTCCATGATGAGGATGCGTTCGTCGTCGTCGACAAGCCAGTCGGCGTCGCCGCGCACCCCGCACAGGGGTGGAAGGGGCGGACCGTCGTCGGCGGACTCGCCGCCGCGGGCTTCACAATCGCCACCTCCGGTGCTCCTGAGCGGCAGGGAATCGTGCAGCGTCTCGACGTTGGCACTTCGGGTCTGATGGTCATCGCCAAGAGCGAGCATGCCTACAGCGTCCTCAAGCACGCGTTCAAGGAACGCACCGTGGAGAAGACCTATCACGCGCTCGTCCAAGGGCTGCCTGATCCTGTGCTCGGCACCATCGACGCACCCATCGCCCGCAACCCACGACACGATGGGCTGTATGCAGTCCACAGCGGTGGAAAGAACGCGATCACGCACTATGAGGTCCTCGAAGCACACCGCCGAGCCTCCCTCGTGGAAGTTCATCTCGAAACCGGGCGGACCCACCAGATCCGCGTGCACTTCTCCGCACTCAAACGCCCCTGCGTCGGTGACCTTCCCTACGGCGCAGATCCTGGCCTCGCCAAAGATCTCCGCCTGGAACGTCAGTGGCTGCACGCAGTCAAACTCGGATTCCACCATCCCGAGTCCAACGAATGGGTCGAATTCGAGAGCGGATACCCCGAGGACCTGAAGTACGCACTCGATCGAATTCGCACACCCTGAACGCAGCGGTTCGCACGTACTGAACTCTGCTGTGCAGGCACAGAATGCAGCTGCCTGCACAACCTGAACGCCGCCGAGATGGGTGCCGCATGGGCCCGATCATGACTTCGATCACCGCCCGTTCAACACCCGCCGAGGCGGAGGCCGGGACTCCACTGGTCGAACCCCTGATGGTCTAAGCTGGGGGCGCAACAAAGGTCATATCAGAGGGAAGGCTGCCAGTGCCGAAAGACGATTTCGTCCATCTTCACGTCCACACCGAATACTCGATGCTGGACGGAGCCGCCCGACTCACGGACCTGATGGCCGCGACGAAGGCCTCGGGAATGTCGGCCATCGCGACCACAGACCACGGCTACCTGTTCGGCGCTTTCGACTTCTGGTCGCAGGCCACCGCAGCCGGCATCAAGCCCATCATCGGCGTGGAAGCTTATGTCACCCCGGGCACGGACCGGCGCGACAAGACAAGGGTGAAATGGCGCACGGACGAGTCGCAGAAACGCGATGACCTGTCCGGCGGCGGTGCCTACACCCACATGACGTTGCTTTCACGCAACAACACCGGGATGCGCAATCTGTTCAAGGCCTCGTCCTACGCCTCCCTCGACTCAGTATTCAGCAAATGGCCGCGCATCGACCAGGAGCTGTTGGAAACCTACTCCGACGGTCTGCTCGCTACTACGGGCTGCCCCTCGGGGGAGATCCAGGTACGACTGCGACTGGGACAGTACGAAGAGGCCAAAGCTGCGGCCGGCAAATACCGTGAGATGTTCGGCAAGGACAACTACTACGTCGAACTCATGGACCATGGGCTCTCCATCGAGAAGCGTGTGACCAAGGACCTGATCCGTCTGTCAAAGGAGATGGACATTCCGTTGGTCGCCACCAACGATCTTCACTACACGCATGAATCCGATGCGAAGGCGCACGAAGCGCTGCTGGCCATCCAGTCCGGATCGAAGCTCATCGAACCGACCTATGATCAGGGCGGTTCACGCTTCGCCTTCTCCGGCTCCGGTTATTACCTCAAATCGGGTGCCGAGATGCGGGCGCTGTTCTCCGAATTCCCCGAAGCCTGTGACAACACTCTCGAGATCGCCGAGAAGTGCGAAGTCTCCTTCGACACCTCGGCGAACTATATGCCGAAGTTCCCCTGCCCGCCTGGAGAGGACGAAACCTCGTGGCTGGTCAAAGAGGTCCAGACCGGGCTCGAATATCGGTATCCGGGAGGAATTCCCGACGATGTGCGCAAGCAGGCGGACTACGAACTCGACGTCATCATCTCGATGGGCTTCCCCGGCTACTTCCTCGTCGTCGCCGATTTCATCAACTGGTCAAAGGACAACGGCATCCGTGTCGGTCCGGGACGTGGCTCGGGTGCCGGTTCCATGGTCGCCTACGCGATGCGCATCACCGATCTGGATCCGCTCAAGCACGGCCTGTTCTTCGAGCGTTTCCTCAACCCCGACCGTGTCTCCATGCCCGACTTCGATGTCGACTTCGATGATCGTCGCCGCGGCGAGGTCATCGACTATGTGACACGGAAATACGGTGACGAACGTGTCGCCATGATCGTCACCTACGGCACGATCAAGACGAAGATGGCGCTCAAGGACTCAGCACGAGTCCTCGGCAAGCCGTTCTCGATGGGGGAGCGCCTGACCAAGGCGCTGCCACCGGCCGAGATGGCCAAAGACATTCCGCTGGCCGATATCGAGAACCCCGAGTCGAAGCGCTACAACGAAGCGGGCGAATTCCGAGCGTTCGTCGACTCGGACACCGATGCCCGTGAGACCTTCGAAACCGCAAAGGGCATCGAAGGCCTGAAACGGCAGTGGGGCGTGCACGCGGCCGGCGTCATCATGTCCTCGGACCCGATCATCGACGTCATACCGATCATGCGCCGGTTCCAAGACGGTCAGGTCATCACCCAGTTCGACTACCCCACCTCTGAGGGCCTCGGACTGATCAAGATGGATTTCCTGGGGCTGCGAAACCTCACGATCATCTCCGACGCCGTGGAGAACATCAAAGCCAACCGTGACTACGATCTCGACCTCGAACACCTCGACCTCGATGACCGTGGGGCCTATGATCTGCTCTCCCGCGGTGACACCCTCGGCGTGTTCCAGCTCGACGGCGGGGGACTGCGTGCCCTGCTGCGGCTGATGAAGCCGGATAACTTCGAAGACATCTCTGCAACGATTGCGCTCTACCGTCCGGGACCGATGGGTGCCGACTCCCACACGAACTTCGCGCTGCGCAAGAACGGACTGCAGGAAGTCACACCGATCCACCCCGAGCTGGCAGAGCCGCTCGAGGACATTCTGGGCACCACCTACGGACTCATCATCTACCAGGAGCAGGTGATGGCGATCGCGCAGAAGGTCGCCGGCTACTCCCTGGGTCAAGCAGATATTCTGCGTCGTGCGATGGGTAAGAAGAAGAAGTCCGAGCTGGACAAACAGCAGGTGGGCTTCTTCGGAGGGATGAAGGAACGCGGCTACTCCGAGGCGGCAGCGCAGGCACTCTGGGACATTCTGCTGCCCTTCTCCGACTACGCGTTCAACAAGGCGCACTCGGCTGCCTATGGCCTCGTGTCCTACTGGACCGCGTTCCTCAAAGCTCATTACACGGCGGAGTACATGGCAGCCCTGCTCACCTCGGTGGGCGACAACAAGGACAAACTGGCCATCTACCTCAACGAGTGTCGGCGGTTGGGCATCACCGTGCTGCCTCCGGACGTCAACGATTCGGCTCTGCACTTCACCCCAGTCGGCCAGGACATCCGCTTCGGCATGGGTGCAGTGCGCAACGTCGGTGCCAACGTCGTCGACGGCATCGTCGAGGCACGAGGAGAGAAGGGGGCATTCACCTCGTTCACGGATTTCCTCGACAAGGTGCCCAGCCACGTGTGCAACAAGCGCACGATCGAATCGCTCATCAAGGCCGGCGGCTTCGACTCATTGGGACAGACCCGGAGATCACTCGTCGAAGTCCACGAAGAGGCAGTGGACTCGGTCATCGGCGTCAAGCGGCAAGAGGCCAATGGGCAGTTCGACCTGTTCGCCGGCCTCGGAGGTGACGATGACGAACCGAGCTTCTCCGTCGCGATTCCCGATCGTCCCGAATGGGAGAAGAAGGAGAAGCTGGCCTTCGAGCGCGACATGATCGGCCTTTATGTCTCCGACCATCCGCTCAACGGCCTCGAGGGTGTCCTCGCCGCCGAATCGGAGGCCTCCATCGCCGATGTGGTGGACCCGGAAACTCATCGCCACGACGGTTCCCAGGTGAAGATCTGCGGAATGATCACCCAGGTCGCGCGCAAGGTCTCGAAGAACTCCGGCAAACCGTATGCGATCGTATCCGTGGAGGACCTCGAAGCCGAGATCGAGGTCATGTTCTTCGGCGATACCTACGAACCCGTAGCGAGTCTGCTCGCCACCGACCTCGTCATCAGCCTGACCGGACGCATCCGCCTCTCCGATGATCGACCGACCTCGATGATGGCGATGTCGATGACGATCCCCGACGTCACCGATCCGAAGGACCGGCCGCTGAATCTGATGCTGCCGATGGAGAAGGCTACAGAGGAGATGGCTTCCAAGCTGCTGCGTGTGCTCGAATCGCATAAGGGACAGACCGATGTGCATCTTGTCCTCTCACAGCCGGGCAGACAGACAGTGATGCGGCTCGATCGTGCGATCCGCGTCGACCCGAACCCGAGCCTCTACGGAGATCTCAAGGCGCTGTTGGGATCTCGCTGCCTGACTGCCTGAAGCAATGCCTGAGAGCGGCGAAACGGAGGCAGAGGCGACCGACGAGGAGACGGGGACTAGAATGGTGCGGGTGAACATTCTGGACTTCCGCGGTGAGAACCTGAGCAAGAGATTCCTCAAGCAGCGACTGCCCCGTGCCGCTGAGACGCATGCCGATATCGAACGACGAGTAGCTGACCTGCTGAACCAGGTGCAGACAGGGGGCACTCGTGCTGTGAAGGAATTCACCGCGAGATTCGACTCGGTCGAACCCGAGTCGCTGCGTGTGCCCGTCTCCGCGCTCAAACGTGCCGAAGACGAACTGGACCCTTCCGTCAAAGCAGCCCTGATCGAATCGATCTCACGGGCTAGGAAAGTCGCCGACGACCAGCGTCCCACCGACATCACCACTGAACTGTCCTCCGGGGCGCAGGTGACCACACGGCACCTGCCGATCGAACGAGTCGGCCTGTATGTGCCCGGTGGTCTGGCCGTCTACCCATCCACCGTCGTGATGAACGTCGTGCCGGCGCAGGCAGCGGGGTCCGCCTCACTGGCCATCGCCAGTCCGCCCCAAAGCAACGGACTGCCTCACCCCACGGTGCTCGCCACAGCACACATCCTCGGCGTCGATGAGGTGTGGGCCATGGGCGGTGCCCAAGCCATCGGTGCTCTTGCCTACGGCCTGGACGATGAGGAGCAGTTGGAGCCTGTCGACCTCATCACGGGTCCGGGCAACGCCTATGTCGCCGCGGCGAAATCTCTCATGCGTTCACAGGTGGGCATCGACGCCGTCGCCGGACCCACCGAGATCATCATTCTTGCCGACGCCACAGCAGATCCGGCGTTCGTCGCCGCCGATCTCATCAGCCAGGCCGAACACGACGAACTGGCCGCCGCCGTCCTCGTCACGGACTCGACCGAGCTCTCCGAACGGGTGCAGGCCGAACTCCTGACCCAGGTTCCCGCCGCAGCTCACGACGAGCGCATCAGCATCTCCCTGGCCGGGAAGCAGTCGGCCATCGTCCTCGTCGATGATCTCGACGCCGGCATCGACGTCGTCAACGGATACGCCGGCGAACATGTCGAGGTCCACACTGCCGAGGCGAATTCGGTCGCCGCCCGCATCACCAACGGGGGAGCGGTGTTCGTCGGAGACTGGTCACCGGTGTCCCTGGGTGACTACTGCGCAGGTTCGAACCACGTCCTGCCCACGATGGGAACAGCCGCCCATGGATCCGGGCTGGGCGTTCACTCGTTCATCAAGGTCAGCCAGGTCATCGACTATGACCGGTCGGCACTGGCCGAGGTGGCCGACCACATCAAGGTGCTGGCGGACAGCGAACAGCTGCCCGCTCACGGTCGGGCCGTCGGCATCCGGTTAGAGGAGTAGATATGCGTTGCCCATTCTGTCGTGAATCAGATTCTCGAGTCGTCGATTCGCGAACGAGCGAAGATGGCGCCGCTATCCGTCGAAGGCGTCAATGCCGTCATTGCGGGCGCCGCTTCACAACCATGGAAGCGACCAGCCTGTCGGTGATCAAACGTTCCGGTGTGACCGAGGAGTTCTCCCGTCAGAAGATCATGTCGGGTGTGCGCAAGGCCTGTCAGGGGCGGCCCGTCAACGACGACGATCTGGCGAAGCTGGCCCAGAAGGTCGAGGAGGACATCCGTTCCAAAGGAATTGCTGAGATTGATGCCGACGAGGTGGGTCTGAGCATCCTCGAGCCCCTGCGTGAGCTCGACCAGGTGGCCTACCTGCGCTTCGCCAGCGTGTACCAGGGTTTCGACTCCCTCGAAGACTTTGAGACCGCAATCGATTCGCTGCGTGCGGATGCGGCTCTGAAGTCGGGAGAAGCCCGGCAGGCGACTCCCGAAGATTTCCAAGCCTGAGAAAATAGCCCCAGAAATCTGTGAGCGGAGTACTCCAGCACGCTGATTGTTGTGTAATATTGAGAGTGCGCGCTTCGGCGCGCGGCCGCTTGCGGTTCGGAGGGGAAGCCGAACCGTCAAGCGGCCCTTTAATTTCTCTGCGAAGACAGAAAAGCCTGGTGACAGGCCAGCCGTGTGGACAGAGTCAGACACAGAGTCAAATGCAGAATATGACGAAGGGCGCAGCGGAGATGACTCCGCTGCGCCCTTCGTCTGTGTCGCCCCAGGTTACACCGAGGCGGGGGAGGCTTCTGCGAATCAGCCGACGATGAGCTCGTTCAGTTCGGTCGCTGTGGCCGCCAAGATCCGCAAGCGATCCGTGGTGCGCGTCAGCGACACATAGAGCGCGCCGACACCATCCTCATGACCGTCAGGGGCGATCAGTCCTGGTTCGACGATGACGACGGAATCGAACTCAAGGCCCTTCGCCTGCTGGGCAGTGATGACCGCGATCTGATGGTCGAGGCCGAGGACCGAACGGCCGATGTCAAAGCCTGCGAGCACCTCGGCGACGGAATCGATGAGATCGACGGGCGCGATCACGGCAATCTTGCCACCCTCGACCGAATCGACCTCATTTCTGACGGTGGGCACGAGAGCATTGACCACTTCCTGAGTCGAAGTGAACGATTCCATCTGCGGGTCGGGGCCACCCTGCCGGACGGACTCAACGAGTTCGAGCTGTGGGAAATGTCTGTGCAGGTAGCGGTTGGCCAGGTCCATCACCGACTGGGGCGTCCGGTAGGACACGGTGAGTACCTGCAGAGCGTAGCGATCTCCGACGAACTCAGACAGGATGGAGTCCCAGGTCCGAGTGTTGTCCACGTGCGAGGACTGTGCCAGGTCACCCACAACGGTCGCGGACTTCGACGGAACTCGCCGGAAGAGCACCCGCCACTGCATGGGTGAGAGCTCCTGAGCCTCATCGACGACGAGGTGGCCGTACGTCCATTCGCGGTCGTCGAGCGCCCGCTCCGCCAGGGTGATCGTCGGCCCCTCTTCCTCCCACCTGGCTGCCAGCGTATCGGCATCGATGAGGGCGGAGGTGTCGGTCATATCGAGGACCGCTTCGGCGTACTCACGAGCGGACTCGTCCCGAGCTGCGGTCTGCTGGGGGCTGCTGCCGAGCAGCTCCGCGAGCTCGTCGAGGAGCGGAACGTCCTCAATGGTGAGCGCGGAGTTGGCCGGGCGGACTAGCGTCTTCTGATCCTGAGGTGAGAGCAGGTGCGCGGCAGCGGCCTGCAGCTTGTGAGGTTTGGACAGCAGGGCACGCAGCGCCGCCGCAGGACTGATCGGGAACCACGCGAGATTGAGAGCACGGCGCACGTCCACACTCGAACGCAGCTCATCCATCAGCTCCGGCAGCCTCTCACCTGCACCATCGAGACCCATCTGGCGGGCCAGGTCCTCTGCGAGGATCTTCAGCAGACCGAAGACGAAGCCGGTCCGGGCAGCATTGTGAGCATCCTCGCTGCGGCGGGCACGATCACGAGCAGCGCGCACGTCACGGCGACGCAGCCAGATGGTGTGTGAGCCGACGCGCAGCTCTTCGTCCTGGTCCGGGATCCGCTCGTAGTTGGCGATGTGATTCTTCAGCACCGCAGCCATCTCGGACCGGCCCTTGATCACTGCCACATTCGTATCATCGCTCAACTCGGTCTCGAGACCTGGGTAGAGCTGGCCCGGTGTGAGCAGAAGCGCACCGGTCTCGCCGAGGCTGGGCAGGACCTTCTCGATGTACTTGAGGAACACGGCGGAGGGTCCGACGAGGAGCACGCCCGATTTGGCGATGCGCTCCCGGTGCCGATAGAGGAGGAAGGCCGCACGGTGGAGTGCCACCGCCGTCTTGCCCGTTCCCGGTCCGCCCTGGACGACGAGCACACCCTGGAGAGGTTGGCGGATGATGGCATCCTGTTCGGCCTGAATGGTGGCGACGATATCGCCCATGCGACCTGTCCGGTGATTGGTCAGGGCAGCGATCAGCGCACCCTCGCCCTGCAGGTTCGATCGCTCAGCATCGTCGAGAGCGTCGATGTCGAGCACATCGTCCTCGAGATCTGTCACCATACGGTTCTTCGTGACCAGATGCCGCCGCCGGATGACTCCCGCCGGGTTGGCGGCAGTCGACTGGTAGAAGCGCTCCGAAGCCGGTGCGCGCCAGTCGATGAGGATCTGCTGGCGGTCGGAATCGGTGAGCCCGATCCGTCCGATGTAGCTGGGTTCCACCTCCGATCGCAGATCGAGACGGCCGAAGCACAGGCCATCCTCGGCGCTGTTGAGCCGAATCAGCTGGTCCTCATACATGGTGGCGAACGCATCCCGTTCGCTCCGGTGCTGATGATTGCCGCCGACCTCGGAGATCCTCACTGTGCCCAGTCGGGCAGTAGCCTCATCTCGCAATTCGTCGAGTCGTGCATAGAGCTCGTCAAGCTTGATCTGCTCGACGTTTATTTCTGAAGTCTCGGTCATCTCACCTTCCCAATCGGCATTCCATTATGCCGAACTTTTCTCACCGGGAGTAGTCGGAAGCAATGATTTATGGCTGGTGTGTTCCGTCACAGTCCCAGTCTCGACCGCAGACCCTGTCCGGTCAGGAAGGTCGCCATTGTCGCTGCGGTGCGCAGACTCCGATCGAGCTCGGGCTCCTGCAGCGGGGAATTGGAGGCGATGACGACCACGTTGCCACGTCTGCGGCCCTTGAGGATTCCGGGTTCGGCCGCGGCCGCGACATGGGTGAAGGCAGGCGTCAGCAGCTCCAGCTCAGCTCTGAGGACGCGGTGGTCGCCAGCATCGGGAACGTTGGCGATATAGACGCCAGAGTCTTTGAGGATGCGCGCGCAGGTGGAGAAGAACTCCGAGGTCTGCAGTGTTGGGGGTACGGAGTCATGGTCGAAGGCGTCACGGATGAGCACATCAAGAGTGTCGGGACGGAACTTTTCGGTCTCAACGGCTCCGTCTCCGGCTCGCAGCGCCAGTCCAGGGGCCCGCGGCAGATCGAACCAGGTGCGCGAGTAGTCGAGGAGAACGGGGTCGATGTCGATGGCTGTCTGCTTTGACCCCGGACGCTGGGCATGGAGTGCCCGGGCGAGTGCACAGCCAGCCGCCCCGATGTGGACTGCTCGCAGCGGGCCGGGCGCGAACTGGATCTCGATGATTCGTGACATCCAATCCAGATATTCGAAGTCCAGACGAGTCGGTTCGCTCAGAGTGATCGACGAGGACGGCACCCCATTGACATGGAGGACATAGCTGTCGACCTCTCCGTCTACTTTTTCCAGGCGCGCGGTGCCGGTCGAGATGTCAACGACTTGTGAGCCGGGTGCTGTGTATATCCGTCGTTTTGCCACCCCTCACTTGTATGCCAGTTATGCCGCGGTGGCAATTCTGCCCAACAGCACGTGGGGATATCGGTCCTCACTCGTGTGCGTTTGAGCTGTGGACACGTTTGGTGTTTCCACATGCGCACAGGGGACTCTGGTCATTCCGACAGGGGAGGGGCTGAAGTGATGACATGGAGACCACAGCGAAGACAGCAGAAGACATCATCGGAATCGTGCCCCATACCCTCGGCTATATTCCACGCGAGAGCCTTGTGGCCGTGATCGTGGAGGAGAATGAACACGGCGGCCAAGGATGCGCTACGACGATGCGGGTCGACTTCGACCTGGAGACGGCCGCCCATCTCGTAGCCCAAGGCGGGCGGTGGTACAGCGATCTCATCGCTGGAGCGTGCGCGGCGTCGGGGGTGCTCCTCGTCCTCTACGACTCGGAATACCCGCGCGGCATCCCAGACGAGTCGGTGACCGGATCCGGGACACCCGATGATGAGTACCCCCGTGTTCATCGGGAACTCGTCCGGGCCGCGATCGACGAGATCGCACTGTCGTTGGGGGACCGCGGTATCGCTACGCTCAGCGCTTGGTGGGTCGGCGAGGACCGTTTCGGCCGCATCGACGACCATGCTCAGAACAGCACTCTGCTCGAGGCCGCTTCGACCTCGGCCTGCGCAACAGAACTCGTCGCGGCGGGATCCTCTCCTGTCGCGTCACCGCAAGAACTAGTGGTCAAGCCCGTGTCGTCAGAAGAATTCACGGTCAGTCGCAGCGGTCACCTCGAAACGTGTCCGAGCATCGCCGATGGGTTCGACGTTTTGTCCACGCTCTACCCGAGCCTGGCTCGGCTGAGAGAAGGGGAGGAGAGTATCGACCGGAGTGCTGTCGTCCAGTTGATGACGTTGCGGACGGTGATGGCAGTCGATGCGATCTTGGCCGAAAAATGGTCTCGGGACGCACTCGAAATGATCCTCAGCTTTGATCACCCGAACTTCGCGCCGGCCGAGATCGAAAGGTGTGGGCCGGGGCAGCTGTATCTGCGCGCACAGCGGTATGCGCTGTCCCCGCAGGCCGCTCAGGACATGGTGGGACTCTCCCCGCGCGCTCCTCGACCCCGCGATGTTCAGTTGGGCATCGAGTTCCTCAAAGCCTATATAGCGATGGGGCATCCCGACGTCCGGGCCACTGCATATGCTGTGGTTGCATGGTTCGAATGGTCTTTGGGAGGCTCGACCATGGCAGAGCACTACGCGCGGGCAGGGCTGGAGCTTGATGCTGAGCATGGGATGGCCACGTTGATCTTGAACGCGGTCGAACAGGGGTATCTCCCACGGTGGCTGATGTCAGCACGCCGTGGCCCCGGATGAGGCCTGCGGGCACGCGGCGGCTCTTCGCAACCACTTCGGCGAGCGATCGATGAATCACCGTCCCGGGGTCAATTCGCAAAGCCGGGAATATCGTGCGAAAATTGGGTGTTGACCCTGTCATAGCATCATGGGAGAACTATGTGTTCCCCTCGGGCCAGATACCTGGACCTCTTGACATGGGTCTTAGTAATGTCCTGGTGCATTCGAGAAGTTTCAACGCTCGCGAAAGGTGAACACGTGCCGAGAGTCGACAAGGAATCCACGACGGTGACGGAAAAGTCGGAGGGAACGGCCGCCAAGACCTCCACCGCTGGATCCAAGACCACTGCGGCGTCGAAGGGAGCCAAGAAGACGACGAAGACATCGGCTTCAGCGATCGCTGCAGAAACCGGGACCAAGCAGACCACCGCGGCCCGAAAGACGACGACCGCCAAATCAACTGCGACGAAATCGACCGCAGCTAAGGTGGCGAAGACTGCCGGGGCTAAGAAGCCTGCTGCGAAGACAACCAAGGCTGCGGGCGCTAAGAAGAAGTCCGATGACGTGCTCGAGGCCGGCGAGACAGTCGAGCCGGCAACCGACACCCTCGGCACCGAGCAGAGCCCCGCTGAGGCGACTGAGACGAAGAACTCCGAGGAGAAGGAGAAGAACGCCGCTGTCACAGAGGCTGGCGGTTTCATCGTCTCCGATGCCGACGAAGAGGATGCTCCTGCGCAGCAGGTCGTGTCTGCGGGAGCCACCGCGGACCCGGTCAAGGACTACCTCAAGCAGATCGGCAAGGTCGCCCTGCTCAACGCGGCCGAAGAGGTTGACCTGGCCAAGCGCATCGAAGCCGGCATGTACGCCGAGCACCTGCTCGACGCTGGCGGCATCACCGAACCGCGTGAGTCCATGGACTACAAGTGGATCATCCACGACGGTCGCATCGCCAAGAACCACCTGCTCGAGGCGAACCTGCGTCTCGTCGTCTCATTGGCCAAGCGCTACACCGGACGTGGAATGCTCTTCCTGGACTTGATTCAGGAAGGCAACCTGGGCCTCATCCGTGCAGTCGAGAAGTTCGACTACACGAAGGGCTTCAAGTTCTCGACCTACGCCACGTGGTGGATCCGTCAGGCCATCACCCGTGCCATGGCCGACCAGGCTCGCACCATTCGCATTCCCGTGCACATGGTCGAGGTCATCAACAAGCTCGCTCGTGTCCAGCGTCAGATGCTTCAGGATCTCGGCCGTGAGCCGAGTCCGGAAGAGCTCGCCAAGGAACTCGACATGACGCCAGAGCGTGTCGTCGAGGTTCAGAAATACGGTCGCGAGCCCATTTCACTGCACACACCTCTGGGTGAAGACGGTGATTCTGAGTTCGGTGACCTCATCGAGGACTCTGAAGCAGTCGTGCCTTCTGACTCGGTCAGCTTCACTCTGCTGCAGGAACAACTTCACTCCGTTCTCGACACCCTGTCGGAACGTGAAGCCGGTGTTGTGTCGATGCGCTTCGGCCTCAACGATGGCCAGCCGAAGACTCTCGATGAGATCGGCAAGGTCTACGGAGTCACTCGCGAGCGTATCCGCCAGATAGAGTCGAAGACCATGGCAAAGCTGCGGCACCCTTCGCGCTCACAGGTTCTGCGGGACTACCTCGACTGACACAGATGCCTCCTGCCGCGGCTTCGGCCCAACGGCATGAGCTCGGTGACCACGATCGCCTGCGGACGCGAACTCTCGCGACCGCAGGCGATCTGGTTATCTGCAGAACCTCGCCCCCTGTGTCCATTCAGCACCGGTCGAGGACCAGCAGACGACGTCGATGAGGCTCAACAGGCGACGTCGATTCAGTACCAGTCAGTACCAGTCGACGATGCCCTGGAGTAGAGCGTTCGCGTATTTCTTCTGACCAGACTTCGATTCCATGGTCTTGGCCTCGTCGGCATTGCGCATCTCACCGCACTCGACGATCACAGCAGGGACAGAAGCGTTGTTGAGTCCAGCCAAGTCGGGGCGCCGACTGATCGCGTCTTTTCCGTAGGCACTGTTGGGCGTGAACGGACCGGACATGGCTTCACTCATGGAATCGGCGAGGCGGTTCGAGTCGTCTTCGACAGCATCCGAACTGCCGGGCTTGGCGACGATGACATGGAACCCCTTGGTCGAGGCAGTTTCGGTTCCGTTGGCGTGGATGCTGACCATGAGATCGGCGTCATCGGCGAACGTGCCGCGCTCGTCGACGCACGGGCCCACACCGTCGTTGTCATCGCGGCTCATGACCACCTTCGCCCCCGCATCCTTGAGTTCCTGTTTCAGCTGCTGGGCAACTGCCCAGTTGAAATCGGCCTCGGGGTAGTCGGTGCTCGTTGCGGTACCAGTCGTGTTGCAGGCTTTGGTTCCGCCGCGCCCATCCGGTACCGGGCTGGCGATCTCGCTCGGGTGAGAGGCATTGCCTCCGTTGTGGCCAGGGTCGATAGCCACGGTCCGCCCACTCAGGTCGACCGCCGGCTCCGTTGTCGGGATCTTCTGCCCATCAGCGTCCGGAGAGGCCTCAGAGCCTGTAGATGATTCTGAATCCGTCGAGGGCTCAGTGTCTGTCGAGTTTGATGTTCCTTCGGACGGCGTGGAACCGGCAGATTCGTCTGGCGGGTTCGTATCGCAACCGGTGAGGCCCGGCAAGACGAGGACCGCACATATGAGGGAGAATACTAGGCTGCGACGAGGAGACATAGGGCCATTGTTCCAGCAATGAAGCAATGGATAGGAGCTTTCGGCAGAATCGACACGAGACACGGCACGCAATGGCTGATGCAAATCGGCCTGAGGGATTAGAATTTAATCGAACGAGAGGAAACGTGTGGAAGAGGAAAGTTACGGCGCGAGGCATCTGTCCGTGTTGTCGGGTCTCGAAGCGGTTCGCAAGCGTCCAGGCATGTACATCGGGACCACTGATTCCCGAGGGCTGATGCACTGCCTGTGGGAGATCATCGACAATGCCGTCGACGAAGCTCTGGGCGGCTTCGGAAAGTCCATCCTCATCGAACTCGAACCAGATGGTTCGGTGGCTGTCTCCGACCGCGGACGAGGCATCCCCGTAGACATCGAACCCAAGACCGGGCTGACCGGCGTCGAGGTGGTCCTGACCAAACTCCACGCAGGCGGCAAATTCGGCGGCAGTTCGTATGCCGCGTCGGGTGGCCTGCACGGTGTCGGTGCCTCCGTCGTCAACGCACTCTCTGCCCGGCTCGATGTCGAAGTCACACGTGGTTCGAAGGTTCACAAGATGTCCTTCCGCCGTGGTGTACCGGGACGCTTCGACGATTCCTCCGGCCAGCCCAGCCCTGACAATCCCTTCGAGGAGTTCCACGAGCCGACCGGGCTCGACGTCGTCCGCAAGGCGAAGAAGGTCGTCACAGGCACCCGTGTCCAGTACTGGGCAGACCCGCAGATCTTCCTGGCCAAGGCCCAGTTCGACTACCAGCATCTCGTCGAGCGCGCACGCCAGACGGCGTTCCTCGTCCCTGGACTCGAGCTGCGCATCGAAGACCGCCGTGGAGTTGCCCGTGATGAGACGGGCGAGGTCATCGCTGAACGCCTTGAGGTCTTCCGCTTCGACGGCGGCATCACTGAGTTTGTCGACCATCTGTCGATCGACCCACCGATGACGGATACCTGGCGGCTGCACGACACCGGAAAGTTCAGTGAGACAGTCCCGGTGCTCGACTCAACGGGGCACCTGGTCTCGAAGGAAGTCGAACGCGAAGTCGGCGTTGACATCGCTCTGAGATGGGGGACCGGCTACGACACGAAGGTGAAGTCCTTCGTCAACGTCGTGGCCACACCCCAAGGCGGGACACACCTGGCAGGCTTCGAGCAGGCCAGTCTCAAGGCCATGCGCAAAGCAGTTGAAGCCAATGCACGCAAACTGAAACTGGGCAAAGATAAGCTGGAGAAGGACGATGTCCTGGCCGGTCTGACCGCTGTGGTCACGGTGCAGCTGTCCGAGCCGCAGTTCGAGGGACAGACCAAGGAGGTCCTGGGCACGGCTGCGGTCAAACAGATCGTGGCAAAAACGGTCGAGAAGCAGCTGGGCGATATCCTGTCCTCGAGCAGGCGCGCAGAGAAGCAGCAGGCTGCCGTGCTCATGGAGAAGGTCGTCGCGGAGCTGAAGTCGCGCATTTCGGCACGTACTCACAAAGAGAACCAGCGTCGGAAGACGGCTCTTGAGGCATCGTCGCTGCCAGCCAAACTCTACGACTGCCGCGATAACGGGGTGGAGAACACAGAGCTCTTCATCGTCGAGGGTGACTCTGCGATGGGAACGGCGAAAGCCGCGCGCAACTCCGATCATCAGGCCCTGTTTCCGATCCGCGGCAAGATCCTCAATGTGCAGAAGGCATCGCTTTCGGACATGTTGGCCAACGTCGAGTGTGCAGCACTCATCCAGGTGATCGGGGCCGGTTCCGGCCGCAGTTTCGACATTGATGCGGCCCGCTACGGGCGTGTCATCATCATGACCGACGCTGACGTCGACGGCGCTCACATCCGGACCCTGCTGCTGACCCTGTTCTTCCGCTACATGAAACCACTGGTCGAACAGGGGCGAGTCTTCGCTGCTGTTCCGCCCCTGCACCGCGTGGAGGTCGTCACTAAGCGAGGCACGCCCAACGACGTCGTATACACGTACAGCGAGGCAGAGCTCCACGCACTGCTGAAGAAGCTGGAGAAGTCGAAGAAGACGTACAAAGAACCCATCCAGCGCTATAAGGGACTCGGCGAGATGGATGCCGACCAGCTGGCCGAGACGACCATGGATCCGAGCATGCGCACACTGCGCCGGGTCACGATGGCCGACGCCGAGGCGGCAGAGAACACCTTCGAACTGCTCATGGGTTCCTCGGTCGGTCCGCGCAAGGAATTCATCGTCTCGGGAGCCGCGGTTCTCGACGCCGAACGCATCGACAGCTGAGCCATCCCTCGACAGCTGCAGCATACGCACCGATTAGCAGAGCCGAAGTGTTCGGCTAGTCGGTGCGTTCTGTCAGCTCAGATCCCGGAAGCGATCGGAGCGAAGAGCAGAAGGCTGGGGACGAGCAGCAGCCCCAATGCTACGAGGCTCGACGTCACGCGCACCGGTATCCGCGCTGGGTCCAGGGGCCGGGAGAGACGGTCGATCCGCTGGGCCGAGAGGTCGCTGCGGTGCTCCGGGCTGATGCCTGCGGCTTCACGCACCGCCTGGGCCAGAATCGCGGGGTCGACGTGTTCGCGCGCTTGGTCATCGGCCATGAGCTCAATCTGACCATTGATGGAGTTGAGGCCGATCGCGGTGGCGGCGAAGAACGGCAGAGCACGGTGCCACGCGGCAAAGGGAATCACCAGGACGTCGTGGCGGAAATCCAGGTGGGCTCTCTCATGGGCGATGACGGCTGTGCGCTCGTCCTCGCTGAGGACTTCGAGTAGGCCGGTGGAGAGAACTGCAGTGCCCTTGCGTGGACCCTGGGGCAGGCAATAGGCGACGGCCTCGTCGGTGGAGATGATGCGCGTATCTGGGTAAGTCGCGGATGGTTCGCTGAGCAGGTGCAGGATCTCATCATGGCGAATGCGAGTCTTGCGAGCTGAATAGAACGTCAGAGCAAGGCAACCCAGCAGCCGGCCGATGAGTGCTACGGCGATGATGAGGAAGATCCAGGCGAAGACTGTCAGGTGGGCGTGTGACTCTCCTCTGGCCAGCTGCCAGAGCCCCTCAGGCAGGCTGTGCGAGTTGGGAGCAACAGCGAACGCCAGCGCCGTGCCGATGAGCGAGAGGCCACCGGAGAGGCCGACGGCCTGCCACAGGATGACCTTCGAGATGGGGTCTCCGCGAAAACGGGATAGCGCGGCCGGAACCGGCCACGCTAAGAGAAATGCAAGTACAGCGAGGACGGATCCCACTATGCTCATGCTCGGGAACGACCTGCCTCAGGAATTGGTCGAGTGATTGCGTCCCAGCAGGTTGCGCAGAGCCTTCGTATCGGCCTCCGACACGGTGCCGAGGAATCGTGCAAGAACCGCCTGGCGATCCGGAGCCTGTGAGAGCACCTCGGTCATCAGCTCTGCGACATGGTCTTCTCGCGTTGATACTGCGAGGTAGCGATGTGGCCGGATGCTGCGATCGCGGGTGACGAAGCCCTTCTTCTCCAGGCGAGTGAGGACGGTGTGAACAGTGGTCAGGGCGAGGTCGCGTGCTGCCAGCACGTCGCGAAGCTCGGCCGCGCTCAACCCATCATCATGTACCCAGATGGCGTCCATGACGCTGCGTTCGAGTTCGCCCAGTGTTCCCACGGTGTCCTTGTCCTTTGAGGGGATGTTTTTTCTTGCGAGTTCAGTCTAACTCTACAAGCCGTCGAATTCTATGTGAGATCGACCGTAATCAACTTCGTGTCTGCCGCTGGACCAGATTTTGGCGGGACCAGGGCCGTGCGAGCATCCTCGCAGAGTAGGGTGAGCGCAAGCGGGCAATGATGCGCGTTCTGGGACGGCAGATCTTAGATGGCAGAATCTTGCCTTAATGCCTTCTACGCATTGTAGAATTCTACGTGTTGTAGAAATTAGATCCTCCACGAACGGAGTACCCATGGACCTGGATCCGGTTCTCATCGGGCGCTGGCAATTCGGCATCACCACCGTCTATCACTTCTGGATGGTCCCACTCACCCTCGGTCTCGGCATGCTGGTCGCGATCCTGCAGACCATGTACCACCGCACGGGCAACGAGATGTACCTGCGCAGCACCAAGTTCTTCGGGAAGCTCTTCCTCATCAACTTCATCATGGGAGTGGCGACCGGACTGGTCCAAGAGTTCCAGTTCGGAATGGCATGGAGTGAGTACTCCCGTTTCGTCGGAGACGTGTTCGGTGCGCCCCTAGCGCTGGAGGCACTGCTCGCGTTCTTCTTGGAGTCGACATTCATCGGACTCTGGATCTTCGGCTGGGGCAGGCTCCCACGCGCAATCCATCTGGGCAGTCTCTGGTGCGCCGTCATCGGGTCATGGATCTCCGCCTACTTCATCATTGTCGCGAACTCCTGGATGCAGCACCCCGTCGGTGTCGAATTGGTCGACGGCAAAGCGGTGATGACCGATGTCTGGGCGGTGATGACGAACAATACGGCGATCGCCGCCTACACTCACACGCTATGTGGGGCTCTTGCCGTGGGTGGCAGCTTCCTGCTCGGAATCTCCTGGTACCACCTGTACCGTCGACGCAAGGACGGCATCGACACAATCGGTCCCGACGGGAAGGTCGTCGTCGGCTCCGCACCAGATTTGCCCGGCAGAGACGCCATCGACCACCAGGTCTGGATTCGGTCTCTGCGCATCGGTGCAATCGTCGGCCTTGTCGCTTTCGTCGGAGTGGCGATCACCGGCGACATCCAGTCCAAACTCATGTTCGAACAGCAGCCCATGAAGATGGCTTCAGCAGAGGCTGCCTGTCACGACGGCACCGAGTTCTCGGTGCTCACGATCGGAGACCCCTCCTCGAACGACTGCGATGGAGTCGAGAACGTGTTCGAGATTCCCGGACTGCTGTCCTTCCTCGCCAAGGGCGACTTCAACACCCCGGTCCACGGTGTGACGACGCTGCTTCCCGACTATCAGCAGAAGTACGGCACCCACCTGCCCGAGGATGAGCGCTATGGAGAGCACTCCGGGGAGAAGATCGACTACCAGCCCATCATGATCGTCACCTACTGGGGATTCAGGATGATGATCGGCTTCGGCATGGTCGCCGCGGGAGTCAGTGCCCTGGCACTGTGGCTGACTCGCAAGGGTACTGTTCCAGCCTCACCTTGGCTGATGCGCGGGGCGCTCCTGTCCATCACCGCGCCGTTCATAGCGAACTCAGCGGGCTGGATCTTCACCGAGATGGGACGTCAACCCTTTGTCGTCGCGCCGAATCCCGCACAGCTCGACGGCGTGTATATGTTCACTCAGGCAGCCCTGTCGCCCCAACTCACACCGGCGATGCTGCTGTTCTCACTGATCAGCCTCAGCCTTGTCTACGGCATTCTCATGGTAGTCGAACTGCGGCTGCTCATCGTCTATATCAGGGGAGGGGTCGCCTCGGCGATGCCTGAGGTCACGAAGACCAACCACACCCCGCGGATCACGAACGACGAAGACGACGTCCTGTCGTTCGCGTACTGAGGAGAAGACACGATGGAAATTCTTGCCACGATCTGGTTCGTCCTCATCATCGTGCTGTGGACGGGATACCTGTTCCTCGACGGCTTCGACCTCGGTGTCGGAATGCTCATGCCGCTGCTGAGCCGGACCGAACGACAGAAGCGAGTGCTGCTCAACACCATCGGGCCGACCTGGGACGGCAACGAAGTGTGGCTGATCACCGCAGCTGGGGCGACCTTCGCTGCCTTCCCGCACTGGTATGCCTCCCTGTTCAGCGCCCTCTACATACCGCTGACACTCTGCCTGCTGGCGTTGATCTTCCGTGCCGTGTCCATCGAATACCGCGGCAAGGGGCACAGCCAGGCGTGGAAGTCCTTCTGGACCTGGGCGATGGCAGTGGGCTCGGCTGGAATCGCCTTCTTCGTCGGGGCCATGCTCGCCATCACCTCCACCGGGCTGCCGCTCAACGACAATGGTGACCTCATCGGAGGGGCCTTCGCCTGGGCGGGCTGGCCCGCAGTCTTCGGAGGCCTGGGCGGGATCGGCTTCGCCCTCGTCCACGGCCTGATCTTCCTCGGTCTGAAGACGCGAGGCGACATGCGCGAGAAGGCTCAGCGGTGGGCTCGGAGGCTGCTGCTGCCCGGCTCCATCGGCTTCCTCATCTGGTTCGGTCTCTCCATCACTCATCGCACGTGGCTGGCCGCCGTGGTTCTCGCTGCGGTCGTCGCCCTGGTGGCGGCGTACTTTGCGGTCCGATCCGGGGCGGAGAAGGCGGCCTTCGTCCTGCACGGAATCTACCTCGCAGCTGGACTCTTCGCCGTATTCGCCGGTGCCTATCCCAACGTGCTGCCCTCGACACTGGACTCGGCAAACTCCCTGACCATCGCCTCGGCGTCCTCGGAGGACTACACACTCACTGTGATGCTTGTGGTGACCGTGATCTGTCTGCCGATCATCATCGGCTACCAGATCTTCAGCTATCGCATGTTCCTAGGCCGCATCGCCGAAACGCACATCCCCGAAGCTCACCGCGTGCCGGTGGCGATCAGGTCATGAATTCTCCCCTGCGGATCCTGCTCGACCTGCCGGGCGGACAGCGCGGATTCTGTCTCTCCCTGTTCAGCGCATTGGCGCGTGCCGTGGGCATCGTGCTCATCGCCGAGGCTCTGGTGCGCTCGATCGTCGGGCCGAGCCCGATTGCGGTCTGGGCGGTGCTGGGGCTTCTGGGAGCGGCACTGCGGGGTGCGAGCCTGTGGGCGGATCACAGTCTGGGGACGTCACTGGCGGCTGTGAACAAGCGGCGGCTGCGGTTCTCGATTCTGCGGTCGCTGCTGACCAGGCGTGGGCAGCCGCGCATGAACACTGCCGTCACAGTCACACGCGGCATCGACGACCTCGACGACTACTTCACGACCGTGGTGCCCGCGCTGAGTGCCGCAGCGGTGGTCCCGGTGACGCTGCTCGTTCGTATCGTGTTCACGGATGTCCTTTCCGCCGTCATCATCGCACTGTGCCTGCCGTTGGTGCCGGTCTTCATGATCCTCATCGGCCGATTCACCGAGGCCTCGACCGCAGCCAGTTCAACTGCACTTGAGCGACTGTCCGATCACCTCGCAGAGCTGGCCGAGGGGCTGCCCGTGCTCATCGGACTCGGCCGTTCAAGGGACCACGCACGCACCCTGCGCGAACTGGGGGAGAATTACCACAGCGCCAACCTCGCCGCACTGCGCATTGCATTCCTCTCAAGTCTTGCCCTTGAACTCATCGCCACGATCTCCGTCGCCCTGGTCGCCGTCGTCATCGGTCTGCGCCTCGTCTCCGGAAGCATGGACTTGAGCTCCGGCCTCTTCATCCTGCTCCTAGCGCCAGAGTGCTTCACCCCGCTGCGCGAGCTCGGCGCCGGCTACCACGCCAGTGAGAACGGTCGCGAGGCACAGGCTCGTGCCCTTGCACTCGTCGCAGACAGCGACAGCGACAACGTAGCCGAGGACGGGTTCGGGCATGACGATGAATCCAACGACGATGAGACCAGCGACGATTTCCTCGATGCCCAGCACCGCGTCGTCTACCCGAACGGCACAACAATCGAGTGGACCGGAACCTTCTCGACCACTCCCGGCATTACGGCGATCCGAGGTGTCTCAGGGGCAGGCAAATCGACGATTCTGGCCGCTCTGTCCGGCAATCTGCCCGCTCAGGCCAGAACAACACTGGCATCGCGTCAGGTCGCATTCGTCTCGCAGGCTCCCCGTTTTTTCGGTGCGACGATCGGAGCCGAACTCGACGTCTACGGTCTCCCGTTTGCCCAACAGGGTACCGCTCTGCGTGGCGCTCGTCTGCCCGAGGACCCGGCACTATCGACGTCTGCGCTGAGTCCCGGACAGCTCCGCCGACTCGCATTCGTCCGGGTACGCCACCTCATTGACGGCGACTCCGAGGCACTCGTCCTCGACGAACCGACCGCTCACCTCGACGATGCCAATGCTGAGATCATCATCGACATGATCGCCGAGGCGGCCAAGCGCGTGCGTGTCATCCTGGCCAGCCATGATGACCGGGTCACTGCACTCGCCCAGGACGAGATCAGCCCCCGGAAGGTCAACATGGGCGCGACCGCCGCACCAGCAGTGGCTTCGCACTCAGCGACGACTCCGAAGCCGGCGACACTGACCGACCCAACAACACTGACCGACGCTTCACAGACCGCGGCGAACGTGGGCGAGGAGCCCGGTTGGTCAAAGAGGGAACAGAGGTCGACGCTTCGTCGCCGGTGGTCGCTCCTGCGGTCGAGTATGCCGCTCTTCACCCCGAACATGATTGTTGCTCTGCTCGCATCGTGTGGCTCCAGCCTGGCAGCGATAGCGCTGACTGCGGTCTCCGCCTGGCTCATCGTCGAAGCGTCCTACCAACCTCCGATAATGATCCTCTTGGTCGCCATCGTCGGTGTGCGGTTCTTCGGGCTGAGCCGATCAGTGCTGCTCTATCTCAGCCGACTCAAGCTGCACTCGGTGATCTTCGCATCGCTGGGCAGACTGCGGTCTCGACTCTGGGAGCACTTCGAAGCAGTCGGAATGGGGGATCGGAAACTGCTGACCTCCGATGCCGCGCTGCGCACCATGGTCGCCGACGCCGATGATGTGCGGGATCTGATTCCGCGGACTCTGTTCCCACCTGTCGCTTCATCGCTGGTCTTCCTCGCGGTGCTCATCATCGCCTGGGCACTCGACCCGGCGACCCTGCCGGTGTTCCTGACACTCGGCATCCTCAACCTGGTCGTGCTGCCGGCCGCCATTATCAGGAGTGAAAGCAGCCTGGCCCGGCGCGTCCGAACTATCCGCAACGGGATCCTCTCAGTCCTGACACGGGCGCTGAACGCCACAGCGGACCTGCGGACGAACCGTGCTGACAAGAGGGTTCTGACAGCACTGGGTCGCGAAGAGCAGGAGCTCTACCGTGTTCAGCGCCGCTCCTCACACCACTTCGGCATTGCGCAGCTCTGGGTGCAGCTGAGCACGGTGGGCGCCGCTGTGCTCATTGCGATGACCTCCTCAGCGCCGACCGAGATCCGAGCCGTCGTTGTTCTCATCGCACTCGGTTCTGTCGATGTCTTCACGCAGTCGCTGCAGGCCTTCCGTGCGCTGCCGACGCTTGGTGCTGTCCTTGACCGGATCCCCGCTTTGGCGCCTACCAGGGCAGAGTCCTCGACGGACAAACATCGGGACAAAATCACCAGGGCAGACGGGTTCACCGTGCTTGAGCTCGACGATATGAGTGTCGGATGGGATGCTGGTCCGGTCGTCGACCATGTGGACCTGCGAGCAGCGAGGGGCCGATGGACTGTCCTGCACGGTGACAGTGGTACCGGAAAGTCGACGACGCTGAGTGTGCTCCTGCGCTTCCTGGACCCGTGGTCAGGTTCATATAGCGCCGAGGACGACGCGGGTCGGGAGACGGATGTCCTCGGATTGTCACCGGCAGACCTCGCAGGCGCAATCGCCTGGTGCCCGCAGGAGGCACATATCTTCCGGTCAACAGTGAGGGGCAATCTGGCGATCGCGCGCAGAGACGCACCCAGCACCGAGGAGATGTGCGCGGCACTGACCAGCGCGGGATTGGCCGAATGGGCCGACCCAGCTGGCCTCGAACTCTGGGTCGGCGATCACGGGGCAGAGATCTCAGGAGGACAACGTCAGCGTCTGGCCGTGGCCAGGACACTCCTGAGCGGGGCGAAAGTCCTCGTCCTCGACGAACCGACTGCACACCTTGACGATATGATGGCACACCGACTGGTGAATGACCTGCGAAAGAACCTGGACTCACACACCGTTGTGATGGTCACTCATGACGCCAGCCTGATCACAGACGACGACCGCCTGGTCGAGCTGGGTGGCGAACTCAGTCGCGCTTCGAGCCGAACATGATCTCGTCCCAGCTGGGGATCGATGCACGACTGTTCTTCTTCGACTTCGCTTTGGACTCAGCAGTGTCTTTGAACTGATTCGACTCCTCGCTGACACCAGGCTCATTGAGCAGAGACAGCTGATTGTCGTCATCGAACCTGCCGACCTCCTGAGTCGGCTCCTGAGGCTCATCCGGATCGACGGATGTGGGATCTTCGAACGCGAAGACCTCGTCATCGGAGGCGTCTTCCGGACGTCCCGGCGCGGTGTGCGCGCCCTGCGGGTGAGTCTCAGGGTCCTCAGTGACAGCGCGAAGCTTGCCACGTGGCTCTTCCTCGTCCTCATAGCGGCGACGCTTGCGCAGATTCTCCAAGATCCGTCCGGTCTCCGCCTGATGATCACGAGCGGCAGGCGATGTCTCAGCAGGAGCTGGAGGAGCGGAGGGCGTGTCGATCTCCTCGGTGATCTTCTGACGTTCGGCACCGGTCCCGTAATTCGGAATGGGTCCTGTATCTGTCGGTCCCGAATCGGCTAGCCATTTCGCTTCGTCGTCGATGGGAGTCAGCGACCGGCGGTAGTAGTTCCATCCAGCCGTGCGAGTGCGATCCGCGGCGGTGAAGCTGAGCTGAATGTACCAGTTGCCATCCTGCTGCTTCCACGCATCCCAATCCATGGTCTCGATGTCGACGTCGCGCATCGCCAGACGGGTCTGGCACAGTTCCACCAGGGGAGTCGGGTCGCCATTGGGGTCATGGTCGGAATAGATCGGGTGCTGGCTGGCCGTGTACGCCGTGTGAGCGCGTTCGGCCAGAGCCGGGCGTTCATAGGTGCGGACCTGCTCGGCATCGGCGCCGGTGGAGGCGATGACCTCCTCGGCGCTCATCCCGCCACGGATCATGGCTTGGATATCACGGGGGCGCACGGGGGTCTCGGGCTTGACGCTGGTGCGGTCCTTGCGGACAGCGGCGTACAGGGCCTCGTCGAGAGCCAATCGGTACTGCAGTCCGTTCTCGTCGTTCAGCAGCAGATGAGTGCCGTCGGCGTCGACTCCGTTCAAGATCAGTTCACGCATGCCTTAAGCTCCTTTATCGCGTCTCCCTGCATCGTGTCACGTCCGGGCACACGAGCAGGGCAGATTTGCGCGCGAGTCGCGAAATCACGGCTCTCATCGGCGCTTGGCTGGCCGGTTCGGTCGGTGAACACTCTGCTCGAGAGCTTGAGCCGGTCTGCTTGAGGTCCTGAATCGGTCTGCTTGAGGGACTGGGCAGGTCTGATCCGTGAGTGGAACTGACTCACAGGGCGGACAACAGGCACGGACCCTCTACAGGCTGTAAAATCTGTAACTGTGAATAACACTGAACCCATTGACTCTCTCGTCCTCATGTCATTCGGGGGACCGGAGGCTCCAGAAGAAGTCGTCCCTTTCCTCAAGAACGTCACCGCCGGTCGCGGAATACCGGAGGAGCGACTCGAAGAAGTAGGTGAGCACTATTACGGATTCGGCGGAAAGTCGCCCATCAATGATCAGAACAAGGCGCTTCTGCAGGCTCTGCGAGAAGAGCTTGATCGTCGCGGCATCGACACCCCGCTCATCTGGGGCAACCGCAACTGGGCACCCTATCTGACCGACGAGGTGCGTGCCGAGTCGCAGGCCGGACGAACTCGATTCCTGTCCATCGACACCTCGGCGTACTCGTCGTATTCTTCGTGCCGTCAGTACCGCGAAGACTTTGCCAAGACCATCGAGGAGCTGTCTGCCGAGGGCACGACCGTCACGATCGATAAGATCCGGCAGTTCTACAACCACCCCGGATATGCCGACGCGTGTGCGCTCCTGCTCAAAGAGGGGCTCGACGACTTCTCGAAGCAGGTCGGTGCTCTTGACGCGAAGCAGCATCGGATCCTCTTCGTCACACATTCGATCCCAAATGTCATGCAGGACGCCTCCGCGGTGGAGACCAGCGGCTATCGCGCACAGCACGAAGAGCTCATGGCCCACCTCATGGATGGGCTGCCAGCGTCCCAAGTGCTTCCCGCCGAGTTGGTGTACTGCTCTCGTTCGGGGGCGCCGGAGGTGCCGTGGCTCGAGCCGGACGTCAACGATCGGATGACGGAACTCGCCGCCGACGGTGTCACCGGGGTGGTCCTCGTTCCGATCGGGTTCATCTCCGATCACATGGAGGTCGTGTTCGATCTCGATACCGAGGCGAAGGAGACGGCTGCCGAACTCGGCTTCGCCTTCACCCGTGTTGCCACCGTCGGAACGCATCCGCTGTTCGTATCGGGACTCGTTGACCTGGTCGAGGAGAGAATCGCACAGCTTCGCAACGAACAGCCTCCGGCTCCGACCATTCCCGGCTCTGCTGCGCTAGTGCCGGGCAGCGGCGCGTGCAGCATCGAGTGCTGTCGCGGACGCATCGAACGGGCGACCGAGCCGAACTGGACAGTCTGAACCAAACGCCCTCCGAGGGTTCCTGGAGATACGAAAATCCCTCCCCTGCCAGTTGTGCAGGGAAGGGATTTTCGGTGTCAGTCTGCCCGGTGAGTCAGGACTCTTCCGGTGCGGGAATGACGGGAATCGCTCCGGTCTCTGCTGTGATGACCGCGGCGATCGGACCAGTGTCCACATCGTTGCGATCGGCAAGTTCCAAGAGATTCTGCAGGTCGTCGATCAGGGTCTCGACGAGGTAGTCGTCCCCATTGGACCGAGCTTCATGAATGCGATGACGGACATCGTCGATCCTGGTATCGAGTTGATTTGCGAATTCACTCATCGTGTATTCGTCCTTCCTCGGGCCGTCTCCCACGCATGGGGCGATCCCAGTTTCATTCACCGACTACATGCTATCGGCGCTATTCGACTTATGCATTCTCGCAGAGCTTTTCGAGAGTCGTATGTGCAGCCCGTCGCATACCGACTCGCCGGTGACGAGAATCACAATGAACATGGACGATCTGATCTTGCCAACAGCACCCATACAGTGCACAATGCTGGGGACACGTTTGGCGAGAGGGGCTGAAAAACCTCTTGAGCACACCCGACAGAGAGCGATGAGCCATATGGCAACGGATTACGACGCACCTCGTAAGCAAGACGATGAAATCAAAAGCGATTCGATTGAACAGCTGAAGGCTTCACGCTCGCAGGCGCAGGCAAGCAAGATTGACGAAGACGAGACTGCAGTTGCGGAAGGGTTCGAACTCCCCGGTGCGGACCTGTCGAACGAAGAGCTCTCCGTTCGAGTGCTGCCCAAGCAGAATGACGAGTTCACCTGTATGGAATGCTTCTTGGTTCGCCATCGCTCACAGCTGGCGAGCGAAGAAGGCGGAGTCCCCATCTGCACGGACTGTGCTGGCTGAATCGGCTGTCGGAAGATACAAGAACGCGCCCTTGTCGGGGCGCGTTTCTGTGTCTCGGATGGGTTCTGGTTCGGGTGGGTCAGCGTGAGTTCCGGTGCGTCAGCGTGATCGAAGCAAGTGCTGTGAGGTGGTGAGGCTCAGGGCTTGTGAAGCTCAGGGGTTGAGCGCTGCGGCGAGCTCCATCGGCCGTTTGCTCGAAACCAGCCAGTAGGGCGTCGGGTCGGTCTCATCGTGAATGTCGATCCGCACCGCAGACTTGGCCCAAGGGCGCAGCATGAGGAAGGCTCGAGCGTCGAGGCCCGTACCTCGCGCGGTCCGTGCACCTTCGGCGTCGTAGCCGGTGGCATCAACTACAAAACGGCGATCGATATGTGCGTCACCGACGAAGAGCTGCTGTTCGGTGACGATGATCGAGATCCCGAGTGAACGCAGCCACCACGCCAAGAGGACGAAGCTGATCACCGGAAGGATGATGGTGCCAGCCTTCCACACCGGCAGGACCATGAGCGCGGTCGAAGCCGCAGCGATCACAATGAGAATCCACATGCCGATGGATGGGCCGAGTTTTTCCGTGTAGACCACGCGTGTTTCGGGTTGAGTCGTTGCCATATGGCCATTCTCCCATAACGGACTTTTTGGAAGCGCTCAGGCTTCGGCATTAGAGTGCTTCTTTGTGGCAGGAATCCTGAAGATTGACCTCAAGCTGCTCGATGCAGGCATGACACCTCCCTCGTACGCGCACGCGTCCGATGCAGGTGCCGATCTGTGCTCAGCCATCGACTGCGTCCTCGAACCATTCGAACGGAAGGTCGTGCCCACCGGCATCGCGATCGCCCTTCCTGACCGTTGCGCCGGATTCGTCCATCCGCGCTCGGGTCTCTCGAGCAAACACGGGGTCACCGTGATCAATGCTCCAGGCACGATCGACGCCGGTTACCGTGGTGAGATCAAGGTGCCGCTGATCAACCTGGATGCGCGGGTCCCTGTGCGCATCTCGCGTGGAGACCGTATTGCTCAGCTCATCATCCAAGAAATCAAACAAACAGACTTCACCCTGGTCGATTCGCTGGACGACAGCGATCGCGGCGCAGGGGGCTTCGGCTCCACAGGTGGAGTACAAGCAGGTCTGACCGAGAGAGAGGTGTGAACGACCATGGGACTGTTCTCCCGATTCTCCAAAAAATCCTCCGCTGAGAAGATCGACGACACCGTCGACGAGGAGCACGGCGTCGACGATGCTGTGACAAATGACACAGACGCCGGCGACTCCGCCGACACTGACTCGGATGAGACCGCCACGAGCGCAACCGCTGACGCGAAGATCGACGAAGACTCCGAGGACATGACGAGCGACGACGAGCTCGACGAGGAGGCCCTGCTCGAGAAGTCAGCTCCCTACGATCGTGCAGAGAAGGGCCCGTTCGACGCTGCAGAAGACTTCCCTGAGCTCAACCGACTCGACTTGGGCGCTCTCAAGGTGCCCGTTGTCGACGGCATGCAGGTGCGCCTGGACACCGACGACGACTCTCAGCGCGTGCTGGCAGTGACACTCATTCATGAAGGCGGCGGGATCCAGCTGCAGGCCTTCGCAACACCACGCTCAGAGGGCCTGTGGAACACCGTGCGCAAACAGTTGGCGGACGGAGTCACCTCCCAGGGTGGTGAAGCCTCGGAGCTGCACACCTCACTGGGCCGAGAACTCGCAGTCGAAGTTCCCGCCAAAACCGAGGACGGCCGACCTGGAAAGCGTTCCATGCGCTTCGCCGGAGTCGACGGACCACGCTGGTTCGTCCGTGCGGTGTTCTCCGGCAAGGCCGTCACGAACGAAGAGATCCGGTCCGAACTCAGTGCACTCTTCCGCGGCGTCATCGTCGACAGAGGACAGGAGGCGATGGCTCCACGCGAGCTCATCGTGCTCACCGCGCCCGAGGTCGACGGAGATCCTGAGGACGAGGCTGGGGACGAGAACAAGGACGAACTCAATCCGTTTGAACGCGGCCCGGAAATCACCGAGGTTCGCTGAGTCCCATGCTGGACGTCATCACACGCTTCATGCGTGACTTCGGCTCCAGAGATGCTGAGGCCCGGGCCGACCTGAGACTGGTGTCCCAGATTCCTGGCGTCATCAGCGTCCAGGACCTCAACCCACGGCAGATGTCGAGGGTCGCCGGTGTCGTCAGCGCTGTGACGCAGTCATGCAGCGGAGACAATCCTAGTCTGCACATCACGGTTGCCGATGGGACCGGGGAGGTCCACGCACAGTTCTTGGGCCGCCGTGAGATCAGTGGAATCAGACCCGGTGCCCTGATCGTCCTAGAGGGGCGCTTCTGCGCTCACGACGGAGCGTTGAAGGCCCACAACCCGGTCTATGAACTGATCCATACCCGCGACGACCACGAGTGAGCTCATTCGGCGGGAGCCTGCAGCAGTTCGAGCAGTGCGCCTTCCTGATCCGGTGAGGAGAGGAAGAACAGCTCGTCTCCTGCTTCGATCACGTCATCGGAGCTGGGCGCGAATGCCCGCGAGTTGCGGATGACGGCGACGAGCACAGTGTCGAGTGGGAAGGCGATGTCGCCGATCCGTGAGGCGACGAGCGCGGAGGATTCGTGGACGGTGAACTCCATCAGTCCCGCCTGGCCACGTTCGAAGCTCATCAGATGCACAAGGCCACCGACCTCGACAGCCTCCTCGACCAGGGCAGTCATCAGTCGCGGAGTCGACACCGCCACGTCGACGCCCCAGTTCTCGTCGAAGAGCCACTCGTTCTTCGGATTATTCACCCGCGAAACGGTGCGCGGAACACCGAACTCCGTCTTGGCCAACAGCGACAGAACGAGATTTGTCTTGTCATCACCGGTCGCGGCGACGACGACATCGGCCTCTTCGAGTTTGGCCTCGCCCAATCCAGCCAGCTCGCAGGCATCCGAGAGCAGCCATTCGGCACCCGGTATGCGCTCATGACCCAGAGCTTCCTTGCTCTGATCGATGAGCATGACCGAGTGCTTCTTGTCGAGGAGCTCCCGGGCCACTGACCGACCGACTGACCCTGCCCCTGCGATGACGACTCTCATTCTTCCTCCATTGCTCGCACCGGCTGGTCCAGAATCTTCTCGATCTCGCCGAGGCGGTCCACCGGACACATCAGATGAACCAGGTCCCCGTCCTGGAGGAGCAGATCCTCATGAGCGAGGATGCCCTCGGAGAGCCGAGTGACGTAGGCGACGCGGGCCTTGGTCCTCGTCTCAATCTCCCTGATGGGCCTGGCCACCCAGCCGGGATCGAGATGGACTTCGGCGAGAACGAGCCTGCCGGAGGGCTCGCGGAATTCGGTGATCGATCCCTGCGGAACGAGTTTGCGCATCACTTGATCGGCTGTCCACCGCACCGTGGGAACGGTCGGAATGCCCAGTCGCTCAAAGACCTGGGCACGGTTGGGATCGTAGATTCTGGCAGCGACGTTGGCCACGCCGAAGGTCTCCCGGGCGACACGCGCGGCGAGGATATTGGAATTGTCGCCGCTGGACACGGCGGCGAAGGCATAGGCGTCCGAGGTCTTCGCCTGAGACAGAGTCTCACGGTCGAACCCGATGCCTGTGATGGTGGAACCGCTGAAATCTCGACCGAGCTTGAGGAATGCATCGGGGTCGCGGTCGACCACTGCCACCGAGTGCCCGTTAGCATCGAGGGCTTTGGCCAAGGACGCTCCGACTCGCCCGCAGCCCATAATCACGAAGTGCATGGGTAATCCTCTCCGCATTGATCTACCATTAGTGCCCGTGGCCAGCAGTTTTTCTGATGCCGTCAAAAGACTACTCGTTGGACGGCCCTTCCGCAGTGAGGACAGGCGTACGCCGGCGCTGAAGAAGCGCATCGCGATGCCCGTCTTCGCCTCCGACATGCTCTCGTCCGTGGCCTATGCCCCCGACGAGATCCTGTTGGCGCTGTCCCTGACCTCCCTCGTCGCCCTCACCGTGGCGCCCTGGATCGGTGTGGCCGTCGGCGCTGTGATCCTCGTGATCGTCGCCTGCTACCGCATCAACGTCAAGGCCTACCCCTCCGGCGGCGGTGACTACGAGGTCGCATCGAAGAACCTCGGACCCCGTGCCGGTCTGGTCGTCGCCGCGGCTCTGCTGGTGGACTACGTGCTGACCCTGGCCGTGTCGATGACGGTCTTCGCGGCCTACATCACGACGGCCTTCCCGCTCCTGGCCCCCTACCGCGTCCCCGTGGCGATCATCGGGATCCTGCTCATCACCCTGGCCGGGCTGCGCGGTTCACGTGCCACGCCGGTGCTGCTGGCAGTCCCGACTTACCTGTTTCTGGGCGCAGTCTTCCTCACCATGTGTGTGGGACTGCTGCGGGTCGGCGCCGGAGACCTCCCACAGGCGGAGACAGCCGGCTACACCATCGCTCACAGCGGAATCAACGACGAAGCCACGCTGGGGCTGGCGACGGTCCTCATCGTCCTACGTGCCTTCTCCTCGGGATCGGTGGCATTGGCCGGTGTTCAGACGGTGGCCACAGCGGTGCCCGCCTTCAAGAAGCCACGCGGCAAAAATGCCGGCAACACCCTGCTGCTCTCGGGCCTGTTAGCGGCCATGATGCTCACCGGTCTGACGTATCTGGCTTCGGTGACCGGGGTCAAATACGTCGACGATCCTCATCTCTACCTCGTGCGACCCGATGGCAGCGCGGTCAGTGCCGAATACGAACAGGAACCCGTCCTCGCACAGCTGGCACACGCCATCTTCGACAACGCGCCCGTGATGTTCTACGTTGTGGTGCTCGTCGCGGCCCTTGTGCTGCTCGTCGCCGCCAACACCGCCGTCGAAGGATTCCCCGGTCTGGCCTCACGTCTGGCGCGTGATGGATTCCTGCCCAGACAGCTGGCGACGAAGGGCGACCGGCTGACGTTCTCCAACGGCATCCTGCTCTTGGCCTTCGCCGCAATCCTGCTCGTCATCGCATCCCGGGCCTCAGCGACGACGCTGATTCAGCTCTACCTCGTCGGTGTCTTCGCCAGCTTCGTCGTCGGACAAGCGGGCATGGTCCTGCACTGGAACAAGCGCCTGCGGCTGGTCATCGACTCGAAAGCGCGGGTGCGGATGCACCTCAATCGACTCGTCAACGGGGCCGGCTGCATCATCGCCTCTGGCGTGCTGCTCGTCGTCATCGTCTCCAAATTCCTCGCCGGTGCCTGGCTCGCGGTCGCGGCGATGGCCGGACTGTTCCTGATCATGGGCGCGATCCACCGCCACTACTCGCGCGTTGCCCGGGAACTGGCCCCGGAGGCTGACGGCGGCTCGCGGACAATCCCGTCGAATACCCACGCGATCGTCGTCGTCAATGAGATCAACAAGCCGACGCTGCGAGCTCTCTCCTACGCCCGAGTGACCCGTTCCAGCCAACTCGAGGCCATCACCGTCGCCATCGATGAGGATTCGGCCGGGGCACTGCAACGGCAGTGGAACGAAATGGCTCTGCCTGTGCCGCTGACGGTTCTCGATTCGCCCTACCGAGAGCTGGTCCGGCCGCTGTTGGCACACGTGCTCGCGATCCGCCGCAGGTCCCCGCGTGACCTCGTCATCGTCTACATTCCCCAATACATCGTGGGACGCTGGTGGGAACACATTCTGCACAACCAAGTAGCCTTGAAGCTGCGCACTCGTCTGCTGTTGGTCCCCAACGTCGTCGTGGTCTCTGTACCCTGGCGGTTGCGTTCCTTCTCCCGGCAGTACGGCGGCGACGGACCCGAAAACGACAATCCTCTGTACAGACAGGCTTGAACACTGATGAGCGCACCCTCAGCCGAAGAGATCCCGCCGATGGATCTGACCCTGCACATCGAGAGCCCCGCCGCTGGCGGCAGCAGCATTGCTCGCCACGAGGGACAGGTCGTCTTCGTCACCGGAGCCATTCCTGGGGAGACTGTGCGTGCTCGCACCGAGGCAGGACCGGCAGCGAAGTTCCTGCGCGCCGACGTCACCGAGGTGCTCGAAGCCTCGGAATTCCGCGTTGCTGACCGGCGCTCACATTTCCTCGCCGGCGAGGCCAGCCAAGGGCCGCTCTTCGGCGGAATGGAGTACGCCCATGTCGATCTCGCCCACAGTCGTGATCTCAAAGCCGAGATCCTGCACGATCAGCTCTCCCGCATCGGACATATCGATCGCAGCGTCGACGTTGCAGCCGCGCCGGGGGAGAGCAGCGGACTGAACTGGCGGACCCGAGTTCAGCTCGCTGTCGACGCCGACGGCCGGCTGGGGATGCTGGCACCGCGTTCCCATGATGTCGTGCCCCTGTCCATGGCCCCGTTGGCGACTTCTGCCATCGCCGAGGTTGCCCTGTCCTCGCTGTGTCTGCCGGGTGCCGATCGGCTCGAGTTCGTCTGGTCAGGTGAGCGCGGAGCAGCGATTGTGCGCGGAGACTGTGAGCGCTCGGCTCTCACCGACCTCGCCGAGGCTTTGCCTGCGCACTGGTCGGTGCTCGCCGATGCGCGCAACGGCATCGGACGCAAGGGCGCAGGCACCAAGGGTGGTCATTCGAAGCTGGGCATGGTCAGAGGAGATGACCACCTGATCGAAACGGTCTCCGGGCGTGACTACCGAGTCGCGGCTGATGGTTTCTGGCAGGTCCACGAGCAGGCGCCTGAGCTGCTGAGCGCTCAGGTCAACTCTGCGCTCGATGAGCAGACTCGGATGATCACGGATCTCTACTGCGGTGTCGGGCTGTTGGGAATCAGCGCCGCCAACGCCACCGGTGCCCGCCTCTACGGAGTTGAGGGTGCGAAGTCGGCCATCGAGAACGCGAAGGTGAACGCGAAGGGCCTCAAGGCGGCCTTCGACGCCGCCCGGGCAGACCGCGTGAGCATTCCGAACTCGGACGTCATCATCCTCGATCCACCGCGTTCCGGCGCTGGCAAAGCCGTCACCAGGGCACTTCTCGAATCGAGTGCGAAGACGATCATCTATGTCTCCTGCGACGCCGCCACTCTGGCACGCGACCTCGCGGTCCTGGTCAATGGTGGATTCACCATCGAGGGCCTCCGCGGCTTCGACCTGTTTCCGCTCACCGCACACGTGGAAACGGTCACCGTCCTCAGACGATGACCGTATCCGGCCGTCGGCCCACCTCGGCGACCTGGGGCGCCATCGGGACCTGAACCCATCTCGGCGAGGGTGGGTTGTCAGACTCGGGACTTCTGGGGGAGGAGAACGAGGACGATGAGCGCGATGAAGGTGGTCAGGAAGCCCCATAGGCCCCACCATCCTGAGGAGCGGCCCTTCTCACTGGCCAATGTTCGACAGATGACAGCGAAGATGATGCCCACGAGGAGTGCACCGAATCCGAATCCGGCTCCGAGGGTGAACGGGTCCATGAATGCTCCTAGTCCGCAGCGGCTGATATGACTCCAGATTAGGGACTTGCGGCACCTCTTCGCGCGGGAGTTGTCCGGACTGTGACTTGGGGAAAACCCGATTCTCAGTTCACCGACAGGCCACTGTCCGAAGGTGGTCAAGGGCGACCAAATGAGATAGAATTTATCTTGACGTCAAGATACTTTTGGAAACATTTGTGTCGCGTAAATCGGTGCGCGGCTCACGGGCTTGCCCGGTTTCTTGGATGAGTGTCGGATGAAACAGGAGAATCACGATGAGCAACGTCGATACGTTCAAATCGAAGAGCACCCTGACCGTAGGCGAAACGGATTATGAGATCTATCGCCTGGATCAGGTCCCAGGGTCAGAGAAGCTTCCCTTCAGCCTCAAGGTGCTGATGGAGAATCTGCTGCGCACTGAAGACGGTGCGAATATCACTTCGGAGCATATCGAAGCCCTCGGCAACTGGGATCCCAGTGCCGAACCGGCTACGGAAATTCAGTTCACCCCCGCCCGTGTGGTCATGCAGGACTTCACCGGCGTGCCCTGCATCGTCGACCTCGCGACAATGCGCGAGAAGGTCGTCGAGCTCGGCGGAAAGCCGGAGCAGGTCAACCCGCTGGCTCCGGCCGAGCTGGTCATCGACCACTCGGTTCAGATCGATAACTTCGGCACCGCCGAAGCGATCGAGCTGAACATGGACATGGAATACAAACGCAATGGTGAGCGCTACCAGTTCCTGCGCTGGGGCCAGACGGCCTTTGACGACTTCAAGGTCGTTCCTCCAGGCATGGGCATCGTCCACCAGGTCAACATCGAGCACCTCGCACGCGTCGTCATGCCGCGTGAGGTCGACGGTGTTCTCCGCGCCTACCCAGATACCCTGGTCGGCACCGACTCCCACACCACCATGGTCAACGGCCTCGGTGTCCTCGGTTGGGGCGTCGGCGGCATCGAGGCTGAGGCAGCCATGCTCGGCCAGCCCGTCTCAATGCTCATCCCTCGCGTCGTCGGCTTCAAGCTGACCGGTGAGATCCCTGCCGGTGTGACCGCAACGGACGTCGTGCTCACGATCACCGATATGCTGCGCCAGCACGGAGCCGTCGGAAAGTTCGTCGAGTTCTACGGTGAGGGTGTCTCCGCTGTGCCGCTGGCCAACCGCGCCACGATCGGCAACATGAGCCCCGAGTTCGGTTCGACCGCCGCGATCTTCCCGATCGACGAAGTGACCATCGACTACATGAAGCTCACCGGTCGTTCGCCCGAGCAGATCCAACTGGTTGAGGACTACGCCAAGGCCCAGGGCCTGTGGCATGACCCCAGCAACGAAGTTGAGTACTCGGAGTACATTGAACTCGATCTCTCCAGCGTCGTGCCTTCGATCTCAGGACCGAAGCGCCCGCAGGACCGCATCGAACTTTCCGACGCGAAGAACCAGTTCGCCAAGGACATCCACAACTACGCAAAGCCCGGCGAAGAGAACAACTCGGCTCCGGTCACCACCGGCGATGGATCCAGCTTCGAACTGGCCAACGGTGCTGTGGCGATCGCTTCGATCACCTCGTGCACCAACACCTCGAACCCCTCGGTGATGATGGCTGCAGGCCTCCTGGCCCGCAACGCCCGCAAGCGCGGACTCAACTCCAAGCCATGGGTCAAGACCTCCATTGCACCGGGGTCGAAGGTCGTCACCGAGTACTACAAGAAGGCCAACCTCATTGAGGACCTCGAAGCACTCAACTTCTTCGTCGTCGGCTACGGCTGCACCACCTGCATCGGAAACTCCGGACCGCTGGATTCCGACATCTCGCAGAGCATCCAGGACAACGACCTGGCAGTCTCTGCAGTCCTCTCGGGCAACCGTAACTTCGAGGGCCGCATCAGCCCCGATGTGAAGATGAACTACCTGGCTTCGCCTCCTCTGGTCATCGCCTATGCTCTGGCGGGAACCATGGACTTCGACTTCGAGAACCAGCCTCTGGGCCAGGACTCGGAGGGCGTGGACGTCTACCTCAAGGATCTGTGGCCATCGCCAGAAGAGGTCGAGTCGGTCATCGCCTCCTCAATCTCGACAGATATGTTCGACGAGGAATACGGCCGCATCTTCGAAGGCGACGACCGCTGGAAGGCGCTGCAGACACCTGAAGGTGCGATCTTCGAGTGGGACGACGAGTCGACCTACGTGCGCAAACCAACCTTCTTCGACGGAATGGGCCTGGAAGCAGAACCCGTTTCCGACATCAAGGGCGCCCGCGTGCTTGCGAAGCTCGGCGACTCGGTCACCACCGACCACATCTCGCCTGCAGGTTCCTTCAAGGCCGACACGCCGGCCGGCAAGTACCTCATCGATCACGGTGTCGAGCGCAAGGACTTCAACTCCTTCGGCTCACGTCGTGGCAACCACGAGGTGATGATCCGCGGCACGTTCGCGAACATCCGCCTGCAGAACCAGCTCCTCGACGGAGTTCAGGGTGGCTTCACCCGTGACTTCACACAGGAGGGCGGTCCACAGACCACGATCTTCGATGCTTCTGTGAACTACGCGAAGAACGACACCCCACTGGTCATCCTCGGTGGCAAGGAATACGGTTCGGGATCCTCGCGTGACTGGGCAGCCAAGGGCACGAAGCTGCTCGGCGTCGAGGCCGTCATCACCGAGAGCTTTGAGCGCATCCACCGCTCGAACCTCATCGGCATGGGCGTTGTTCCGCTGCAGTTCCCCGTCGGTGAGTCCGCTGACTCGCTGGGACTCGATGGCACGGAGACCTTCTCGATCTCCGGTATCACCGAGCTCAACGAAGGCACCACACCCAAGACTGTCAAGGTCTCGGCAGAGAAGGAAGACGGCACCACCGTCGACTTCGACGCAGTGGTCCGCATCGACACCCCGGGTGAAGCCGACTACTACCGTAACGGCGGCATCCTGCAGTACGTGCTGCGTCAGCTCGCGACTGCTTGATCTGAAACCGTCGTCTCTGTGGCGACGACTCGGTCTGACTGTTAACAGGTCTGACTGAGTTCAGGTCTGACCGAGTTCAGGCCTGACTGACGAAGGCCGGTGGGATCATCCCACCGGCCTTCGTTATACCCGCACGTGCTCAACGCTGGTGTCTATTCGGCCAGGTCGCAACGGCCTCAGCCGGTTGCACAGGTCGTTGCGCCAAGCGTCACAACCTCCCGCGAGCTGCACGTTCTACCCTCGCCGCCTATCGTCATCATTGCTGCCAACTCCTACCACCAGCTGCACAATGTTCGCCGTCAGCACCTAAAACAACCTCTGCTGGGGCTGTTATTGCAAGTAATGGTGTTTGGGTGCTGGGGGAGTGCTCGCGACTGAGATCGGAAATGCAGACCCTCTGCTGCCTGCCAAGTTGACGCCCGGATGCCTACGACGCGGAAACCCAGGTGCCTCCGACCCGGAAACCCTGGCACCTGGAGAACAAAAAGTCCCCGGTGCCTGTGGAACCAGACACACTCGACATCTGCCGAACCCGGGGATGAACCAACTCTGGTCCGTGAAGCGTTAAGATGATCCGAGCGGAAATTGCAGTATCAGACCATCTATTGTGCATTCAGGAGCGAGGTCGAATGACATTCCTCGAGTCGATGAACTCGCCATCACAGCTGCGTGAACTCGACGACGCCGAGTGCGAAGTTCTGGCGAAGGAGATCAGGGACTATCTGGTCACCACGGTTGCCGGCACAGGTGGTCACCTGGGGCCCAACCTCGGCGTGGTCGAACTCACCGTGGGCCTGCATCGCGTGTTCGAGTCCCCTCACGACACGATCCTCTTCGATGTCGGCCACCAGACGTACGTGCACAAACTCCTCACCGGTCGCATGGGGGACTTCTCTAGTCTGCGCCAGCGCGACGGACTCTCGGGATACCCCAGTCGGGCCGAGAGCGTACACGATGTCATCGAGAACTCGCATGCTTCGGCATCGCTGTCCTGGGCCGACGGAATCGCCAAGGCTCATCAGCTCCAGGGCGAAAGCGACCGCCACGTCGTCGCCGTCATCGGTGACGGCGCACTGACCGGTGGCATGGCCTGGGAAGCTCTCAACACCATCGCCGCCGACAAATCGACGCCACCGCGCAAGCTCATCATCGTCGTCAACGACAACGGCCGCTCCTATGCACCGACGGTCGGCGGGTTCGCAGAACACCTCGACGAACTGCGCACCACCACCGGATACGAAAAGCTCCTGTCCTGGGGCAAATCGACGCTTCGGCAGTCGGGCGCACCCGGACGAGCCGCGTACAGTGCCATCCACGGGGTCAAACGAGGACTCAAGGACATGGTCTCCGCGGATCAGGCCGGAATGTTCGACGAGCTCGGCATCAAGTACCTCGGGCCAGTCGACGGTCATGACCTGCCGATGGTCGAGAAGGCGCTGCAGCGGGCCAAACAGTACGATGGCGGTCCCGTCATCGTGCATATGATCACCCAGAAGGGCCAGGGCTACGACCCAGCGATCAACGACGATGCCGATCAGTTCCACTCCGTGGGCGTCATCGACCCTACGACCGGTAAGTCGTCTCCGTCGAAGCAGACCTCATGGACCTCGGTCTTCGGTCAGGAGGTCCTCCAGATCGCACAGTCCCGGGATGACATCGTCGCCGTCACCGCGGCAATGCTCCTGCCCGTGGGCCTTGCGAAGTTCGCCGAGGTGTACCCGGAGCGGGTCTTCGACGTCGGCATCGCCGAACAGCATGCAGTCACCTCCGCGGCCGGACTTTCCTACGGCGGACTGCACCCCATTGTGTGCATCTACGCGACGTTCCTCAACCGCGCTTTCGACCAGATGCTCATGGACGTGGCCCTGCACGGTCAGGGAGTCACTTTCGTCCTCGACCGGGCCGGAATCACCGGTCCCGACGGTGCCAGCCATCACGGGATCTGGGATATGGCGATGCTGCGCATCGTGCCTGGTCTCAAACTCGCGGCGCCTCGTGATGCCGCTCGTCTGACGGAAGAACTGGGCGAAGCTGTCGCCATCGAGGACGCACCCACCGTGATCCGATTCCCGCGCGGAAGTGTGGGAACGGACATTCCGGCGCTGCGTCGCCTTGATGATGGTGTCGACGTTCTGCGCGAGGTGCCGACAGGCACCGCCAAGGATGTGCTCATCGTTTCCGTCGGTCCGTTCGCCGGGCGAGCCCAGGAAGTCGCCGAAGAGTTGGCCGACCAGGGCATCGCGTCGACGATCGTCGACCCGCGTTGGGTACTGCCTGTGCCGGGCAGCGTCATCGACATGGCTGTTGAGCACAGTCTCGTTGCGGTGATCGAAGACGGTGTCAAGGTCGGCGGAATCGGTTCACAGGTCCGCAGCGATCTGCGTGCCGCCGACTCTCGCGTCGGAGTCCTCGAACTCGGAGCACCCGATGAGTTCCTGCCGCAGGGCACTCGCGACGAGATCCTCGAATACGCGGGACTTGACGTGGACACCATCGTTTCCGAGATCGTTCATATCCTGCCCGCAGACGTCAGGAACCGCGCTCAGCAGGGATCCCGCAGAGCAGTCTGACTGCGTGTCTGGGCCCTAGGTCGGCAGGTTCAGGCTGCGGGTAGTGTCTCGATGGTGCCTTTGAGCACCGGTGCGCTCAGCTCGACCTGCCACTTCCTGGCTCCACGCTCGAAGAGGAACTCTTCGACGTCGACTCGCGGCTGTGCGCCGAGTGCCTTGACGATGGCCGGCTGCAACAGCACGTCGTGGGGAATTGCGTGTTCTTCGGCCAGCTCTGCCATCGCAGATTTAAGAGCCGCCACTCGTTCCTTGACGTCTGTGTGACTGAACGGCGTCCGTGTCTGAACTGCGTTGGCTTCCCTTCTGCCAGGCAACTCGTCAACCGTCAGCCGAGTCGCCTTGCGGTAGGCCCGGAAGAGTCGTCCGGCGTCTGCGCGCGAGAGCCTGGGCCACGTCGCCATGATGTCGTCGCTGGACTGGACCCGTGACTGAGCCAAGGCGATCAGATCCCGATCGCGCAGGATACGCGAGGGAGCATTGTCAGTTTCCGAGGCCATCTCGTCACGGGCCGTCCACAGCTCCCGCACTTTGGCGATATCCTTGCGAGACTTGAGCTTGGTCAATCCGTGAGTCCGGCGCCAGGGCTCGGCGAAGTGCTTGGGCTCGAAATCGAGAAGATGCTCGAACTCCTGCCGTGCGAACTCCCACTTATCGGCTTCGACGAGAGCATCGTGGAGAATGTCGCGAATAGGCAGCAGAACCTCGACGTCGAGGGCGGCATAATTGAGCCATTCCTGGGGCAGTGGGCGCTTCGACCAGTCGGCCGCCGAATGCTCCTTGGCCAGGCGAACACCGAGAGTCTTCTCGGCCACGGCCGCCAGACCGAATTTGTCCCACCCGAGCATCCGAGCAGCGAGCTCGGTGTCGAAGAGCACTTCCGGTCGCATCCCGCGTTCTTGCAGGCAGGGCAGATCCTGAGTCACAGAGTGTATGACCCATTCGTCTCCACCGAATGCAGAGTTGAGGGGGCTGAGGTCCTCAAGCACTTCGGAGTCGAGGAGGAAGGTGCCAGCATTCTCGCGTCGCAGCTGAACCAGGAAGGCGCGCTGACCGTATCTGATGCCTGATGCACGCTCGGCATCGATGGCGATGGGGCCGGATCCATGTGCGAGCTCGTCGCAGGCCCTAGAGAATTCGGCTGAGGAGTCGACGAGCGGCGGAACGCCATGAGCGGGTGTGGCCAAGAGCGGTAGTTCGGTTGTCATCGACGTCGCCCGGGCAGGGCTGAAACTCCTTCAGGAAGCGGTGGCAGTCCGGCAACTGTGCACAGCAGATCGATCCAGGCTTCGAAGTGATCGCCGATCAGTTCCGGCTCCGCGATCACGGGGGTCCATGAAGCGCGCAACTCCAAGTCTATCGTGGACGACCGATCGGCAAGAGTGCCGAAGCTCTCAGAGAGGACGCGGGTTGTCGTGCCACCGGCGGCGACGACCTCACAGTCATTCGACTCGAGGGCCTCTTCGAGCCAGGTCCAGGCGACCGGACCGAGCATCGTCTCATTGCCGAGCTCGTGCTCGAGTTCGGCACGAATATAGGAAACGACTCGGAACTGACCCTCCCACTCCTCAGGAGAGCTGGGATCATAGAGGACCACGATACGGCCGGTAGCCAACTCTTCGATCGCCTCACCGGTGGCATGCAGGAAAGTCTCATCGGCCCTGACTTCGGCACCCAGAGCATAGGAATACGGCGCCAAACGGGCCGGCGCAGGTATTTCGGAAATCGAGACGTTGCTCGTGTTCCGAGCTTCGCGCAGAACCGAGGTCGCGGCGGAGAACTCCGACGGAATGCGATTGAGAGGTGAGGTGTTGACCACACTTGCCACGATAGATCAGGCCAGGGTAGAGGTGAATCGTCCACGCCGTGGCGGGACCAAGAGTTTTCGCCCGCACCTGCGATCAAGACACGGCGTCTTGAAACCGAAACCCGGTGGGCATTGATCTGCTTGTGATGGGAGGATGGGGGCATGACTTCAACCTTGTTGCCCGCCCTGCGCGGAGAGCAGATTGCGCACACTCCGGTCTGGTTCATGCGGCAGGCCGGCCGTTCACTTCCCGAATATCGCGAGCTGCGTGCAGGCACCGCGATGCTCGATGCCTGCCGAACCCCGGAATTGGTCTCAGAGATCACTCTGCAGCCGGTGCGACGACACGGTGTGGACGCCGCCATCTTCTTCTCCGACATCGTGGTTCCGTTGCAGGCAGCCGGTGTCGATGTCGAGATCGTCCCCGGCACCGGACCCGTGATCGCGAACCCGATCCGCAGCCGCGCCGACATCGAAGCACTGGCCGAGCTCGAACCCGACCAGATCCCCGACATCGCGGAATCGATCGGTCGGATCATCGAAGAACTCGGCCAGGAAACCCCGCTCATCGGCTTCGCCGGTGCTCCCTTCACGCTGGCCAGCTACCTCATCGAAGGCGGGCCGAGCAAGAACCATGAGAAGACGAAGTCCCTCATGGCCGCAGAGCCGGAGACCTTCTCCCTGCTGCTGAGCAAGCTCGCTCGGATCTCATCGACGTTCCTCGACGTTCAGCTCAACGCTGGCGCCTCCGCATTCCAGCTCTTCGACTCATGGGCCGGATACCTGTCCCGGCGCGATTACGAAGCCCACGTGTTCGAGCACTCCAGCGCGGTCTTCGAATCGTTGCGCCATCACGAGGTGCCCAGCATCCACTTCGGCGTCCAGACAGGGGAGCTCCTGACCTCCATGTCGCGGGCCGGCTCCACCGCCGTCGGCGTCGACTTCCGCGTCGACCTGGCCGATGCCTCGACACGAGTCCAGCCGGAGCAGCCCCTGCAGGGCAACCTGGATCCGGCTCTGCTCTTCGCTCCCTGGGAAGCTCTGGCACCGCGCATCGAAGAGATCGTGCGGCAGGGCCTGGACCATGAGGCCGGTTTCGTCTTCAACCTCGGTCACGGAGTCCTCCCCGACACCGATCCCGAAGTGCCCGGACGGATCGTCGCCGAAGTCCACCGCATCTCCGCAGAGATTCTGGCCGCACGGGGCTGAGCCGATGAGTCACATCACGATCGTCGGGGGAGGCATCTCCGGCCTTGTCACCGCCTATCGCCTTGCCCCCGACCATCAGGTCACTCTCCTCGAAGCAGATGCGCGCCTCGGTGGGTGTCTGCACTCGACGAACCTGGGTGGGACTGTGCCCGTGGGACTCGACACCGGTGCCGAAGCCAGTCTCTACCGTCGCCCGGAGACGAAGGACCTCGTCGCTGAACTCGGTCTGGACACCGAATTCCCCTCGACTGTGCACAGTTCGCGAGTTCTGTCGAAGGGGCAACTCCACGCGATTCCCAAACGCACAGTCATGGGAGTGCCCGGCAATGCTGCCGAGGTCAGGGACCTCCTCGGCGCCTCCGCCACGGACCGGGTCGCCCATGAGGTCATCACCGCTCCGATCGCCGGTCAGGACGTCTCCTTGGGAGAGTTCCTGGCAGACCGCCTCGGCGCCGACCTCGTTGATACGCTCATCGACCCGCTGCTCGGGGGAGTGTATGCCGGACGGTGCCGTGACCTGTCACTTGCATCGACCGTGCCCGCCCTGCTGCCGGCTGCACTCAAGGGAACCTCGGTGCTCGAACTTGTTTCCAGCCTGCTCGCCGCACGTGACGCACAATCCGCGGCACTTGCACGGGGAGAGAACCCACAACCTGTGTTCATGTCTCTCATCGGAGGGATCAACCGCCTCGTCCCGGCCCTTGAAGAACGCATCCGTGCCCACGGCGGTACGATCCACACCGGCACACACGTGAAATCCGTGCAGACCGAGAACGGACAATGGACGGTGGCCACTGTGGACGACAGCCTGGAATCCGATGCGGTCGTCCTGGCCACTCCCGCACATGTGACGAAGCATCTGCTCGCCGAGGCGGCCCCTCAATCCGCTTCATTGCTGGCATCCGTGCCCTACGCTTCGACCGCACTGATCCCGGCCCTCGTCGAGGTTGGGGATCGGGGGCTCGAAGGATCTGGATTCCTCGTCCCACCGACGGAGAAGTCATTCATCAAGGCCTCGACGTTCGTCTCGAACAAATGGCCGTGGCTGGGCGAGCGCATTCCTGAGGGCACAGCCCTGATTCGGATGAGCATCGGGCGATACGGTGACGGGCCGGGAGGCTGGCAAGAGTGGGAGGACGACGAGGTCATCGCCCGTGCCTTTGAGGATTGGCAGGCCATCGCCGAGCGCGGATCGGATCGGCTCATCGCAGCAGAGGCACACCGGTGGGAACGCGCGCTGCCCCAGTACCTGCCGGGCCACGCCGAGACGGTGGAGAGAATCGATGCGGACATCGCCGACATCGCCGGTCTCGAACTGGCAGGTTCGGCCTACTTCGGCGTCGGCATCCCCGCTTGCATCGATCGTGCCGAAACGGTGGCCCAGAGAATCACAGCCGCCCAGACGTGAACTTCACTTAAAGCTCTAGCATTTCACCGAAAACCGACCGACGAAACACCGTACTCAAGCACCGACACACAGAGAAGAAGGAGCAGGAATGAGCGAATACTCCAACCCCACCGACGAGCAGATCGAACAGGCGAACAACGACACGCGGTATATCGCATACTCGGTCTTCGCCTCGGCCGGCGAACTCGGCGATGCCGACCGAGCCGAACTCGCGAACGAGGTTCACGAAGCACTCGCTCCGCTGAAGGAGCAGGGCCTCGTCGTCCGCGGAATCTACGATGTTTCCGCACTGCGGGCAGATGCCGATGTGATGTTCTGGTGGCATGCGCCGACGATTGAACTGGTTCAGGCCGCCTACTCGGCAGTGCGTCGCAGCATGCTCGGCGGAATCCTCGAGCCGGTCTGGTCTGTCGTGGGTCTGCACCGTCCAGCCGAATTCAACAAGGCACACCTGCCGGCACTGCTGACCGATGACGAGCCGGGCAAGTACATCTGCGTGTACCCCTTCGTTCGGTCCTACGACTGGTACCTTCTCGATCCCGCTGAGCGCTCCACGATGCTGCGAGATCACGGCATGGCCGCAGCAGGATACAAGGACATCAAGGCCAATACGATCGCTTCGTTCGCCCTGGGCGACTATGAATGGCTGTTGGCCTTCGAAGCTCCAGAGCTGCACCGCATCGTCGACCTCATGCGCGATCTTCGCAATACGAAAGCTCGTCTGCATGTGCGCGAAGAGGTCCCGTTCTACACCGGACCTCTCCGCGAGCTCGTCGATATCATCAGCGACTGGCGCTGATCTTCACCGACTGACCAGAAGCGAGTGATCTGCAGCGACTGATCTCTGCAGTGACTGATCCGCATCACCTTTTCGGGGCCCCGGCAGGGCACAACGCCTTGCCGGGGCACCGAAGCGTCCGGCGGCAATGACGGAGCAAGCAGCGGGTAGCCTGTGAGCATGACTGCTGCAGATGGCTTCGCCGGCGACGCGGACTACGGCAAGATCGGTGCCGGCTACCGTCAGTACAGGCGCCCGGAACCAGAGTTTGCGCAAGCGATCCTGCACGCTCTCGGCGATGTTCGACAGGTGATCAACGTTGGTGCCGGAGCCGGATCCTACGAACCCAGCCAATGTGGCGTCACGGCGGTGGAACCATCGGCTGCGATGCGGGCACAGCGGGCGAAGGGTCAGGCATCGGTCGTCGACGCCCGTGCAGAGGCACTGCCGTTTGCCGACGATTCCTTCGACGCCGCGTTGTCGACATTCTCAGTCCATCAATGGCAGAGCCTCGACGCGGGTCTATCTGAGATGCGGCGAGTCGCTTCCGGCCCGGTGGTCATCATGACCTGTGATCCGACTCGGGTGGAGCGATTCTGGCTCCGTGACTTCGCGCCCCAAGTGTTCGAGACTGAGGCACGCCGATATCCGAGCCTCGAACGAATCTCAGAATGTCTTGGCGGCACGGTCGAGGTCACTCATCTGCCGATCCCCTTCGGCTGCGTAGACGGTTTCTCCGAGGCCTATTTCGGTCGGCCGGAGATGTTTCTCGATCCGGGAGCCAGGAAAGCGAACTCCGCGTGGAGCTTCGTCGCCGAGGACTCTGCTCTGCGATCGGTCGAAAACCTGCGCCGCAGCCTGAACGATGGAAGTTGGGATGACGCACACGGGTCGCTGCGGACTGCATCGCACTTCGATGGGTCCCTGGTCCTCATCAAAGCAGAACCGTGATCAGGGCAGAACTGATCACTCTGGCTGTTTCTTCTCCACCACATACGAGTGGCCATTGGCGTCGGTGCGCATCTCCAAGCCCATCGCGTCGAGTCGTTCGTGACGCAGATGCTCATTCTCGTAGTAGCCACCGGGGCGGGAGTTATCGACTTGTGCAGGGCCGACGATCTTGCGGAAGAAGCGGTTGAGCCATGCAACGCGTCGCTGGGAGTCGTGCGAGTCTGACATGCGAGTCCATTCGGTGGTGTCGAGCTGGTGAGGTTGGTGCTCGGCTGAGGCGATCACAATATAATCAGTGTACGCTAAACATTAGTGCACTAACTAATCAATCAGCCTGGTTGACGAACAGATCAGACTCGTCGGAAGGACACGGAATCGATGTCGACCTCGTACGATCCGCTGGCTCTGGAGAGCCAGATCTGCTTTGCTCTGACTGTCGCCTCCCGCGGAGTGATCTCTGCCTACCGTTCGGTGCTCGAGCCCCTCCACCTCACCCACCCGCAGTATCTGGTCATGCTGGCTCTGTGGCAGCACGAAACGCTGCCGGTGAGGAAGATCGCCGAGCTGCTGCGTCTTGAAGCTGCAACGGTGTCGCCACTGATCAAACGCCTCGAAGCCCTTGACTATGTGGAGAAGGCACGCAGCAACTACGACGAGAGAGTCGTGGAGGTCTCGCTGACCGAGACCGGGATCCAGCTGCGGAGGACTGCCGAGGCGATACCGGGGCAGATGATGGCCAAACTCGATATGGGCGAGGCAGATCTGCGAGAGTTGCACGCCACGATGACGCGGCTCATCGACGCCGTCGACGCTTCACACACAATTGACACAGCCAGCCCAGCCGACGCAGTGTCCTCAGACGCCGCCTCGGCGTGACATCGGGGTGTGCTCGATCCCGTCCTCAAGGAACCGGGGACCATTCGGGCTGAACCCGAAGCTCGCGTAGAAGCCCTCGAGATGAGTCTGGGCGTTCAGCGTCAGAAGACGATCCCCATGCTCGGCCACGATCTCGCCGATGAGCCTGCGGCCCCAGCCTTGGCCGCGCGCCTGCGGATTCGTGACGACGCGGCTGATGCTGCGGGCTCCCGGCTCGAAGGCAGGACCGTCGGGCAGATCGGGCGGCAGGATACGGGCATAGGCTTTGGGAGCAAGACTGCGGCCAACCTCGGTGCCATGACTGTCCTGGATTGTCCGCACCTCATCAGGGTAGAAGGCGTGCAAAGTCTGCGGGAGCGTGTCGACACCATCCTGATCGAGGAAGAGACAGTCCTGCTCGACGACGAAGACCTGAGACCGCAGCTGCATGATCCCGTAGAGCTCCGTCCCGCTCAGCTCCTCGAAGGTCTTGACGACAAGCGTTGATCCTTCGCTCATTCCTGGCCGTCGATGAGCCGCAGGGAGATCGAGTTCAGGCAGTATCGCTGGTCTGTGGGGGTGTCGTAGCCTTCGCCCTCGAAGAGGTGCCCCATGTGCGAATCGCAGTTCGCGCACCGAACCTCGACGCGCTCCATGCCCATCGAGGAATCGCGGAGGTAGCGGACCCGGTCCTCGGCCAGGGGAGCGTAGAACGAGGGCCAACCGCAGTGCGAGGAGAACTTGGTATCGGAGGGGAACAAGTCTGCTCCACAGGCACGGCACTGGTACATTCCGACGCTGTTCGTGTCGACGTATTCGCCGGTGAACGGACGCTCCGTGCCGCCTTCGCGCAGCACCGCGAATTCATCAGGAGTGAGTACGTCCTGCCAGCGGATCTCCTCGGGATTGTCTTCTGTGTTGACGTTTGGCGACTGACTCATCGCGACCTCCGGTGTTTGTCGATATCTGTTGGAGTCCATTGTCCCACTGCACTCGGGCTCTGGAGAGCCCTCTGACCTGCACAACAGCGTTTGGAGACTGCTCATTCCTTGGGTGACAATGAAGTCAGGAGGTTTTCATGGTTCGCGACACTAAATTCCCGACTCGCCTGCTTCTGGCTTCGGTGGGTGTCGGTGCTGGGATCGGCACCGTGATCTCGGTGGCGTCTTCGGGACTGGCCGCTTATTTTGCACGCAGAATCCTCGTTCCCGAGAACGCGCCGGAAGAACTCGAGATTCTCCACATCGACGGATTCCCGCCGAACATGCGCATTCACCTGCCTGCTGATGAAGAGACCACGGTGCGCGGCACCTACGGGCTTTATTTCAACCAGGGCGCCGGTCATGCCGTGATCGGCGATATCGTCGAATACGATCCGCGATCGCGAACCGTTTCCCGAGAGATCCTCTCGGTGACCCGTGGAGACATCAAACGCGCCTCGCACGGCCGGTGGACGGGCATCGTGTACCCGGAACCGTTGGCGGCAGGAGTCAACGCCGAGGACATCGAGATCGAATCCGACGCCGGACGGCTGCCTGCCTGGCTGCTGCCCACCGACCACCCCGAACCTCAGGACACGTGGGCGATCCTCGTCCACGGCCGTGCCAGTACCCGGGCCGAGGGGCTGCGTGCTGCCCCGATCCTCAATACCTTGGGTGTCCCGGCCATAGCCATGTCCTACCGCAACGACGCCGAGGTCAGGGTCGAGACTACATCTCGCTACGGCCTCGGCGACACAGAGTGGATCGACGTGGACGCGGCCATCGACTTCGCGATCTCACGCGGAGCCCGCGAGGTCGTCCTCTTCGGCTGGTCGATGGGCGGAGCCATCGCGCTGCAGGCCGCCTCCCGTGGCCGGAACCGCCGTTACGTGAAGGCCCTCGTCCTCGACGGGCCCGTCGTCGACTGGGTGAATGTCCTTGACGGCCAGGCCCGGCGCAACATGCTTCCCACACCGATCGCCAAACTCACTCTTGAGATGATCACCCAGCCGTGGGCGCGACCGATCACCGGCCTGCAGACGCCATTGGACTTGGGCAGGCTGGACTGGGTGACACGCGCGGCGGAGCTCGACGTCCCGGTGCTGCTCATCCACTCCGACGATGACGAATTCGTGCCATCCTCGCCGTCCCACGCGCTGGCGTCCGTTCGCCGCGACCTCGTGACGATGCCTGTCTATGACCAGGCGCGCCACACCAAGGAATGGAACATCGACCCCGTCCGCTGGGAAGACGATGTGGCGAACTTCCTCGAGGCGAAGATTCTGCCCAAGCCCTGAACTCGGGGCTGAGTTCAGGGCCGCAGCACCAGAGAATCTTCGGTGTGCCTACCCAGTGCATCGGGCGTGTACGGCCAGGGTCGGGTCCTGTTGGCGGCCCAGTCCTCGGTCTGGTCGGCATAGTGTGGGTGGAAGGCGTGCCCCGAGGCGCCGGTGAGGTTGATCCACTGCGAGTGGTTGAAGTCCTTGAGGTCCACAATCTGCCGCATCGAGGGCACCCAGTTCGTCTCGAAGCCGACCGAGGCGTCCCAGCCTGTGGCGTTGACCTCTCCCGACCCGCCGGCAACCTCATAGGGGCCCCGATTGAATAGCCGCTCAATGGGTTTGATCCCTGATTCGCCGAGGCTGGCGTTGCGGATGGTCAGCCTGTGCAGAATGCCCCACCGCCAGGTCACAGGCTCGGAGCCGAGCAGATCCTCGGTCGTCTCCCACGCCGAGTCCATGGCCCGAGCCAGCGCTTCGTCCCGGTTGTCGACCTTATCGTCGGCCCACCATTGCGAATCGGGTTTCTGCAGCTGGTTCTTGATGATGAGGTACCAGCGGGATCCGCCTGCAGGGGGCACCGCATCGGGCAGCTTCGGAGCGAAGACTTCATCGAGGATCGTCTTCGAGAGCACATTGAAATAGGCTGCTGCAGCACTGTTGGCATCATCGCGGCCATCCCAGTCTGCGAGCAGCTTCTGAGCCTTTGCTATGTCGGTGTCCTTGCCCGCATCGATGTCTTCCAGCAGCGGGATCAGGGTCAGCGCAAGCGGGTTGAGGTCATCACCCTGGATGCGCGACATGTCGGCGGTTGTGACGGGACCCTTCGCCATCGTGTCCCGGAGCAGCTTCGTGATCCGCCGCGCTCGGTCTCCATAGTCGAAGTCGTCGCTCAACTGCACGGACTCTCCTGGGGGCGTGACCGGGTTGTTGGCCGTCACGATCCATCCCCGATCGGGGTTGTACAGGCTCGGCAGATCCTTGAAGTCGATGTATCCCTGCCAGTCCTCATCGGTCTTCCAACCGTGGCGTGGCAGCATACCGTCGCCCTTGCCGCGCTTGGGGATCTTCCCCGGGGCCTGGTAGCCGATATTGCCGGCAGTGTCCGCGTAGATGAGGTTCTGGGAGGGCACGTCGAAGCGCGAAGCGGCCTGTCGGAATTCCTTCCAGTTCGTCGCCGCATTGAGCCCGAAGATCGCGGAGGCGGTGTTGCCCGGTTCCAACGCCGTCCATTGCAACGCCAGTTGGTAGTGTTCGTCGGCTGGACCCGACTTCGTGTCCGCGGTGTTCGCCCCGGTTGAAGCATCGAGCACACTGCGGTGAGGCCCATTGAGGTCGGAGATGAGAGGGCCGTTGCGTGTTGAACGGATCGTGATTTCGCGCGGTTCCTCTTTCGCGATCTTCACGGTCTCTTTGCGCGTGGTCACGGCTTCATCCCCGGAGTCACGAATCACCTCGCCGTCGCGGACCTTCTCCACTACGAGATCGGCGACATCGGGCCCCAGGTTCGTCAGCCCCCAGGCGATGGACTGGTTGTGTCCGATGACGACGCCGGGCAGGCCCGAGAACGAGAAACCGGACACGTCGAAGGGACATTCGGGTGTGATCTCGGTGCAGCGCAGACCGATCTGATGCCATACGGAAGGCATGGCGGGAGCCAGGTGTGGATCATTGGCCAGCAGCGGGGCACCGGTGGCCGTGTGCTCACCGGAGACCACCCACGAGTTCGACCCGATGTCATGACTGTTGACCCCCAGAAGCGCGGGCAGTGACCTCAGGTGCTGTTTGAGTTCGCCGAGGTTGGACGGCGTCTTGGTCACCTCTCCGCCGGCATGCGCTTCGTCGCCGGTCTCGTCTTCAGCGGCTTTGCTCTTCCTGGCTTTGCTGTCATCGGCTTTGCCTTTGTCTGACTTGCTGTCTCCGTTGCCCTTGCTGCCGGCGGCGCGTGATTTGGCGCCGGCATTGCCGCCGATGATCGTCGGGCGGGTGTCATAGGGATAGTCGGGGTAGATATCGGCCATCTGCTCATCGTCGAGCGTGGACTGGCTGATGGCTCGGTCGATTTCGTCTTCGACGTTCGAACGCAGGTCCCAGGCCATGGCCTTGAGCCAGGATACGCTGTCGACGGGAGTCCATTCCTCGATCTCAACCCCACCGTTTTGGAGCCCGATGACTCCGTACTCGAGGGACACCTCGGTGGGGGACTTGTCGTGGAGGTAGGCGTTGACGCCTTCGGCATAGGCCTCATAGTACGCAAGCGTCTTGTCATCAAGGGCCGCGACTTCCTTCTCGGCGACCTTCCTCCACCCCAGCGTGCGGATGAACGAGTCTGTGCTGAACTGTGATTCTCCGAAGAGTTCCGAGAGTCGGCCCGAGGTGACATGCCTGCGGAAGTCCATCTCCCAGAACCGATCCTGGGCATGGACGAAACCCTGGGCCATGAAGAGGTCGTGGGAGTTACTCGCCTCGACGGTCGGGACTCCTGAGTCATCGCGGGTGACGCTGACCTCGCCGTTGAGGCCCGGCAGCGAGATGTCACCGTCGGTGGTGGGAAAGGAGCGACGGACGAGGAAGACGCCGAGCAGGGTGAGGATGAGCACCAAGACGAGGACTGCTGCGAGGATGCGGATGAGGACTTTCGCGCTCACAAAGCGATGCGCACCTGACGGCGGACGGACGGCTGCCACCAGAGCATTGGAATCCTCTGAATCCGCGTCTGTCATGTGTCTCCTTCGACCGAGTCTGAGTTTCAGCTCAGATTATCAGGTGACCTGGCCTCATCAGGAGGTTTGGGCGGGTAGATGAAGGTGACGAGGACGACGGAGATCATCATCAGGAGGAACCATGCCACGAATTTGGTCACCGGAACCATCTCCCAGCCGTCGATCTGGGACGGGTAGAGCCATGCGCCGGTGACTGTTCCGATGTTCTCAGCGATCCAGATGAAGAACGCCACCAGCACGAATGCGAGGAGGACCGGCATGCGCAGAGTCAGCTTGTGCACACGGAAGTGCATGCGACAGCGACCCCGACAGCAAGGACGAGGAACACCCGCACGTCGACCACATAGTGGTGAGTGAAGAAATTGAGATAGATCGCTGCGGCGATGACCGCGGTGCTCCACCTCGGCGGGTAATGGCTGAACCGCAGGTCGAAGAGACGATAGACGCGCACGATGTAGGAGCCGACCGCGGCGTACATGAACCCAGAAGCAGCATCGCCGTCTGGATCAGGACTGCCAGGATGACGAGGAGATCATTGCGGGCCAGGATCGCCCCGTCCGGGTACCACCAGGCGGTGAGGATGATCGCCAGCAGCATGAGGGCCCCAAACAGACAGGCCCAGGCCTGCTTGATCCCGAAGACGAGGGACTCACGCAACCCTGCCGGCACCCGAGTGAGATGACGATTGGCAAGACTGTCGAGGAGCCGTTCGAGCCGTGTGAGTTCATGCTGATCGGCCATAAGATCCTTCGGCTGTGGGGAAGCGGTCGCGACAGAACCCTATCGCGGGCTAATAGACTCGGGGCATGCACATCGTCATCTTCGGAGCCTCAGGCCATGTCGGAACGGGCTTGGCCAAGCAGCTGTCGCCTGAGCACCACATCACCGGCATCGTCCGTTCGCAGCCGGAGGACGAAACCGCCTACCGGCCGGTCGTCGTCCCCGATTGGGTGGATCGACCGCAGGCAGTCATCGAAGCACTTAAGAAGGTGGACGCACCCCCGGTCGATGCGGTCATCGCCACGGTCGGCGGGTGGTACGTGGACATCTCGATGATCGACCGCGGAATCGACTCCTTCGACGCGGACTACTCCTCATACCTGCGGGGCCATTTCGCCGCCTGCGCGGTATCGGAGGCGCTCGCCGAGGAGGGGCGAAGTGACCGTGTCCGGCACCTCGCCCTCAACGGTGTGGCCAGCGTCGAAGCCTGCGTCGGGTCCGGTGCGATCAGCGTTTTCGGCGCGGCCCAGGAGATGCTCCTCCGGGTCGCTGCGGCAGAGACGGACTCCGTGTACTACCGCGAGCTCAAGGTCATGGCGCCCATCGGCGGTGATGACCGCAACGATCTCAGCGGGGGAGTGGAGACGATCAGCCTGCCGGCAGTCGCCGAGGCTGTCAGCTCGGTCCTGTCCCGAACGGACGAGCACGAGATCAGCACCCAGCTGGGCGTCTAGGCCGACGCAACAAGCTCGAGCCTGGTCGCGTACCTCAAGCTTTGCGGTAGCGGATGAAGACCTGGTCATCGACGGTGCGCACATCGATGAGTCGCAGGTTGAGGGTGGCCTCGAGCTGGGAGAAGTGGCTGCCTGAGTTTCGGGAGTAGAGCGGGCTGAGGCTCAGGTGCAGTTCGGCACCCGGAACGGCATCGAGGAGGCGGTAGGCCAGATTGGGTCCGGACTCGCACACCAGAGTCTCACTCGTGGACTCGATGCTGTTGAGCACCTGTGCGGCAGTTTCTGGAGTGAAGCCCTGTGCTCGATAGTCCAGGCCAGCCTCGGCTAGGTGCCTGCTCAATTTCTCCGGATCTGACTCGGTGAGCACATGCACGGGTGTGTGCTCGAGGGCTTTGCCCGGTGCGTTGATGACCGGCAGTGCGGGATTGAGCGCGGTCCTGCGATCGATGATGATGGCACCTGCCCGCTTACGCAGGGAGGTGAAATAGGCGAAGTCGGCCTTCGTGGACACACCCGTCGACCAACCGTCTTGGGCATATGAGGCGTTGATCGTCTGCACCAGGGAGATGATGAGCTTTCGCATCGAGGTGCCTCTACTTCTGCAGCTGGGACTCAGGTCCCATGGCGATACGTGGATGGGCATCGGGGTCGATGGTCTCGAGGATCCAGGTGAGGTCCTTCTCCTTCAGCGTCACGCACCCGCTCGTCCCGGAATCATGATCGATGTGCAGCCAGATCCCACCGCCCTTGTCCCACCCCAGCGGGCGAGTCTTGTCGGTGGGCGGTGTGCCCGGCACACGGTTGTAGTCGATCGCGATGATGTAGTCGAAGACCCTGTCATATTCGGGTCCGTAGGCCACGGTGGCTGACGAGGGCAGTCGGTCGTCCTGGGTGTAGGGAAGTTCGGTTCCCGGGTCCTGTTTGTAGCCGCCCGCATCGGAGAGGGTGAAGACACCGATCGGTGTTGTCTTGTCGCCCTCCCGACGATCGGCCAACCACCCGTTCTCCCCATTGTGGACGTCGAAGGTCTTGCGCTTCTTCCACGCCCCATCAGCGAAGGTGTAGAAACTCAGCTGACCGGAATCCGAGGACGCGTCCCGGCCACTGGCGACGAGGACCTGAGAGGTCTCGGCCGGAATCTGAGCTGCTGTCTCCGGGCCCAGCCCAGGGACCGGAACAGAATGGGCAGGTCCTGTTGGCTCTGCGGTTGCGGCTCCGGGCGGAGTCATCTGTGCGGGAGCTGCGAAATCGCCGAGGTCGTTCTGCTGTGCAGGTGCCGCGACCTCCCCGGACGGGGCGGTCACGCCGTCATCGTCGTCGCTGTCGGTCGGCGTTGCACATGACGACAGCGTCAGGGCCAAAACGGCGACCGTCAGGCTGGTCCCGGTTCGGGCTCCACCACTGAACATGAGGTCATCTTCTCACGAACCTTGAGAACTCAGTGGAAGTGACTATGCGAAAATGACCCCATGAGCATTCCACCTGTGCCGAATCATCCTCCGCGCCCCGGGCGTCGGAGGCCGGTCGAGGAGTCTCCAGATTCGATCACGACGCAGTTGTTCATCGGACAGGACAAATCCCCGGCCGCTGATGGTTCGACCCAAGCACTCAGCTCCGAGGAGCTGGCCAGACTCCGGTCGATGGTGTCCTCCGACGGGGCCGACGCCACCGAGGTGCTCAGCCTCGAGGAGCTGCGCCAGCTGGCCGCAGCAGAGAACGACGAAACCGGATTCAGCGGTCCGATCCCGCGCAAGGTGAGGTCCGAAGACATCGCCGAGGCAGAAGCTGCCTCGGCACCGAAGCAGTGGAATCCGCAGGGCGTGTCGGCAGAGCAATCTCCGAACCCCGAACCCTGGGATGGCGAATTCGGTGCGCCCGGACCACCTGCCCCGCAGCCCCCTCCTGAACCCCATCCCACCGAACACCCCGGAAACGAGTCGCACGTGCCCAACGGCGCATCAGCCTACGCCCCACAGACAGCAGTCGCCTACGCAGGACACGGTGGCCACGGACCCGCCGGTGGTGCCTATGGCCCCGGCGGCAGTGCTGCAGGACCCGCTGGCTCCAACGGTGGTTACGGTTCCAGCGGCGGCGGATACGGCCCCGGAAGCGGCGGATACGGCCCCGGAGGACCGGGCGGATACGGACCGGGTGGACCGGCCGGTCCCGGCGGACCCTACCGACATGACAACGAGACGAAGAAGGTCCCAGGCTGGCTCTGGGCATTGGCCGCGATCGCCCTGGTGCTCGCTCTCGGCATCGTCGGATACATCGCCTGGGATGCGACGCAGGGCCAGGACGATTCTGCGTCCGGCACGTCCTCCGAGGGGCCCTCCGAGGGTGCAGGCTCTGCAACCGATGAACCATCGACCTCGGCGCCGCCGGTCGCTGCCGAATCGTTCAAGTCTCCGTCCGGCAACATCTCCTGCACGATCGATTCAGACCGCACCCGATGCGTCATCTCATCCTTCGACTACACCAGCCCCGAGAAGCCCGACGACTGTCAAATGGAGAACTGGGGAGCTGTCGTCGTGGCCAACAATGAAGGTGCCGGCTTCTCCTGCCGTGAGGCGCCGGAGAGCTCCGGTCCCGCTCGAGTGCTCGGCTACGGCGAATCGATCACGGCCGAGGGGATGACCTGCACCTCCACCCGTGAGGGCATGACGTGCAAGTCCGACGAGACCGGAGTCGGCTTCAACATGCGGCGTGCAGCGGTCGACTTCCTCGACTAGACGGATAGCGATCTTAGGATTTGGACAGGTTTGGAACCGGCGGAGCAACCAGGGCTAAGTTGTGTGTGTGGCTTACAGGTTGCTCCTCCTTCCTTGCCGCGACGAGTCCTGAACATAACAGCACCCTCGTCGCGGAGTTTCTCCTATGCTGAAGAAGCACACGAACAATGATTGAGGAACCATGAAACTGCAGAAGCCATCCCCCATGCCATTCAGCAAATACAAGTCTTTCCAGGACCGGATCGCCCTCGATATGCGCGACCGCACCTGGCCCGACCAGCTGATCCGGAAGGCTCCGCGCTGGCTGAGCACAGATCTGCGTGATGGCAACCAGGCTCTCATCGATCCGATGACGCCGGATCGCAAACGCAAGATGTTCGATCTCCTCGTCAAACTCGGCTTCAAGGAGATCGAGGTCGGGTTCCCCGCAGCCAGCCAGGTCGACTTCGACTTCGTCCGCGAGATCATCGAACAGGATGCCATCCCCGACGACGTCCGCATCTCGGTGCTCACCCAGGCCCGTGAGGACCTCATCGAGCGCACAGTGGAATCCCTCGTCGGCGCGCAGAAGCCGACAGTTCACCTCTACAATGCGACGGCACCGGTCTTCCGCAAGGTCGTGTTCGGCTTCGACGGTGAGGGCTTCGACCAGACTCGCGACATCGCCACCCGCGGCACCCAGGCGGTCATGAAGCACGCCGAGTCACTCCTCGGCGACGTCGACTTCGGCTACCAGTACTCGCCGGAGATCTTCGTCGACACCGAACCCGAGTTCGCTCTCGACATCGTCGGCAGCGTCCTCGATATGTGGCAGCCGGCTTCCGGCCGTGAGACGGTCGTCAACCTGCCCGCCACGGTTGAACGCGGCACTCCCAACACCTACGCCGACCAGATCGAATGGTTCTGCCGGAACATGCCCTACCGCGACGAGGTGGCCGTGTCCCTGCACCCCCACAACGACCGCGGAACCGGTGTCGCAGCCGCGGAGATGGGCATCATGGCCGGTGCCGACAGGATCGAAGGCTGCCTCTTCGGCAACGGCGAACGGACCGGAAACCTCGACCTGGTCACCGTGGCGCTGAACCTCTACACGCAGGGCGTCGACCCCGAACTGGACTTCTCCGACATCGACGAAGTCATCCACACCGTCACCGAATGCAACCAGATCGGCGTCCACGAACGTCACCCCTACGGCGGTGACCTCGTCTTCACCTCGTTCTCCGGTTCGCACCAGGATGCCATCAACAAGGCGTTCGCCGACCGTGAGAAGAGAGCCAGTGAGCAGGGCGTTCCCGTGGACCTGATGGAATGGGACATGCCCTACCTGCCGGTCGACCCGAAAGATCTGGGTCGCTCCTACGAGGCGATCATCCGCGTGAACTCGCAGTCCGGCAAGGGCGGAGTCACCTATCTGCTCAAGAGCGAGTACGGCCTGGATCTGCCTCGCCGCATGCAGGTCGAGTTCTCCCGCGCCGTCCAGGTGCACACTGAAGGTGGGGGAGAGGTCTCCGCCGAGGAGATCCGTCGCATCTTCAACTACGAGTACCTTCCCAGCGATGATCAGGACAAGGCTTGGGGCCGCTTCCAGATCGTAGGTCTGCGCACCGACTCCGGCACGGTTGACGACTCGGGCACCTCGGAACGCGTCGAAGTCGACCTCATCGTCGACGGTCAGGAGCGCACCTATGAAGGTCACGGCAAAGGACCCATCGATGCGCTGGTGAAGATCCTGATCGAAAATTTCGACGTCGATGTCCGTCTCCAGGACTACACCGAGCACGCCATCGGCTCGGGCGCTGACACGATGGCCGCAGCCTACGTCGAGCTCGCTGTCGAAGACCGTGTGGTCTGGGGTGCCGGACTGCACCCCAACATCACGAAGGCTTCACTCAAGGCCGTCGTCTCGGCGGTCAACCGGGCCGCCCGCGATCGCGACGGAGAGCGCTGATCCTTCGGGGCTGAGCATCCCGGGCAGGCAGCCTGCCCGGGGAGCAATCTCACAACTGATGCATGAGTGCGGCGGGGATGATTCCCCGCCGCACTCTGCGATAATGGGCGGGTGCACAACTATCGTGATGAAGGCATCGTGCTCCAGGGGCACAAACTCGGCGAAGCCGACCGCATCGTCACTGTTCTCACCCGCAGCCACGGGCTGATCCGAGCAGTTGCGAAGGGCATCCGCCGCACCAAGTCACGTTTCGGTTCCCGACTCGAACCCTTCATGCTCGTAGACCTGCAGTGTCACGTCGGCCGCAGCCTCGACATCGTCACCCAGGTCGAACTCATCGAGCCCTTCGCCCGCGGCATCGGCGCAGATTATGACGCCTACTCCGCAGCCAGTGTGATGGCTGAGACTGCCGCCCGAATCACCGAGGTAGAACCCCAGTCGCGCACCCACTTCCTGCTTCTCGTCTCCGCCATCCGCTCCCTGTGCAACGGCGAGCACCCGCCGAGGTTGGCCCTCGACGCGTATCTTCTCCGGGCCATGTCCGTGGCCGGCTGGGCACCGAGTCTGCTCGACTGCGCACAGTGTGGCAGCCCTGGTCCCCACCGCGCGTTCTCAGCCTCCCTGGGCGGAGCCGTGTGCACCACGTGCCGACCCAGCGGCGCGGCTCTGCCAGACACCGATGCGCTCGAGCACATGGCCGCTCTGCTCTCCGGAGACTGGCAGCGAGCGGAGTCCTCGGACCTTCACGACCAGATCGACGGTTCCAAACTCGTCTCCGACTGGGTGTCATGGCATTTGGAGCGCAATATCCGATCACTGAGAGTTCTGGAGGCCAGATGAGCTACCCCGCGCCGCCCCCGCACCCCAGCGGAGCCCGACCCCCCGGCATCGAGGCGAAGTTCGTCCCGAAGCACGTCGCTGTGGTCATGGACGGCAACGGCCGGTGGGCCAATGATCGTGGACTGCCGCGCACCGAAGGCCATAAGGCCGGAGAGGCCTCACTTCTCGAAGTCATCCACGGTGCCATCGAGATGGGTGTCGACTATCTCTCCGCCTACGCATTCTCCACCGAGAACTGGAAACGGTCCCCGGATGAGGTTCGCTTCCTCATGGGCTTCAACCGTGATGTCATCCGCCGTCGCCGCGATGAACTCAATGAGCTCGGTGTGCGCATCGTGTGGGCCGGGCGTCGTGGTCGCCTGTGGCGCTCGGTCATCGACGAACTCGAATCCGCGGCGGAGATGACCAAGGACAACACCGGCCTGGTCCTCCAGTTCTGCGTCAACTACGGAGGCAGATCGGAGATCGTCGACGCGGTCAACCAGATCACCGCCGAGGTGGCCGCCGGGAAGCTCAAACCTGGAAAGGTCAGCGAGAAGACCGTTCGCTCCCGTCTCTACGCCCCGCAGGTGCCGGATGTCGACTTGTTCCTCAGGTCGTCGGGGGAGCAGCGGACGTCGAACTTCCTGCTGTGGCAGTCGGCCTATGCCGAGATGGTCTTCCAGGACGTCCTCTGGCCCGACGTCGATCGCCGCACCCTCTGGTCCGCGATCGAAGAGTATGCCCGTCGTGACCGTCGCTTCGGCGGTGCCGTGGACCGATCGAGCTCCTGAGCTCTCGGCGCCAAACGCAAGCCAAACCCTCGAAACCTGCAAACAACAAGAAGAGGTCCCGCAGCGAAAACGTTGCGGGACCTCTTCTCTATGAGCTTCGTGCCGAACCCTGCTCAGCTCTTCAGCTGCGCCGGAACTTCAGCAGCGGGCAGTACCTGCGCACTGCCCAGAACCTCAGTAACGATCGCCTGAGCGTTCGCCGCCGAAGCGGTCGTTGCTGAACTTCTTCTGGCCTCCACGACGGTCGCCGCGGAAGTTGCGGCTGTCGCCGGGCTGTTTGTCGAAGTTGCGCTTCTTGAACGGGCGAGACGGACGTCCCGAATCCGGACGAATGTCGATCGGACGACCCTGGATCTCGGTGTTCGAGAGCTTGCGCATGACCGAGGAATCGAGATCCTTGGGCAGGTCGACCAGGGTGTGGTTCGACCGGATATCGATGTGGCCGATCTCCTTCGAGGTCAGGCCGCCCTCGTTGGCGATGGCACCGACAACCGCGCCTGGCTGCAGGCGTTCGTTGCGGCCAAGGGCCAGACGGTAGGTGGTCATGTTCTCATCACGCGGACGAGACGAGCGTTCACGACCGGGCTTTCCGTCGCGTCCGCCGCCGTCACGGTCACGTCCTGGCTTGCCGCGGCTCGGCTCAGGCATGGGGTCTGCCGTGAGAGAGTTCGACTCGAGGACCATGGAGGCCAGAGCGGCTGCGATGTCCGTCGCCGGAACATTGCGGGAGAGCTCGTACTGTTCGATGACGGTCGCGAGCTCGGTCAGTTCGGTCGTGGCCAGCACATCGTCGATGCGCTTCGTGAACTTCTCCACACGAGTATTCGTCAGCTGTTCGACGCTGGGCATCGACAGCGGTTCGACCTTCTGCTTCGTTGCGCGCTCGATGGAGCCGAGCAGACGCTGTTCACGCGGGGTGACGAAGAGGATGGCCTCGCCGGAACGTCCTGCACGGCCGGTGCGGCCGATGCGGTGGACGTAGGACTCGGTGTCATGGGGGATGTCGAAGTTGACGACGAGGGTGATGCGTTCGACGTCGAGGCCGCGGGCTGCGACATCGGTGGCGACGAGGATGTCGACCTTGCCGCTGCGCAGCATATCGATCGTGCGCTCACGAGCCTGCTGCGGAATGTCACCGTTGATCGCCGAGGCCTTGAAGCCACGTGCACGCAGTTTCTCAGCGAGCTCCTCCGTGGCCTGCTTGGTGCGGACGAACATGATGATGCCCTCGTACTCCTCGACCTCGAGGATCCGGGTCAGGGCGTCGAGCTTATGGGAGTGCTGGACCATGTGGTAGCGCTGACGGATATTCGATCCGGTCTGCGATTTCGAAGCGACCCGCACCTCTTTGGGGTTGTTGAGGTACTTGCCGGTGAGGCGGTGGATCGATGTCGGCATCGTGGCGGAGAACAGAGCCACCTGACGCGAGTCACCGGATTGGCTGAAGATCTCTTCGATGTCTTCGGCGAAGCCCATCTTGAGCATCTCGTCGGCCTCATCGAGGATGAGGTGACGCAGGCTTGCGAGCTTGAGGGAGCCCTTTTTGAGGTGGTCGATGACTCGACCGGGGGTTCCCACGACGACCTGCGCACCGCGTTTGAGGCCCGACAGCTGAGGGCCGTAGGCCTGGCCGCCGTAGATCGGGAGGACAGAGAAGTCATTGAGATTCGTGGCATACGAGGTGAACGCCTCGGCGACCTGGATCGCAAGCTCACGGGTGGGGGTCAGAACGAGAGCGAAGGGGCCATCGTTGGCACGGCCAGCCTCGGCGAGGTCGGACAGTGCGGGCAGAGCGAAAGCGGCGGTCTTGCCGGTACCGGTCTGGGCCAGGCCGATGACATCGCGGCCCTCAACCAGTGCTGGAATCGTCTCAGCCTGGATCGGAGTCGGGGTCTCATAACCCTGAGCCTCGACCGCCTGGAGGACGAGCGGGTGGAGACCCAGCTCGGCGAACTTCGGTGTTGTCGGATTGTCGGATGTTGACACTTCTGTCATGAGTTTTCTCTCTCACGTCGGCACACGCTTGATCGCAGATGACTTTGGTGGCGATCTACCCTGCGGCCGCTTGTGCATTCATCGTGAGCAATCCGGGCCGAAACCGTAAGAGTTCCAAGGCTTGCTTGGACAGACTTGAAAACCGTCGTTACGGAGAAAGGTTTGGGTGTACCTCAATCGTACATGCCCCACGCCCGCCGAGGTCGTCCCAGGCCCCGGAATAAGTGTGAGTTCCGTCGCCCATGAGGGGAGACCTACTGACCGGTGGTGAACAGATAGGCTGTACCTGCGAGCCACGGCAGCCGGCCGTCGGCGAACTACCTCAAGGAGAAATAACGTGGCACAGTCCAAGTTGGATGCCGTCATCGCCCTGGCCAAACGCAGAGGATTCGTCTTCCAAGCCGGAGAGATCTATGGCGGGTCCCGGTCGGCCTGGGACTACGGGCCATTGGGTGTTGAGCTCAAGGACAACATCAAAGCTCAGTGGTGGCAGACCTTCGTCCGCGGTCGCGAAGACGTCGTCGGACTCGACTCCTCCATCATCCTGCCCAAGCGGGTATGGGAGGCCTCCGGGCACGTGGAGACCTTCGTCGATCCACTCGTCGAATGCCTCAACTGCCACAAGCGCCACCGCGAGGACCACCTCGTCGAAGCCTACGAGGCCAAGCACTCCAAGGCGCCCGAGAACGGCATGGCCGACGTCGTCTGCCCCGACTGCGGAACTCGCGGACAGTGGACCGAGTCGCAGGAGTTCTCCGGTCTGGTCAAGACCTACTTGGGCCCCGTTGAATCGGAAGCGGGTCTGAACTATCTGCGTCCCGAGACCGCACAGGGAATCTTCGTCAACTTCAACAACGTCGTCACCGCTGCACGGAAGAAGCCGCCGTTCGGCATCGGCCAGATCGGCAAGGCCTTCCGCAACGAGATCACACCCGGCAACTTCATCTTCCGCACCCGTGAGTTCGAGCAGATGGAGCTCGAGTACTTCGTTCGTCCCGAAGAGGCCGACGACTACTACCGCGAATGGGTCGAGGCCTGCTGGAACTGGTTCATCGAACTCGGCATCTCCGGAGACAACGTGCGTCGCCTCGACGTCCCCGAAGACGACCGGGCGCACTACTCGTCCGGCACCATCGACATTGAGTACCGGTTCGGGTTCCAAGGCTCGGAATGGGGCGAGCTGATGGGCGTGGCCAACCGCACCGACTATGACCTCGGAACCCACACAGAGGCATCGGGCGCAAAGCTGCAGTACTTCGACCAGGCCAGCGGTGAACGTTTCACCCCCTACGTGATCGAACCTTCCTTCGGTCTGACCCGTTCGATGATGGCCTTCCTCGTCGATGCCTACACCGAGGATGAGGCACCGAACACCAAGGGCGGAACGGACAAGCGCATCGTGCTCAAGCTCGACCCGCGTCTGGCGCCGATCAAGGCGGCCGTGCTGCCGCTGAGCCGCAATGAGAAACTGTCTCCACAGGCCAAGGAACTCGCGGCTCGTCTGCGTAAGCGCTGGAACATCGACTTCGACGACGCCGGTGCGATCGGCCGGCGCTACCGCCGTCAGGACGAGATCGGCACCCCGCTGTGCATCACGTTCGATTTCGACTCGCTCGATGACCAAGCGGTGACGATCCGCAAGCGTGACGATATGAGCCAGGAGCGTGTGAGCCTCGATCAGGTGGAGAACTACCTGGCCGAGGCGCTCGGCGGAGCCTGAGCACGTCGGCAGAGCCTTGAACGGCGGGTCCGGTCGATCGGAACGGCGGTCGGCCGGACCTGACTCGTTCGGCAGCGCTCCTTCGAGCGCAAACGGCGCGTGTGATGCACCTCGCGCATTGGGAGCCGCGCATCGCGAGTGCACACACCTGCAGTGAGTTCGCATCACCCATATGAAGGTTCGACATGCATATGCCAGCCCATCGGGGACCCAAGGCCTCGCCGAGAGTCCGTCTGATCATGACCGTTTGTCTCGTCCCACTCGTCCTCCTCACGATCGGGGGACTGCTGCTGCTGTGGCCGGACGCTCCCGAACAGGAGTTGCCGGGCGGCGGCCCGATGACAAACTCCGCCGAGGGCGTCGCCGACGCCGAGGCAAAGATCGTTGCCGTCGACGCCTCCGACTGTGCGTCGGGCGATGAGGAGGACTCGACACTCGCAGTGGACTGTATGACGTTCACGGCCGAAGTCGACGGGCAAGAGGGGAGTCTCTATGTGACTCCCGATGCGATCAAGTCCGGAATCGGCGTCGGAGACACGGTCAAGGTCCTCGACTTCACCGATTCCCCGGACAGCGCGGAGATCGGCTCAGACTATGTCTTCATCGACTACGACAGGAATGTTCCGATTCTCGCACTGGCGATCATCTACGGGCTCGTCGTGCTCTTGGTCGCGGGCTTTCGCGGTCTGCGGGCGCTGGCCGGCCTCGGCTTCGCTGGTGTCGTGCTGATCGTCTTCATGCTGCCGGCCATTCTCGACAGTCAGCCGCCGATCCTGGTGGCCATGGTCGCCGCGAGTGCGATCATGCTCATCGCCTTGTATCTGGCACACGGAGTGTCTACGCGGACGACTACAGCTCTCTTCGGAACTGTACTCGGCATCATCATCACCGGCGTGCTCGGTGCCTGGATGACCTCTTGGGCGAATCTCGGCGTTGCCTACACCGAGGATGCGTTCCTGCTCGCGGACACCGCAGACGTGTCGATGGCCGACCTCATCGTCTGTGCAATTATCGTCACCGGCCTCGGCGTGCTCAACGACGTCACCATCACACAGGCCTCGGCGGTGTGGGAGCTGGCCAGCGTGGCACCGGATCTGAAGGCCGGGCAGCTCTTCACCCGAGCCATGCGAATCGGCCGCGACCACATTGCCTCGACCGTGTACACGATCACATTCGCCTATGTGGGGTCTGCGCTGTTGACGCTCATCATCGTCTCGGCGCATGACCAGTCGTTCTTCGAGACCCTGACTCTGGGAGAGATGTCGGTCGATGTCGTGAGTATCCTCGTGTGCTCGGTCGGTCTCGTCATCGCGATTCCTCTGACGACTGGGTTGGGTGTCCTCGTTGTCAGATCCGGCCTGCGTCCTGAACGTGACCGGAGTGGCGGTGAAGCTGCTGAAGGGCCAGGAGTGCCTGGCCGAGCTGCGAATTCTTCCGGCCCGTCATAGGGCGACGTCACCGATTCGAGGGCATGAGTTCGGGCGGTGCCGACGCTGGTTCGACGACGTCAGTCGGGGTGGTCTCAACGCCCGTTCGAGGGCGCCCGTCGAGCTTCCGGCACAGGAGCGAGAACGATTCGAGAGATTCTGACGGACGCGAATCGGCCCCGACTCCTCTATGAGGCATCGGGGCCGATTCGGCTGACAGCTCCAGGGTCGCCTCGACCCGGTGCGAACGAGTCTCAGCTGGGATCAGAGCTTCGTCCAGGCCTCCGAGAGGACGCCGCGGATGATCTGCTCCATCTCGTCGAACTCCTTCTGGCCCACGGTCAGCGGAGGCGAGAGCTGGATGACTGGATCTCCACGGTCATCGGCGCGGCAGTACAGGCCGTTTTCGTACATCTTCGCGGACACGAAGTTCTTGAGGATGCGTTCGGACTCCTCCTCGGTGAAGGACTCCTTGGTGTCACGGTCCTTGACGAGTTCGATGCCGTAGAAGAAGCCCTCACCGCGAACGTCTCCGACGATCGGCAGATCCTTGAGCTTCTCGAGGGTGAACTTGAACGCAGCGGCATTTTCATGGACGTGGTCGTTGAGCTTCTCCTTTTCGAACACGTCGAAGTTCGCCATCGCCGCGGCACAGGCGACGGGGTGACCGCCGAAGGTGTAGCCGTGGTAGAAGGTCTCGTCTCCACCGGGGCCGAAGGGCTCGAACAGGCGATCCGAGGCGATCATTGCGCCCAACGGTGCATAGCCGGAGGTGATGCCCTTGGCGCTCGTGATGATGTCGGGGACATATCCGAAGTCGTTGCAGGCGAACATGTCGCCGATGCGGCCATAGGCGCAGATGGTTTCGTCGGAGACCATGAGCACGTCGTACTCGTCGCAGATCTCGCGCACCCGATCGAAGTATCCGGGTGGCGGCGGGAAGCAGCCGCCGGAGTTCTGCACCGGTTCGAGGAAGACGGCCGCGACTGAATCGGCGCCCTCGAACTCAATGGCCTCGGCGATGCGGTCCGCTGCCCAGCGGCCGAAGGCCTTCTCATCGTGGGCGTAGGGCTGCGGCGAACGGTAGAAGTTCGTATTGGGCACCTTGATCGCACCGGGCACCAGGGGCGCGAACTGTTCGCGCAGATCGGGCAGCGAGGTCACGGACAGGGCGCCGTGTGGGGTGCCGTGGTAGGCGGTGGCACGCGAGATGATCTTGTGCTTGCCCGGCTTGCCCGTGATCTTGAAGTAGTTCTTCGCCAGCTTCATTGCGGACTCGACGGAGTCGCCGCCGCCGGAGGTGAGGAAGACTCGGTTGAGGTCGCCGGGAGCGTAGCTGGCCAGGCGCTCAGAGACCTCGATGGCCTGCGGATGGGCGAAGGACCACAGTGGCATGAATGGCAGCTTCAGTGCCTGATCGTACATCGCCTTCGCGATCTCTTCGCGACCGTGGCCCACCTGGACCGTGAATAGTCCGGCCAGACCGTCGATGTACTTGTTGCCCTTGTCATCGAAGATGTGGTGGCCTTCGCCACGGGTGATGATCGGTGCTTCACCGCCGTTGAACAGTGCCTGGTGTGGCGACATGTGCATCCACATGTTGTTGCGGATGGCATCCTGATAGCCGGTGCCGGTTCTGGTGACATTCTCTGTCATCGCGTCCCCCAATTGTATTTTTGCTTTTCGAGTGAGAGGTACATGAAGAGCTCCGTGTCCACGACTGCGTCGATCGAGCGGAGTTCTTGGTTGACGAATTCGATCAGGTGGCGATCCGATTCGCAGACGATCTCGACCAGGATGTCGAACGACCCTGCGGTCACGACGAGATAGTCGATCTCGTCGTATCCGTGAAGCCGGTCGGAGACCTTCGAGATATCGCCCCGAACCTTGACCCCCACCATGGCCTGTCGGGCGAAGCCCAGACTCAGCGGATCGGTCACGGCGACGATTTCCATCACGCCGGAATCGATGAGTCTGGAGACCCTCTGACGCACGGCAGCTTCGGACAGTCCGACGGACTTTCCGATGGCGGAATAGGACTTGCGTCCGTCGTGCTGCAGCTCGACGATGATCGCTTTCGATTTCTCGTCGAGATTGCCCAGGCGGTGATTGCTTCCGCTCGGCATCAAGTGGGTCATTCTTCACCTCCGTGATTTGGATCTCAATACAATCTACCATTGAATCAGTCGGAATGCGCATGTTCGTATGCGAATTCAGTCGAATCTGAAAAATAATGGTTCTGGATTCGTCAGGATTTCACTTTTCCACGCTTAGTGCCGCCCGTTAACACGCGTGGGCGTCACTCGGCAACACGCGTGTCGGAGTGATTGACACGGTGTGATGCGACTCACCAGACTGTAATCATGAATGAGGGTGAGCTGTTCTACGCCGGAGAAGACAACCGGCCGGATGTGCAGGGAATGCGGCCCGGTGCCGAACAGGGCCGGGCAGGGCAGGAAGTCAGGGCTCGCCCCCAGCCGCGGCCGGGCGAGGTCGACACGATCGGCGCGAACGACCTGTCGTTCAGCCCTGATGAATACCTGGGGCGCATCGCCTCGGTGCGCAATCGCATGGTCGATCAGGGACTGTCGGCGCTCATCGTCACGGACCCCGCGAATGTCTATTATCTGACCGGCTACAACGCCTGGTCCTTCTATACTCCGCAGCTGCTGTTCGTGCCGGCCGCGGGTCCGCTCACGCTGTTCCTCAGGGACATGGACGCCAGGGGTGCCACGCACACGTCGTGGCTGCCGCCCGAGGACATCGTCGGCTATCCCGAACGCTACGTGCAGCGGCCCCATATTCACCCCTTCGACTGGGTATCCTTCGCGCTGCGGCAACGCTGGGAGGTCGCCCGGGCGTCCTCGTCACCGGTCGGTGTGGAGATGGACTCCCACTTCTTCTCGCCGCGGGCATTTCGATCCCTGGTCAATGGCGTCCCTGAGTGGCGCCTCGTCGACTCCTTCGAGCTGGTCAACTGGATCCGGGCGATCAAATCCCCAGCCGAGGTGGCGCTGATGCATACTGCCGCCGAGGTGACCACGGAGTCGATGGATGCCGCACTGGGAACCATCGGGATCGGGGTTGCGCAGAACGAGGTGGCCGCGGAGATCGCCGCCGCGCAGGCCCGCGGACGCGGAAATGCTTGGGGAGACTACCCGGCCATCGTTCCGCTGCTGCCCACGGGGGAGAGCGCTGACACCCCGCACCTAAGCTGGACGAACCGCAAGTTCATCGACGATGAGTCTGTGAGCATTGAGCTGGCCGGTGTCCACCGCCGCTATCATGTGCCCTTGGCGCGCACCGCGGTGATGGGAAAGCCGAAGCAGGAGCTCATCCGGCTCGAGGGCGTCGTCGCCGAGGCGCTGGCTGCCGTACTCGATGTAGCCGCGCCCGAGGTGCCCACCGCCGAACTCGCGCGGACGTGGAATCGAGTGCTGGCGCTGGCGGGGCTGGAGAAGCCGAGCCGACTGGGCTACTCCATCGGGATCGGCTATCCGCCGGATTGGGGCGAGCGCACGATTTCGATCAGGACCGAGGACGATCAGTTCCTCGAAGCGGGAATGACCTTTCACCTCATCTGCGGCATGTGGATGAACGGATACGGCTACGAACTGTCCGAGTCCATACTTATCACCGACACCGGCTGTGACACGTTCACCGCGTTCCCGCGCGAACTCATCCGGGTCTGACCGCAGCTTCGGGTCTGACTTGAGGTTCGGGTCTGGGGCGAGCCTCGGCGATATCAGACCATGAACTGGATCCAGAGCCCGAGGCAGAGCGCGTTGACTCCGGCCACGGCCAGTACCCGGCCTTGGACCCAGCCGATGTCATTCGCCGAGGCGGGGCCGGAGGAGTCGGCCATCTGCACCGACATTGCGACACGGGGAGGAGCTGCGAGGGCGGCGAGCGAGCCCGCTGCGTTTCCTGCAGCCACGACGGGCAGGGAGGAGGCGTGGGAGGCCGTGGCGGCCGCGTCGATGGTGCCGGTGAACATGGAGTTGGCGCCGGTGTTCGAGCCGGTGACCACGGCTCCGGTGGCGGTCAGCCAAGGCGTGAGCAGAATGAGACCGGCAGGCACCAGCGAGCCGATCGCAGCACTCATGCCGGTCGTCGTCATGATCCAGCCCATCAGCATGAAGGCCGCTGTCCCCGCTCCGATGGGTGCCCAGGAGCGCACGGCGGAACGGGTGACGATGCGCCGTGATGTCACCGTCAGCGCTGCGATCAGGCAGGCGGCGGCCAGCCAGACCGGGGGAGAGGCGAGGATCTGGGTCAGCAGCGAGGGGAGAGCGGAGTGGAGTGCGCGGGCCAGCAGCAGGCCGAGTGTCAGTGTTGCGTAAGGCAGCACCGCGATCCCCAGTCTCCGGGTGAAGCCGGTGCTGCGACGTCGGAGTATGAAGATGCCTCCCATCACGGTGATGACGAGGAGCGAACCGATGATGCCTGCCGGGGCCATGCCGATGGCAATGCTCGCGGTCAGGATGCCTGCCCACATGAGTGCCGCGGCCGCCGCGATTCCGAGGCAGGAGACGAGGCCGGGGCGCATGATGAGGATCACCGAGACGGCGACGATGATGACGGGGATCGCATTGATCCACGCCGTCGCCACGCCGAGCTCGTCGACATCGAGGCCGGCCAGTGCCGCCGCAACCGTCGTCCCCGGACCCAGTGCGCCCCAAGGCACAGCGATGAGCCCCAGGAGTCCGAGGATCGCCGATTGGCGCAGCGAGCAGCCAAGGAGTCGAAGCACGGGGACACCGATGGTCACACCGATGCCGAAGCCGGTGACGGACTCGGCGAAGGGGACTAGACCGAAGACGACGAGAGCCACACCCAAAGGGCGACTGGGTGCCGCCGCTTCGACCCACGCGGAGATCTCACCCATTGAGCCTGCGGCTTCGAGCAGTCGGGCCAGAACCATGCCGAAGAGGAGGATAAGGGCGACCTCGAGGATGAGAGGGAAATAAGCCGCGCCGGACTCGAGCAGAACCGACATCGGCGTGGGGAAGAAGAAGATGACCGCCAGAACGGCGGCAATCACCCCGGCCGTGGCGGAGATCCACGAACTCTGCTTGAGGATGAGCAGGGCGATGGCGAGCATAATGGGGGCAAGCGCCAGCAGCGGAGTCATATGAACAGATCCATCATGTGAAGAAGTTTACCTTGGTAGAATTGACTCTATTATTCAAGAATAAACTATAATGTCACAATGGCGACCACAGAGGACCTCGGGGCTCGAGTATTTGGCGCGCGCATCAGAGCCCGCCGCAAATACAACGACTTGACGCTCAATGAGCTCGCAGTCCGTGCCGGGATCTCCCGGGCGGCCTTGTCGAAGATCGAACGCGGCGAACAGGACACCTCCGTCTCCAACGCCATGGGCCTCTCCCGAGCCCTCGGCGTCGATGTGGGAGAACTCCTCGCTCCGCCGGAGGTGATCATCACCCCCAGCCGCTCCATCCCCTCCCACAGCACTTATGGCAGGGGCACAGTGCGACGGGATCTCCCCGCGCCGCGGGAGAACATGGAAGTCGTGCACTACAAACTCGATCCGCACTGCGAGACCGCCTCGTTCGCAGCTCACCGCAGCGGCTCACGGGAGACCTTCTTCGTCCTTGCCGGCAGCATCGAAATCGTCACCATCGATCGCCGAACCACACTGCGAGTCGGTGACTGTGCCCAGGCACCGGGCGATGTTCCCCATCAGCTGTCCAACCCGGGCGACGAGCCAGCAGAGCTGATGCTCATCATCGTCTGAAGCACCCCTCGGCCAGGTAGCTTCAGTGTCAGAAAGCCTCGGATGCAGATGGCTCTTGACGCGGTCATCCGACCTCCGGCATCCTTGTGTTGACACATTTCCGGCGAAAGACAGTCACTTCGTGAAGTAATTCCTCATTTCCGCATCAAGCGGGTGCTACGGACCCGCGCCGCACTTCTGTGCACGAAATGAGGACACATATGACTGCTGCCATATCCATCTCCAATCTCGGATACCGCCTCGGCGACGACACCGAGATCTTCACATCACTGACCGCCTCAATCCCGGCTGCCATCGTCGGGCTGGTCGGCGAGAACGGGATCGGCAAATCCACCCTCGCCAGGATCATCGCCGGTCAGATCAGACCCAGTGCCGGCCATATCACCGGTGCCGAAGGTGCCGTCTACATCGATCAGCTGCTGCCGCACACCGAGGACTCCGTCGCCACGGCGCTGGGAATCACCGACATCAGATCGGCGCTGTCGACCGCCCTGGCCGGTGACGCACAGCCAGGTGACTTCGACGTCATCGGGGATGACTGGGACATCGAAGAAAGGGCCCTGAGTGCTCTGGCCGATCTCGGCTTGACACTCGACGCCGATGCCCTGGACCGCCGACTGTCCACCTTTTCGGGAGGCCAGGCCATGCGCATCGGTCTGGCCCGGGCTGCGTTGGCGGGCGATCGCTGGCTGATCCTGGACGAACCAAGCAACAACCTCGACGAGGCGGGGCGTGCCCGCTTGGCCACGCTGCTGCGGGACAGGACGGGCCCGACCTTGGTGATCTCCCATGACCGCGGCCTGTTGACGAGCGTGACGACGATCGTTGAGATGACTGACCAGCTGCGGGTGTACGGAGGGGACTTCGACGACTATGAAGCCATGGTCGCAGCCGAAGAGGAGGCGAAACTGGCAGACCTCGTCGACGCCAAGAAGTCCCTGGCGATCGAAAAGCGCCAGCGCATTGAACTCGAAACGAAGCTGGCCCGGGCCGATCGGAAGGCGGCCAAAGACAAAGAGAATAAGCGCCGACCGAAGATAGTCATGAATGGACTGACGGATTTCGCCCAGAAGAGTGCGGCGAAGAGACGCGGAGACAAGGCAGCCGACGAGGCGGAGGCACGGTCGACGGTGAACACGGCCAAAGACGCACTGCGCAGAGACTCGAGTGTTCGCTTGGATCTGCCGGAGACTGTGATCCATTCCGGCAAACGAGTCCTCGACATCACCGGGGGAGCACTGGCCCAGCCACGCACAGTGGTCGGTCCCGAGCGCATCCGACTGACCGGCGCCAACGGCTCTGGGAAATCGACGATGATGGCAGCAATCGCCGGCCGTCACGACACAGGTGCTCCGATCGACGAGCTGTTCCCGAACCTGGCGGTCACGGTTCCGGTCTCGATCGGCATCCTCGACCAGCAGTACAGGCTGCCGCCGACGCTCACCGTCATGGAAGCGGTGAGGGAGAACAACCATAGTCTGGGGCCGCACCGCGTCCATGAGGTCTTGGCGGCGATGGGACTGAGGGCAGGTCGGACCGATCAGCTCTGTTCGACCTTGTCCGGAGGAGAACGGTTCCGTGTGGCCTTGGCGAAGAGCCTGCTCCAGGACCCTGCGCCGCAGCTGCTCGTCCTCGATGAACCCGGCAACAACCTCGACCTGTCATCGCTGAGGGCTTTGGTCACAGCTTTGGGCGGTTTCGGTGGTGCGATGATCGTCATCACCCACGATGATCGCCTCGCACAAGAACTGCGACTCGACATCGAATGGGACATTCGGGAATTTCTGGCTCCGGTTCGGGTTGATGTGGACAGGGAAGTTGATGAGGACAGAGTCGAGATCCCGAAGGAGGGCGCCTATGCGCGATCGTGAGACTGAGGCTTCTGCCTGTGCAGGTGTCTCATCATTTGACGACTCGGGGATAATGGCATGGTGAGTGTCATCAGCCCTGCCCCAGAGTCCGTATCCCCAGTGACCGTCGAGCCTCTGCGCATCGGCCCCATCGAGCTGTCCTCGCCAGTGGTGCTCGCACCGATGGCGGGAATCACCAACACAGCCTTTCGGCGCCTGTGCCGCGAGTACGGTGCCGGTCTCTACGTGACGGAGATGGTGACGTCCAGAGCCCTGGTCGAACGCAGCCCCAAGAGCATGCGCATCATCCAACACGAGCCCTTCGAGACCCCGCGATCGGTTCAGCTCTACGGCGTCGACCCGGAGACGATCGGGCAGGCCGTGCGGATGATCGTTGAAGAGGACCGCGCCGACCACATCGACCTCAACTTCGGCTGCCCTGTACCCAAGGTCACTCGTAAGGGTGGCGGCTCGGCCCTGCCGTGGAAGAAGGACCTCTTCGAGACCATCGTCACCACGGCTGTGACCGAAGCAGACCGTGGCGGCATCCCGCTGACGGTGAAGATGCGCAAGGGCATCGACAAGGACCACCAGACCTTCCTCGATGCCGGTGAGACAGCCCGCAACGCAGGTGTCGCAGCGGTCGCACTTCACGGCCGGTCCGCGGCGGACCTGTACTCGGGCCAGGCAGACTGGGACGCGATCGCACGACTCAAGGACCACCTCGGCGACACCGTTCCTGTGCTGGGCAACGGTGACATCTTCGCTGCCGAGGATGCCCTGGAAATGATGGCCAGGACCGGTTGCGATGGTGTCGTCATCGGCCGTGGATGCCAGGGACGGCCATGGCTGTTCGGCGACCTCGCCAATGCTCTGGGTGGCAGTGATGAACGCTTCCGACCGGGCCTCGCCGAGGTGGCACGTGCGGTCTACAAGCACGGTGAATACCTGGTCGAATACTATGCGGACGAGTTCTACGGTGTTCGTGACCTGCGCAAACATATTGCCTGGTATTTCAAGGGCTATCCGGTCGGGGGAGATCTGCGTCGTCAGCTGGCGATGGTCTCCTCGCTGGAGGAACTCGAGGGGCTGCTGGCTCAGCTCGATCACGAGGCACCGTATCCTGGTACCGATGCGGAAGGCTCCCGGGGGCGGACCACCCGCCCGAAGAAGCCGCATCTGCCCGAAGGGTGGCTCGACTCCCGCATCTTCGATGTCAGCGGGAAGTCACTGCTCTCCGAGGCGGAACTCGACATCTCGGGAGGATGACAATGCCATTCGAATCTCACCCACGCACATCGGTGCGCTCGGGGACCGTGGCGGTCTACACGCCGTGGGACGAAGATCGGTGGGTGAGCGAACCGGCGAAGAATCCGCGCCGATCGGCTTTTCAGCGTGACCGTGCCCGGGTGCTGCACTCCGCAGGCCTGCGCCGACTCGGCGCGAAGACCCAGGTCGTCTCGCCGGGGACAGACGATTTCGTCCGCACCCGACTCACCCACTCCCTCGAGGTCGCCCAGGTCGGACGCGAACTCGCCCGCTACCTCGGCTGCGACCCCGATATCGTCGACACCGCCTGCCTGAGCCATGACCTCGGACACCCGCCGTTCGGCCACCACGGCGAAACCATCCTCGACGCACTGTGCATCGACGTCGGCGGCTTCGAAGGCAATGCGCAGACGCTGCGACTGGTCACGCGGATCGAACCGAAGGTGATCGCTGATGACGGGCGCCCAGCCGGGCTCAACCTGACCCGAGCCAGCCTCGACGCGCTGACCAAATACCCCTGGTCGCGGAGTGAGGCATCGGTGGGTCGACGCGATTCCGGTGTACGAAAATTCGGCGTCTATGACGATGACAGAGGAGTCTTCGACTTCTACCGTGACGGCATCGAGACAGGGAAGCGGTGCCTTGAGGCCCAGGTGATGGACCTCGCCGATGACATCTCCTACTCCGTCCATGACGTCGAAGACGCGATCGCCGGCGGACATCTGCACCTGGGAGATTTCGCTGCCGAGATCCGGCGCGGAGAGCTCTTCGAAATCACCCGCAAGTGGTATCTGCCGACCACGAGTGACGAGGAGATGGACAAGGCGCTGTCACGACTGCAGGCGGCAGCCTACTGGCCATCGGAGACCTATGACGGATCCAGGCGTGCCCAAGCAACCCTCAAACACATGACCAGCCAGCTCATCGGTCGGTTCGTCGGTGCAGCGGAAGCAGCAACTCGTGAGGAATTCGGCTGGGAGCCTCTTGCTCGCTACGCGGCCTCACTGGTCGTGCCCGAACCCACGGGCGTCGAGATCGCGATCCTCAAAGGAATGGCTACGCTGACGGTGATGGTCGCCGAAGATCGTCTGCGCCTCCATGACATCCAGTCCGCGGTCATCACCGAGCTGGCCCAGTGGTATTCCGAAGCACCGATCAATCTTGACCCGATGTTCAGAGCTGACTACTTCGAGGCGAACGATGACGCTGCTCGGCTGCGTGTCGTCGTCGACCAGATCGCATCTCTGACCGACCATTCCGCCTGGGCCCTGTACCACCAGCTCAAAGCAGGGGCGGGGGATCGTCTCTAGACCATGGCCGGACTGATCAGACGCGAGGACATCGACGAGCTTCGCAATCGCACTCGTATCGACGAGGTGGTGGGTGAGTTCGTCACGCTCAAGACCGCGGGGATCGGCTCGCTCAAGGGCCTGTGCCCCTTTCACGATGAGAAGACGCCCTCGTTCACCGTCCGACCCCAGGTCGGGATGTATCACTGCTTCGGCTGCGGGGAGTCCGGCGATGTCTTCGCGTTCCTGCAGAAGGTCGAACAGCTCAGCTTCGTCGAAACCGTCGAGTCGCTGGCCGGCAGGATCGGCATGCATCTGCGCTACGAAGACGGCAAAGGACCCGACCGCGAACAGGCCAGCCGGCGGCAACGGCTGCTGGAGATGCACGAGGTCGCGCAGCGCTTCTTCACCCAGTCTCTCGAAGGCGAGCAGGGGCAGATCGGTCGGGAGTTCCTCGAAGGCCGTGGCTTCCCTTTCAGCTCGAGCAAGGAGTTCGGTCTCGGCTTCGCACTCAAATCATGGGATTCGCTGACCAAGCAGCTCAAACGGGCTGGGTTCAGCGAAGAGGAGATCCTCGCCGGTGGCTTGGCCAGCGAGGGCGGCCGCGGCATCTACGACCGTTTCCGCGGCAGGGTTGTCTGGCCCATCAAGGACATGACATCGAGGACTATCGGCTTCGGCGCCAGGCGTCTGTTCGACGACGACCAGGGGCCGAAGTATCTCAATACTCCGGAGACTGCTCTCTATCACAAGAACCAGGTGCTCTACGGGCTGGACCTGGCGAAGAAGGACATTGCGAAGACCAAACGCGTGGTCATCGTCGAAGGCTATACCGATGTCATGGCCGCCCATCTCGCAGGAGTCACACAGGCGGTCGCCACCTGTGGAACGGCCTTCGGGCCCGAGCACGTGAAGATCGTGCGGCGCCTGCTCGGCGACGATCCGACTGGCCAGGTGATCTTCACCTTCGACGGAGACGCAGCCGGACAGAAAGCGGCCCTGCGAGCCTTCGAGTTCGAAAGTGAGTTCACTGCCCAGACCTTCGTCGCCGTCGAACCCGGTGGACTCGACCCCTGCGACCTGCGGATGCAGAAGGGCGATGGTGCTCTGCGCGAACTCATCGACGGTCGCAAGCCGCTTTTCGAATTCGTCATCACCACCGCGATCTCGCGTTACGACCTCGACTCAGTTGAGGGCAGGATCGCTGCAGTCAAGGCCAGCGCCGAGGTCCTGGCAGATATCCGTGATCGCAACAGCCTCAGCCACTACTATCGCTTCGTCGCCGGTCGTATCGGCGTCGACATCGACGAAGTCGAATCCGCCGTCAGGGACGCCCGGAAGCGCCCGAAGAAGACGCAGCCGAGCCAGGCTCGTCAGCCTCAGGCCGGAGGTCCACCGGCCCCACCTCAGGCTCCTTTGCAGTCCCCTCCTGGGTCAGCGCAGCCTTCGCCCGGTGCACCGCAGAACCCGGCCGGTGGGCAGCCAGCGCAGATGAACAGGCCGCAGGCGCCCGGAGTTGGGGGAGTCCCGGGCCGAGACGACACCGCCATCGAATATGTCTATGACGAGCGCCCCGATGTATCGAACCTGTCGGCACCGATCAGCCCCGCTCGCCTCAAAACGGAGAAGGGCGCCCTGATGGTGGCGCTGCAGCATCCAGAGTTCGTCAATGCCAAGCTCTTCGATTCCCTGTCCGCACGAGCTTTCGAACACCCCGGCTATCGCCGAATCCAGGCTGCCATCAAGGCTGCCGGAGGTTTGAAATCAGCAGGCGGTTCGACATCGCCTGGAACGGCCGACGCCGCTCGGTGGGCAGATGCCGTCCTCGCCGCCAGTGACGAGGACCTCAAACCCTATGTCACACAGCTGCTGGTGACTCCTTTGCCGGTGGCCGACGGTGTCAGCGCGGAGGGGTTTGCCAGGGGCATCGTGGCCCGACTCTTCGACTACGACCTCGAACGGATCGCTAAGGAACTGCACTCACGTCTGCAGCGACAGGACACCACGGACACGGCTGCGCAGACGACGCTTCTGGGGCAGCTGCAGGTCCTCGAACAGCACAGGGCCCGTCTGAAGACACTCATGTGAGAACTGCGGTTCTCGGCTGAGAACGTGAAATAGTGCACAATTGCAATTTTGCAGTTGGTGAAAAGTTGCATGAGATGCAAAAATATTCTCATGACCGAAACCGAATCCCTCCGCTCCAGAAAAGCGCGTCTGACACGACACGCGCTGCATGAGGCTGCGATCACGAGGGTCCTCGCCGACGGTCTCGAGTGTGCAACTGTCGCGAGCATCGCTGCAGACGTGGGCGTGTCAACACGCACCTTCTTCAATTACTACGCGACGAAGGAAGACGCGATCGTCGGACTCGATGAGTCCAATATCGATGAACACGTCGTCGATGCCTACGTCCACTCCGAAACCGGAATCGAAGACCTAGCTGCAGACACGTCCCGATTCGTGCGCGAAGCGCTGCTGATGGGGTCCGTCGACCCCGCTATGCCCGCGCGGCGGAGAACGCTGTTTGCTCGATACCCGGAGCTGGTCAGCAAACGGTTCGACCGTGCCGAGGCACTCGAAGAGCTGGTGGCAGAGCATGTGCTCGCCCGCCTGCGCTTCCTGGGCCAGGAGTTCTCCTCGGAGGAATCGGCCTGGCGCAGTGCCAGGATGCTCACCCAACTATGCAGAGTGCCGCTGAACCACGCGGGCCAGAGGCTCAAACGATCGCCTGAGCTCGTGGACGAAAAGGGTGGCACCAAAGAAATCTACGAAGAATCACTGGGGCTCTTCCTCAAGGTTCTGAACCGACTATGACAAAGGCTGTGATGAGAAGTAACCAAGGACCGAGGACTGGGGAAATGACCCAAACCGTGCAAGACCACGACGATACCGAGCCGATGAAGACATCTGCGATCATCCTGCTCTTCGTGGGTCTGATGATCGCCATGTTCATGTTCTCCCTCAACCAGACCGTGCTGGCAACCGCTCTGCCGACGATCGTGGGCGAACTCGACGGCGTCGACCAGATGCTGTGGGTGTCCACAGCGTTCATGCTCGCGTCGACGATCATGATGCCTATCTACGGCAAGGTGGGAGACCTGTTCGGTCGCAAGCCCCTCTTCATGTTCGCGATCTGCTGCTTCCTGCTGGGGTCGGTCTTCGCGCTAATCGCGGGCGACATGTCGATGCTCATCTTCGGTCGTGTTCTCCAGGGCATCGGAGGTGGCGGCATGATGATCCTCTCCCAGTCGATCATCGCCTCTGTGGTCCCGGCTCGTGAGCGCGGAAAGTACATGGGCATCATGGGTTCCGCCTTCGCCGTGTCCTCCGTTGCCGGTCCGCTCATCGGCGGCTGGCTGACCGAAGGACCCGGCTGGCGCTGGGCCTTCGCCATCAACTTCCCCCTTGGCATCATTGCTCTCATCGCTGCCGCGATCTTCCTCAAAGTGCCCAAGCACACCAGCGGACACCGCCCGAAGGTCGACTTTGTGGGGATGGCTCTGATCTCGATCGTCACCTCCTGCATAGTCCTCGTTTCCGCCTGGGGCGGCCACGACTACGAATGGGGCTCATGGCAGATCAACGGACTCATCGTCGTCGGAGTCCTCGCCATTGCCGGATTCATCTTCGTCGAACTCAAGGTCAGTGAGCCGGTCATTCCGATGTTCCTGTTCAAGAACCGCGACTTCCTGCTGTGCACCATTGCCGGCCTCTTCATCGGTGTCGGAATGTTCGGTGTCCTGTCCTATATGCCCACCTATCTCCAGATGGTCCACGGTATCGACGCCACAGTCGCAGGCCTGATGATGGTTCCGATGATGGGTACGATGCTCATCTCCTCCACCCTCATCGGCTTCGTCGTCTCCCGCACAGGCAAATACAAGAAGTACCCGCTGATGGGCGTGCTCATCATGGCGGCATCGCTGGTTCTGCTCTCGCAGCTCAAGGCCGACAGCGCGGCCTGGGAGACGATGGGGTGCCTGGCGCTGCTGGGGCTCGGTCTGGGCCTGAGTATGCAGACCCTCGTCCTCGTCGTCCAGAACGCATTCCCCGTTGCTATGGTCGGAACAGCGACAGCATCGAACAACTATTTCCGGCAGGTCGGAGCGACGCTGGGCATGGCCTTCATCGGGTCTGTGTTCACACAGCGCCTCATGGACAACATCAAGGACGGGATGGGCGAGCTGGCCAAAGCCGCACCCTCGCAGCCGCTGCCCAAGGTCTCCTCGACCGGGCTGACGCCCGAGATCGTGTCCAATCTGCCCGAGCCGCTGCACTCCCTCATCATCACCTCATATAACGATGCTCTGGTGCCGCTGTTCCTGTGGGTCGCGCCTCTGGCGGTCCTCGGATTCATCTTCCTGTGCTTCCTGCCCAACACTCCGCTGGCGCAGACGCTCAAGGCTGACCCTGCGATACGCGAACTCGTCACAGTCGGGGCAGAAACGTCTGAGAGTCTCAACGATGCTTCCGCTGCTTACACCGACTCATCCGATAGTCTGGCTGAGAAGGCTAGGCTGAAGGAGTCGACTCATGACGGTACTGACAATACTCAACGCCCCCGGGACAGAGATTCCCGACCAGCTCACTGACCTCGGTCGGAGGGAGGGCATCGAGCTTCGGATCGTCGAGGCCCAGGATCTGGGCTCCTCGCTGCCCGGCACCGATGTCCTCCTTCTCTGGGATTTCTTCTCAAAGGCGCTGCGCAGCGAATTCGCACGCGCCGACAACCTGAAATGGATCCACGCGGCCGCAGCAGGTGTTGACTCGCTGCTGTTCGATGAACTCTCCGCCTCGGACGTTGTGGTCACGAATGCACGGGGAATCTTCGATCGGCCGATCGCGGAATTCGTGCTCAACTACATTCTCATCCATGCGAAGAACTCTCTGGGGTCGCTTGCGGACCAGCGCGAGTCCGTGTGGAACCGGCGCTCGACGAAGAATCTTGCCGGATCACAGGCCATGATCGTCGGCACCGGTTCGATCGGCCGGGAGATCGCCAGAGTCCTCAGGGCCCTCGACGTCAACGTCACCGGGGCAGGCAGTCACGCACGGAGCGGAGACGCGGACTTCGGGACCGTCATCGACTCGGCACAGCTGAGTTCTCATCTGTCCGGTGTGGACTGGGTGATCAACATTGCACCGCTGACGGATAAGACGAAGAACCTCATCGACGCAAAGGTGTTCGCCGCCATGGATCCGAACGCTTACTTCGTCAATGTCGGCCGAGGTGAGGGTGTCGTCACCTCCGACCTCGTGAATGCACTCGAAACCGGCGAAATCTCCGGGGCCGGCCTCGACGTCTTCGACGAAGAGCCGCTGCCTGCTGAGCACCCCTTGTGGCAGATGGACAACGTCATCGTCACCCCGCACATGAGCGGGGACACCGATGGGTGGCGCATGCGTTTGGCCAAGCAATTCGTCGACCTGTTCGAGAAGTACACAGCAGGTGAGACGTTCCCACACACGGTTGACAAGGCGGCGGGCTACGTCCGATGACCGAAAAGTCAGACCATGTTGCCCAGCGGGCGTTCCTGGCTCAGGTTGTCAGCGAACTCATTGCGGTGCGCAGGGCGCGACTGCTGAGCATGCTCGTGCTGGCTCTCGCCATGCTCGTGGCCGGACTCGGTGCGGCGATGCAGGCGCAGGGGACTCGAGTGGACACGGTTCTGCTGTTCTCCGCGTTCAGCCTCATCATGATCGGAATCGTGTGTGCACTCGGCGCGATCATCGCATGGACGAGGATCAATCGTGATGTCTTGGATTCGGTTGCCTCCGCCAGGCCGGCCCGGGCCCGCGCCCCGAGAACCCGCAATGCGGGAATGGCCGTTGCAATCGCCTTCGCCGTACTCGGTCTTCTGTTCGGATGGATGCTGTACTCGATGACGCCGATCCTGGCAGTCGCAGTCGTCCTGGCATGTGCCATTCTCGCCTGCCTGGGACCCATTTGGGCCAACGAACTCTCAAGTGCCGACGATCGTTTCGCTGTGATGCTCGACAGCGACGATGATCTGGCCAACCGGTTCCGCACCTACACCCCGATTTGGCTCCACGACGCGGTCGAGGGCGATGGGGCAGGCCACGGCAGAAACCGAGCCTGAACAGGTCCACCGACCAACTGGCCGTGGAGGCACAACCTACTGTCTGTGCGGAGACAACGAAGCGCCCGCAGCCGAATGAGACTGCGGGCGCTTGTGCATTCGATCGGAGGATCGACGCGGTCAGATCAGAGGATCGAACCGATCAGGTCAGGGAAAGGCGGGGACGTCGACCCCAGCCATCTTCGCCACACAGCGAATGACCTGGCAGCTGTATCCGAACTCGTTGTCATACCAGACATAGACGACGACACGATCCTCGTCGACGATTGTGGCTAGGCCATCGACGACTCCGGCGCGCTTCGAACCGACCAGGTCACTGGAGACCAGCTCGGGGGAGGAGACGTAGTCGATCTGGTTGCGCAGCTCCGAATTCATCGAAGTGTCGCGGAGGAACGCGTTGAGTTCATCGACGCTCGTAGACTTCTCAAGGTTGAGGTTGAGAATCGCCATCGACACGTTCGGCGTGGGAACGCGGATCGCGTTGCCAGATAGCTTGCCCTTGAGCTCAGGTAGAGCCTTCGCCACAGCCTTGGCAGCACCGGTTTCCGTCAGGACCATGTTGAGGCCGGCAGCGCGACCACGACGGGAACCCTTGTGGAAGTTGTCGATGAGGTTCTGGTCGTTGGTGAACGAGTGCACCGTCTCGACGTGACCGTTGCGGACCCCGTACTTGTCATGCAGGGCCTTGAGTACCGGTGTGATCGCGTTCGTGGTGCACGAAGCCGCTGACATGATCGTGTCCTCGTCGAGGATGGCCGCGTCGTTGACTCCGTAGACGATGTTCTTGACCTCGCCCTTGCCCGGGGCAGTGAGAAGGACCTTCGATGCGCCGGGGCAGGCCAAGTGCTTGGACAGGCTCTCCTCGTCACGCCAGATGCCGGTGTTGTCGACGATGACGGCATCGTTGATTCCGTATTCGGTGTAGTCGACCTGTGAAGGATCGTTGGAGTAGATGACCTGGATCAGGGTGCCATTGGCCTGGATCGTATTGGCCTCTTCATCGACGACGATGCTGCCGTCGAAGTTGCCGTGCACCGAGTCACGTCGCAGGAGCGAAGCGCGCTTGACGATGTCATCATCGCTGCCCTTGCGGACAACGATCGCACGCAGACGCATTCCGGTGCCGCCGGCGCGATCGATGAGGATGCGGGCCAGCAGGCGACCGATGCGTCCGAAGCCGTAGAGAACGACGTCGCGTACGGCGCCTTCTTCGCCATTGTCGCCGGCAACTGATGCGAGTTCCGTGGAGAGGAAGCTCTCAATGGAGTCCGACTGTTGCTGCTGCTTCTGGATGAGGCGGCCCAGGTCGATGCGGGTGGGCCCGAGATCAAGCTCGGACAGTGCTCGAACGATCTCCAGCGTCACCTCGATGTCGAGATCCTCGCCGAGGAAGTGGCGGGCATATCGGTGTGCCTTGATCATCCCGGTCACTGACTTATTCAGCAGTGACCGGCCGAACAGCGTCAGGAGGACGTCGTTCTCTCGGTACAGACGTCCGGTCAGTGGAATGAGTTCTTCGGCGGCAGTCTGCTTGTTCGCCCATTCGTTCAGGCGAGCCGTCGTTGCATCAGTCAAAGGTCGTGTCTCCTCGGTCAGTTAGCGAATTCTCGCCTAGTCTAACGGGTTGTCTGCTCGCGATTCGTCTGGTGTTCATCGAGTCGACGGAATCCGAGCAGCGTGAGCGCGATGATGCCGGCTCCGGCCAACAACGCACCGAGGTTCTGGATCTGAACCTGGGGTTCGACCAAGCGGTATTCGGGGGAGTCCTCCTTCCGTGGCCGAGGCGGACTCGCGGTTCCGATCCAGGCCGCAACGAAGAGGATGATACGAGCAAAGATATTCATTGTCAGCATGATCGCGATGATCGATCCGAACACGCCAGCGGCTTTGTTGCCGGAGAAGACGTCGACGAGGACTGTCGCGAGGTTGATGAGGACGGTGAAAGCCACGGCGCCGATGAGTGAGCCCCTGATCTTGGCTCTCTTGCCCACCGGGTGATCGGGCAACATGGTGAAGAGAAACATGAAGATCAGCCACGCGGCGCCCAACGTGATGATGAACGGCACCACGCGCAGTACCACCGAAGCGAATCCGCCGAGGTGAAGTGCCTCGCTGATGGCCGATCCCAATCCGGTGCCGATGACTGTCAGGGCCACTGTGAGCAGCAGGCCGATGATGAGTCCCAGGAGTGTCACAACATTGTTGAGGATCTTCTTGACGAAGGACTGGTTGGGAACGACATCGTCGAAATCTGCATGCAGCTGTGCTCTCACAGCGGCACCGAGGTTGCCGATGAATCCCTGCCCGGTATAGAGAGCGGCGAGGATGGCGATGATTCCGACCGACTGCCAGCTGGTGAGGAAGCTCTCAAGCTGTTCCGTCAGAGACGAATTTCCGCCGACCTGCTTTTCGATCTGCTCAACGACGACGGGGAGGAGCTCCGGTTTGGCGACGTCGAGGACGAAGCCGAGACTTGCGAAGGTGAACATCGCGATCGGCATGACCGCGAGAACCAGGAAGTAAGTCATGGCCGCGCCGAATTGGTTGCCCAGGCGTTCGCCGAAACGTTTGACGGCACGCATCAGGTGGGCGGGTCCCGGCTGGGTGATGGCATTGTGGCCGACTTCGGCGACCGTATTGCGTGAGGCCAGTACTTTGGCTGGTGCCACTTCATGCTCCTTCGATCTTGACCCGCAGGTGTCTGTTTCAACACTAGCCGCTGTGAGCGCCCTGAAAGGGGTGGGCCGCGCCTGTAATCTAGACTTTCGATCATGCCGACACTATTTTCGACAGTCCAGTGCGCTGATCTGAGGTTGTCCGCAGGTTCCTCAGCAGCGGACAACCTCAGCGGGTTCTCCGGTTGGGCCGTGACGCTCATGGAGACGCTGGGACCGATCGGTGTCGGCTTCTTGGTCTTCTTGGACAACATCTTCCCGCCGATTCCCAGCGAGCTGGTGCTGCCGCTGGCGGGCTTCACCGCCAGTCAGGGCAGCATGAGCATCGTTCTGGCGATCGTCCTCGCCACCGTGGGATCGGTCGTCGGCGCGGTCATCTTGTGGGCGCTGGGCAAATGGATCGGCCTTGAGCGCATAGCCCGGATCGCCGTGAAGATGCCGCTGGTCGACGTCGACGATGTACACAAAACGGTTGGGTGGTTCGACAAGCACGGTGATAAGGCTGTGTTCTTCGGACGGATGGTCCCTATCTTCCGGTCCCTGATCTCCATTCCCGCCGGCATGCGGAACATGTCGATCGTCAAGTTCCTGGCTCTGACCACAGCCGGAAGCGCGATCTGGAATACCATCCTCATCGTCGCTGGCTTCTACCTCGGTGAGAACTGGTCGATTGTCGAAACCTACGCGGGCTACTTCCAGACGCTGGTCATCGTTGCTGTGCTCGTCTTCGTCGCAGTGTGGATCGTGTTCAAGATCCGCAAACGCAGGAAGGCCAAGGCTGCCGGGCGAACCGAATTCTCCCGCGATAGCACCGAAGGCCCAGCCGGTCTGTCAGGGGACTGAGCCTTCGGCTCGGATCAATGCAGGTCGCTGCTGAGCCCGAGTAACTGCAGAGTCAGTGTCACCGCGCTGCCCGTGTCATCACAGCCAGGCTGCAGCAGTATGTTCTTTCGGAACTACTTCGCCGGCGCGGACAGGCCCGGGGGCGGTGCCCTCCCCGAAGGGCGAACCGCCCAGCTCCTCTCGGCCATGAGGTGAGAGCCAGTCCGCGAGGTCCGGTCCTCGGGGAACGATCTGTGTCGGGTTCACATCGACATGGACGATGTAATAGTGCTGTTTGATCTGAGTGAAGTCGACAGTGTCGCCGAATCCCGGCGTCTGGTAGAGATCGCGGGCGTACCCCCAGAGATTCTCGAAGTCGCGCAGCGTCTGGCGATTGCATTTGAAGTGTCCGAAGTAAACCGGGTCGAAGCGAACCAGAGTGGTGAACAGACGGACATCCGCCTCGGTGATGGAACCGCCCATAAGATATCGGGAGTGGCTCAGTCGTTCCTCAATGGTGTCCAGGGCAGTGAACAGCCGGTCGAAGGCAGCCTCGTAGGCTTCCTGCGAGCCGGCGAAGCCACAGCGATAGACGCCGTTGTTGATCTCGGTGTAGATCAGGCGCATGACCTTCTCCATCTCCTCCCGAGACTCCTCGGGCCAGAGATCAGGGGCACCATCTCTGTGATACTGCGTCCACTGAGTGGAGAAGTCCTCAGTGATCTGGGGGAAGTCGTTCGTCACGACCATTCCGCTGGCGATGTCGACAATGGCAGGGACGGTGATTCCACGCGGGTAGTCCGGGAACCGTGCGAAGAACGCCTGCTGCAAGCGTTCGATTCCCAGCACCGGGTCTACTCCGCCGGGGTCGAGGTCGAACGTCCAGGACCGTGCATCGTGCGTAGGTCCGGGCATTCCGATGGAGATGACGTCCTCGAGCCCCAGCAGCCGGCGGACGATGATGGTCCGGTTGGCCCATGGACAGGCGCGAGCAGCGATGAGCCTGTAGCGACCGGGCTCGACCGGCCAGTGCGAGTCAGGGTCGGCGAGGATCCGATCTTCGATGTAGTTCGTGTCCCGGTCGAAATCCTCGCCCTTGGCCACGTAGCTGTTCATCTGGCTGGTGTCATCGGACATGGTCTGCTCCTTCGTGAAAGTGCCTCAGTTGTCACGTTGGGCCCCAGCCTACGTCTCGTCGCCGCGCCGTGATCAGTCGGTGTAGAGCCCGTCGATGTCGGCTGCGAAGTCCTTGCTGACGAGGTGACGCTTGACCGATTGCTTGGCCGATAGGTAGCCGTTGTCTTCGGTGAGCTCAACGGGCAGGATGGTGAACTTCTTGATGCCCTCCGCCCGTGACACGGTTCTGTTGACGTTCTCGACGGCCTTTTCGATGGTGGCCCGCACGGTTTCGTCTGCCGATGCCTGGCGCAGGTCCATCTGCGGCAGGTCATGGTTCTTCAGCCATGTCGGCAACATTTCCGAATCGAGGAAGATGAGCGCGGAGATGAACTTCCGGTTGTCACCGACGACGACGGGCTGGCCGATGAGCGGGTGGCGACGCAGGGCATCTTCGAGTGGTGCAGGGGCGATGTTCTTGCCGCTCGAAGTCACGATGAGCTCCTTCTTGCGACCATTGATCGTCAAGTAGCCGTCCTCATCGAGAGAGCCGAGATCACCGGTGGCGAACCATTCGCCGTGGAACTCCTTGTCGGTGGCCTTCGGGTTGTTCCAGTATTCGCGGAAGACAGGGACGCCCTTGGCCAGGATCTCGCCATCGGGGGCGATGGCTACGCTGACACCGGGCAGTGGAACGCCGACGGTGCCGATTTTGGCCTTCTCCGGCACATTCACGGTGATCGGGGCGGTTGTCTCCGTCAGGCCGTAACCTTCGAGGACAACGAGGCCGATTCCCCGGAAGAAGTGGCCGAGATGAGCGCCGAGCGGGCCGCCACCGGAGACCGCGGCACGGACGTTGTTGCCCATGACCGTACGCAGCTTCGAGTACACGAGCTTGTCGAAGAGTGCATGCTGGAGTTTGAGTGAGGTTGGGATCTTCTCTGCATCCATGGCCCTGGAATAGGCGACAGCGACCTGCTCAGCGCGGCGGAAGATCTTCTCCTTGCCGCCGGATTGGGCCTGCGCCAGTGCAGAGTTGAAGACCTTCTCGAAGACGCGGGGGACTCCGAGGATGAACGATGGACGGAAGCTGCCGAGAGCGTCTGTGAGCTTCGTCAGGTCGGACTGGTGGGCCAGCACAGCGCCGGAGCTGATCGAAAGGACCTCGATGAAGCGAGCAAAGACATGTGCCTGTGGCAGGAACAGCAGCGCGCGCATGCCTCCGGTGAAGACCTCCGGGATCTGCTCCTGAGCAGCCTGGACGGTCTGGACGAAGTTCCCATGCGTAAGAACACAGCCCTTTGGCTTGCCTGTGGTGCCGGAGGTGTAGATGAGGGTGGCGGCTGTTTCGCTGGTGACCTGCGAGCGTGCGGCTTCGAGGGCGTCGTCGCTGATCTGTCGCCCGGTGGTTTCGAGTTCGGAGAACGCGCCCTGGTCCCAGACCCACAGCTGTGGTGTGGCGACTCCAGCGGCGGCCGCGGCGGCTTCGACCCGGTCGGCGTGCTCACGAGTGCTGACGAGGCCACGTTCGACGGCCGCGTCCTTGATCATCCAGGCGAGCTGATCTTCTGAGGATGTGTCGTAGAAGGGTACGGAGATTCCGCCCGCGAACCACACGGCGTAATCACTGAGAGTCCATTCGAAGGAGGTGGGTCCGAAGATTGCGATCCGGTCTCCGACCTCGACTCCGGATGCGATGAGCCCCTTGGCCGCTGTTCGGACCTGGGTGAGGAATTCACCGGCGGTGACTTCGTCCCAGCTGTTCTCAACTGGTTTGGCCACCAGCGGCAGATTCGGGTCCTCGGCGACCTTCGCAAGGAAGATATCGGTCGTAGATGATGCCGTGTCGACCTTGAAGTCGACAACCGGGGTTGTGGATTGAGGCATTGTCGCCTGGCTCATGAGCTCTCCTTCGTGGCATAAGTTACTGCCCGGTTATCTTACTGGTCCGGCGTTGTGAGGTGAAATCGCTCACGTTTGGAAGCTCAAACCCTCGTCACACCTCTGTCTCGCAGTCTAGCCAAGTCGAAGCAGGGAATGTTCAGAGTACGATGGTCAAAACCCGCTCACGCCCAGCCAGTGAAGGAAGGTAATGACGACGAATCCTGAGGAGACCGGTTTCCGCTACGATGCGGTGCTGGCCGAGAAAATCGAGAAGTCATGGCAGCACACATGGGAACAGGCGGGAACATTCCACGCCCCGAACCCAACCGGTGATCTGAGCCAGGCTGTTGGAGGTCTCGGTCAACAGGATTCGGACTCTGCATATGGTCCGCCAGAGGCCCTCGGCGAGCGTGAGTCCCTCTACATCATGGACATGTTCCCCTACCCGTCAGGGGCGGGGCTGCACGTCGGTCACCCTCTGGGCTACTTGGGCACGGACGTCTACGGCCGCTATCAGCGGATGCGCGGGCACAATGTCATGCACGCACTGTCCTATGACGCCTTCGGTCTGCCCGCCGACCTATACGCAGTCCAGACGGGCCAGCACCCACGCATCACGACGGATGCGAACATCAAGAACATGACACGACAGCTGCGTCGGCTGGGTCTGGCCCATGACGCTCGCCGCAGCTTCGCGACCACCGACGATGAGTTCGTGCGGTGGACCCAGTGGATCTTCCTGCAGATCTTCAACTCCTGGTATGACCCGGAGGCGAGCACCGAAGGCGAAGACTCTGTCGGCGCCGCTCGGCCGATCACCACGCTGATCGAGAAGTTCGAGCAGGGAGCCAAACAGACCCCTGACTCCCGTCCCTGGTCGGAGCTGAGTCCGTCCGAGCAGGAGGCCATCCTGCAGGACTACCGCTTGGCCTATGTCTCTGAGTCCCCGGTCAATTGGTGTCCGGGGCTGGGCACCGTGCTCGCCAACGAGGAAGTCACGGCCGAAGGCCTCTCCGAGCGGGGCAACTTCCCTGTCTACACCCGCCGCCTGCGGCAGTGGAACATGCGCATCACCGCCTATGCCGATCGCCTCATCGACGATCTGGACGGCCTTGACTGGCCCTCGGCAGTGCGCAGCATGCAGGTCAATTGGATCGGCCGCTCGAAGGGTGCCCTGCTGCGCCTGCCCGTGGCCGCCTCGGATGCGCAGCTCGAGGTCTACACGACTCGTCCCGACACCCTTTTCGGTGCCACCTACCTCGTGCTCAGCCCAGAGCATCCGCAGGTTGCCGCACTCACAGCCGCTGAGTGGGGCGAGCAGACTCCCGAGTCGTGGCGCGGCGGTCAGCCCACCCCCGTCGAGGCGATCGCCGCCTACCAGCGCGAAGCAGCGGCGAAGACCGATGCGGATCGTCAGCAGAGCAAAGACAAGACCGGAATCTTCACCGGGTCCTATGCGATCAATCCCGCGACCGGGAAGCAGATTCCTGTCTTCGTTGCCGACTATGTGCTGATGGGTTACGGAACCGGCGCGATCATGGCCGTTCCGGCCGAAGATACCCGCGACTGGGACTTCGCGAAATCATTCGGACTGCCGTATGTGCGCACCGTTACGCCCCCGGCCGATCACGATGAGGACAAGCCCTACACAGGGACCGGGGTGATGACCAACTCCGCCAACGACGAGATCGACATCAACGGTCTCGAAGTCGACGCGGCGAAGGCGACGATCACCGAATGGCTGGCCCAGAAGGGGCTGGCCACCGAGTCGACTCAGTACCGACTGCGCGACTGGCTGTTCTCCCGCCAGCGCTATTGGGGCGAACCGTTCCCAATCGTCTACAACGAGGCCGGAACGCCGATTGCCCTGCCCGACTCCATGTTGCCGGTAGGGCTGCCCGAGGTCGACGACTTCGCTCCGCGGACGTTTGCCGCCGATGATGCAGACAGCAATCCGGAGCCTGCTTTGGGGCGCAACCGCGACTGGGTCGAGGTCGAACTCGACCTGGGTGATGGTCCGCAGAAGTATTACCGCGAGACGAACACGATGCCCAACTGGGCCGGATCGTCCTGGTACCAGCTGCGCTACGCCGACCCGCACAACAGCGAACGTCTCGTGGACCCGGACAACGAGAAGTACTGGATGGGCCCACGCGAATCCAAGCCGCGCGGCGGTGCCGACCTCTACGTGGGCGGTGCCGAGCACTCGGTTCTGCACTTGCTCTACGCTCGCTTCTGGCACAAGATCCTGTTCGACCTCGGCCATGTCTCATCGTCGGAACCGTTCCACCGTCTGGTCAATCAGGGCTACATCCAGGCCTACGCCTACACCGACTCACGCGGCGTCTATGTCCCCGCCGCCGAGGTGGAGGAGAAGACAGATGGCAACGGTGAGTCGACCTTCTGGTACGAGGGTGCACAGGTCAACCGTGAATACGGCAAGATCGGCAAATCACTGAGGAACTCGGTCTCGCCCGATGAGATGTATGACGAGTACGGTGCTGACACGTTCCGTGTCTATGAGATGTCGATGGGACCGATCGAACAGGCTCGTCCCTGGGAGACGCGTGCCGTCGTCGGTGCGCAGCGGTTCCTGCAGCGTGTGTGGCGTCTGTTCGTGGACGAGACCACCGGCGAGTCGGCGATCAGGGACGGCATGGCCGAACCTGAGACGCTCAAGGTGCTCCACCAGGTCATCGACGGCGTCCGTGACGACATGGACCATCTGCGTTTCAACACCGCGATCTCGAAGCTGATCGTGCTCACGAACCACGCCACGAAGCAGGGCGGAGTCACGGCAGATGTGTTGGAGCCGCTGACCATCATGCTCTCGCCCTTCGCGCCGCACCTGGCCGAGGAGCTGTGGGCCAAACTGGGCCACACCTCAACTCTGACCTATGCGACGTTCCCGGCCGCCGACCCGCAGCATCTGGTCGCCGACCAGGTCACCTGTGTCGTCCAGGTCAAGGGCAAGGTGCGTGCACGACTCGAGGTCGACCCCGAGATCTCGGCCGAGGACCTGGAGGAGCTGGCACTGGAATCGCCGAATGCGCTCAAGGCACTCGACGGGGCCGGGGTGCGCAAGGTCATCGTGCGCGCGCCCAAACTGGTCAATATCGTCCCCGACGCCTGAGACACGGCGTCTGCCCGGAAGGGTTGAATACATATGTCAATGGAAGCCACACGGGACGAAATCCGGCACACCCTGGGTGTGAGGCCGACAATAGATCCGGCAACGGAAGTCGCTCGTCGTGTCGAATTCCTGGCCGAATACATCCTGACTACCGGAGTCAAGGGTCTGACCTTGGGCATCAGTGGTGGGCAGGACTCCACCTTGGCCGGACGACTGTGCCAGTTGGCGGTCGAGGAGCTGCGCAGGAGGGGAGCGAACGCCGAATTCTGGGCGATCCGCTTGCCTCATCATGTGCAGACCGATGAGGATGACGCTCAGAGTGCGCTGGAGTTCATCCGAGCCGACCATGAGGTCGTCATCAACATCGGTTCGGCCACCGACGCTGCGGCGGCCGAATATGCCAGCGCGACCGGAGACGCCATTACCGACTTCGGCAAGGGCAACGTCAAGGCACGGATGCGCATGATCGCGCAGTTCGAGCTGGCAGGGGAGAAGCGTCTCCTCGTCGCGGGCACCGATCATGCGGCAGAGGCCGTGACCGGCTTCTTCACCAAATTCGGTGACGGTGCCGCCGATGTTGTGCCGCTGGCAGGACTGAATAAGCGACAAGGACGAGCGCTGCTTGACCACCTCGGCGCTCCCGAGCACCTGGTTCGCAAAGTTCCCACAGCGGACCTGCTCGATGATGCACCGGGCCAGACCGACGAGTCGTCTTTGGGTCTCAGCTATGACCAGATCGATGACTTCCTCGAGGGCAAGGACATCGATAAGGCTGCTGCTTCGGCACTCGTTGAGAAATACCGTGCCTCCGAACACAAACGTCGCACACCGGTGACACCGACCGATTCGTGGTGGATTCGCCACTGACCCGGTAGCCGCCACTGACCCGGTAGCCGGCACTGACTCGGTAACGCTGCTGACACTGATGGCGACGGACTCGATACGAGTCCGTCGCCATCGTGGTTCTCAGTTCAATTCGCCTTAGGCGACGAGTCCGAGCTCCAGGGCTGTTTGGTTGAATTCCCACCGGGCGGAGACGAACTTGTCGCCCAGGCTCTCGCCGCGGCTGCGAGCCTCCGTGTACTCTCTCCAGCCGCCTTTGCGGGAATCTCCGGGACGGATCTCTCGCTTCGACTTATCGTCGGCAAGCTGGCGAGTCTCCTCATTCACCCAGATCGACAGAGCTTCGGCGGCACGGTAGAGATCCATGAACGCTGTGTGGGAACGCGGGTTGTCGAAGCTGGACTTCGCGAATTCCTTCCGGAACGTGTGCAGCGGCTCGAGTTCGTCAACCTCGAGCGTCCCGTAAGTCGCATCCAGACGCAGCGACTGCACCAGGCCCGCAGAATCCGGGAGCAGGCCCAGGATCCGCCGCGCACGCTCTTCGTCGGGCAGCGCAGTGACGTCTTCGTCGACAGGAGTCAGACCCAGGGTATCGAGACGCCCACGTTCGGTGCTCAACAGCTGGCGCAGAGAATCGATCTGTATCTGTGCCCGCCGCCACTCGCCATGGAACATGAGCAAGGCGATGATGACTCCGAGGCACAGAATCAGGCCGATGATCCAGGCGAAGGGGTGGAGTCCGGGCACAGCGAAGAGGACGATGCCCAGCACGCTGAGCACCGCGAATGTTACCGCCGCCGGTGAGTTGGTCAGGAAATCCAAGAAACGCTTCACAATTCCAAGGGTACTGTTTCAACCTGCAGATATCGTGGAACCTAGTGGCATATAGTGTGGCTGAAATGCCGGGACGAAGCAGGGAGAACACGGATTGAAGATTTCAGTCATCGGGTGCGGATACCTGGGCGCTGTTCACGCGGCGGCTATGGCATCACTGGGACACGAGGTAGTCGGCGTCGATGTCGACGCTGACAAGGTGGCGGCGCTGACCTCTGGTCGGCCGCCCTTCTTCGAGCCGGGGCTGAGTGAATTGCTGGTGAAGGGTCAGAACCTCGGCAGTCTCGAATTCACCACAGACGTCTCGCGTGTCGCGGACTCGCGGATCCATTTCGTGTGTGTCGGAACCCCACAGAAGCCGGGAGAGTTCGCAGCCGATGTCACCTACGTCGATGCGGCAGCGAATTCGCTGATTCCGTATCTGACTTCGACGTCGGTGGTTGTGGGTAAGTCCACCGTTCCTGTCGGTACTGCAGAACGTTTGGCCGCTCTGTTGGCTCCCGCGGGAGCAACCCTGATGTGGAATCCCGAGTTCCTGCGGGAAGGTCATGCTGTGGAGGACACGCTGCACCCCAACCGCCTGGTCTACGGTGTCGCAGATGGGCAGGCCGGTGAACAGGCCACTGCTGGCCTCGACGAGGTGTATGCGACCATGCTGGCCGAAGAGACGCCGCGCATGATCACAGACTTCGCGACCGCCGAGCTGGTCAAGACCGCGGCGAACTCATTCTTGGCCACGAAGATCTCATTTATCAATGCGATGGCGGAGCTGTGCGAGGCCTCGGGGGCCGACGTCACCCAGCTGGCGGATGCGATCGGGATGGATGATCGCATCGGACGGAAGTTCCTCAACGCCGGCCTCGGCTTCGGCGGCGGTTGCCTGCCCAAGGACATCCGTGCCTTCTTGGCCCGTGCCGGTGAACTGGGTGCCGATCAGGCGGTGGCGTTCCTGCGGGAGATCGACTCGATCAACATGCGACGCCGTGTGCGCATGGTCGACATTGCCCGGGATACCTTGGACGGGTCATTCATCGGGAAGAAGGTCACGGTCCTCGGCGCCGCGTTCAAACCCAACAGCGACGATGTCCGGGATTCGCCTGCTCTGGCTGTGGCGCGTCTGATCGCGACCCAGGGCGGTGTGGTGACGGTGACGGATCCGCAGGCGATCGACAATGCGGCCAAGACCTTCCCCGAACTCAACTATGTGGCTGATACCTCGCAGGCTCTGGCCGGCGCCGATGCTGTGCTGCTGCTGACGGAGTGGCAGGAGTACCGGGATCTTGATCCGGTGGCCACAGCGTCGTTGGTGGCAGACAAACTCCTCATCGATGGCAGGAATGTGCTGACACCGCAGGTGTGGCGCGCGGCCGGCTGGACGTATCGGGCGCTGGGCCGACCATGAAGATCGGCCTGGTCACCGACTCGACGGCACAGCTGTCGGACGACGAGGAATCCATGCTGCGCGAGATCACCGGTGACCTCTTCGCCGTCGTTCCCTTGACGGTGCTCGTTGGAGGGGTCGCCTTCGCAGACGGCGAGCTTGAACCGGGGCACCTGTGCCAGAAGATGGACGAAGGCGCCGAGGTGTCGACCTCCATGGCGACTCCCGCTCAGTTCACCAAGGCCTACTCAACCCTGCTCGACCATGGGGCTGAGGCGATCATCGCTGTGACCATGTCGGGGGAGCTCTCCGGGACACGTGACTCGGCCGTCGCCGCCGCTGCGCTCGAGGATTCGCTGATCAACGTTGTGGATTCCAGGACCACCTCGGCGGGACTGGCCGGCGCACTTGCGATCGCTGCCGCCGGAATCACACAGGGACACGATGTGGCGTCGATCGCCGGAACCGTCGCCGACTGGTGCGCCGGCGAGACCCGAACCGCATTCGCTCCAGAGACCTTGGAACACCTGCGCCGAGGCGGTCGCATCGGTGCCGCGTCCTCGCTGCTGGGCCGGGCCCTGCAGATCGTTCCGGTGCTCGGGCTCAACGCCGGTGTCGTGGCCCCTGTCGCCAGGGTCCGCACCCGCACGAAGGCACTCGATCGCATGGTTGCCTTAGCCGGTGAAACCGCAGCCGAGATCGCCTCCGATGAGCAGGACGTGTACGTGGAGATCCAGCACGCGGACGGTGAACCCTCCCACCCAGATGTGGTCACGCTGCGCGAGAAGATCGAAGCGGCCGGCCTACCGACGACATTTCGAACCTTGTCGACCATCATCACCGCCCACGTCGGATCCGGCACCATCGGAATCACGGTCCAAACCAGACCCTGAGCTTCTCACCACCGGTCCACTCATGCTCACCAGACTGTGGACGAGTGGCCCAGTCATGCGTGTTTGACCTGTGGACCCAGAGACGGTTTCCACAAGCGGCAGTTCGGCGCTGGTGCGAGCGAGGCCTGTACCCAAAGCTTGTCGACATGGCCGTCTCTCCCGATGATCGCTTCGCAGGCCTCATCAATTCCAGCGCCGAACGCGGCGGGTGGGTCCCAGGAGATGTGTTCGGAAGCGACACCGAAGGCGAAGAAGAGCCGGTAGAGCAGCGTCGAGTGCGCCTGCCCATCCTGGTGGCATTGGCGGTGGCGACAATTGCTGTGCTCGTCATCGCCTTCCTCATCTTCCGACCCGCCCCACACCATGCCGCCTCTGAAGAACAGGTGGGATCAGCAGAGGGCGGCGGCACAGACGCCGGTGGCAGTGCAGGCGCGACTGCGACCCAGAGCGCCGACGACGGAACCGTCGTCGTCCATGTCACCGGAGCAGTGCACAGACCCTCCGTCGTGACCCTGAGTGCAGGAACTCGAGTCCAGGACGCGGTGGAAGAGGCCGGGGGACTGAAGGAACAAGCCGACGCGGAGGCGATCAACCTTGCCCGGGTCCTTAAAGACGGCGAGCAGATCCACATCCCCGCCCGCGGAGAAGAGCCAGAGACGAGTCGTGCTGATGACGCCGGCACTGCTTCGAACGCAGGCGGGAGCTCAAGTGCCAGTCCAGGCGGAGACCCAGGAGGGGCTGCGAGCTCCAGGGGCGCAGGTTCCGGTGGTGCGGAGGACAACGCAGCAGGTGATCCCGGCAGCGGCTCCGCAGATCCGAATCCGGGGGCAAAAGTCGACCTCAACACCGCTGACCTCACGAGCCTGGAGACACTGCCCGGAGTCGGTCCTGTGACCGCAGAGGCGATCATTGCCCACCGTGAGGAGCAGCCCTTCACCAGCGTCGAGGATCTGCTGCTCGTCCAAGGTATCGGACCCAAGACCTTCGAAAGTCTCAAAGACCTTGTCACCGTCGGGTAGGGCTCAGCGAGCGAGGACTGGTGGGGCGAAATCTGAGCGGGTCAGAGACCGGTGGAAGACGGTTGTCACCTGTGTGAGGACCACTGCCCAGATCTGGCCCGGATCGGTTCGCCTGCTCATCTGCGCGCTGGCACTATGGACCACTGCACTGCTGGACCTCGGACCCTGGGCGCTGCTGGCTGCACCAGCTCTCGTCGGCCTCGGCTTCCTGTGTCTGCGCAGGCACCATCACCTCGGTGTGCTCCTCATCGTCTTCACCTGCCTGTTCACGATCCAGACCACCATGCTCGGCGCCGCTCGAGGAACGGATGATGCCACCTCGGCGGAGGGCATCGTGGTCGGGCACAGCCAGCCGGGGGAATCGGGCTGGTCTCGGCTGACGGTGCTGACCTCGACCGGTATCACCGAGGTGCTCAGTCCCTCGGCGCCACCCGATGGTGCTCGTGTGTCCATGCGCACCGAAGCCCTCGATGACATTCGCATCTCCAACGTTGATGCGAACGTCCTTCGTACACCGAACAGGCTGTGGCAGTGGCGAACGGACCTGCGCATGCAGCTGCGCGAAGACTCACTGGCCTCGGGCCACAGCGGCGGAGCACTCTTGCCAGGACTCGTGGTCGGAGACACCGGGCCGCAGAATGCACGGATGGAAGACGACATGCGTGTGGTGTCCCTGACTCACATTTCGGCCGTCTCAGGCAGCAATGTCACGATCGTCAGCCTCGGCGCCGGACTGTTTGCCGGACTGTGTCGGGCCGGGCCCAGAACACGCGTCGCAGTCGGGGTGCTCACCTGCATCGGGTATGTGTTCGTAGTCGGATTCGAACCCAGTGCCATCCGGGCCGCTGGGATGGCTATCGCGGTGGCCCTCGTGTTCCTACGTGGGGGAGGGATCTCACCGGTGGCGGTGATGAGCACGACCGTGTGCCTTCTGCTCAGCCTGGTCCCCGTGCTGGCCACCTCGGTGGGGTTTGTGCTCTCCGTCGTCTCGACCGCCGCCATCATGTTCATCGTTCCGATCCTTCTGCGGTATCTGAGCCTGCGACTGTCGCTGGTCCCCGCCATCGTCATCAGCGCCCTCCTCGTGCCCCTGGTTGCTCAGTTGGCATGTACCCCGGTGCTAGTGGCGATCGATCCTCGGATCGGGATGTGGTCGGTGGCGGCCAACGCCCTGGCCGCACCCGCAGTGCTGCCGGCCACCATCCTCGGGTTCCTATCGCTGGTGTGCGGGGGTCTCGGGCTCGTCGGCGTCCCGGGACTGCTGTGGGCTGCTCAACTGCCTGCCTGGTTCGGCTCTCTGTGCGCATGGTGGATCGTTGCCGTGGCCAGGGCCTGTGCCGGACTGCCCGGGGCGGCATTGGACTGGCCGCAACCGCCGTGGGGGACGCTGGCCGCAACCGGGCTCCTCGTCGTGTTGGCCGCAGGCACATGGCTGATAGTGCGCCGCAGACTGTGGGGAGTTCCAGTGGTCGTCGTCTGCATCTGCCTGACAGCGCTGATCATCGTGGTCGGCCGGACGAAACCACCGGCAGATGACTGGTTGGTGATGGTCTGCGATGTGGGGCAGGGCTCGGCAACGCTGATCAACCTCGGCGAAGGCCGTGGGCTCGTCGTCGACACGGGGAAGGACCCGAAGCCGGTCGACGTGTGCCTTGACGAGGGTGGGATTGAGGAGTTCGATCTGTTCATCTCCCACTTCGATGCCGATCACAGTGCTGGGTATGCCGGAACCACATGGTCGCGGACCCTGCAGCAGCTGTGGGTGTCTGCCAACGTCAGTGGGGGAGCCGAAGCCCGCAACATCGTTGAAGACACCGGCGCCGAGGTGGTTGCCACAGCACGTGGACGCACGATCGACGCCGGTGGGGCACAGATCGAGGTGCTCTGGCCGCCTACGACGAACACGGAGGAGTCAGGGGGTGCAGAGGAGGCGGCAGGGGCCGAGGAAGCACAAGGGAGCGGGGGCACCGAGGTGCGCAATGAGGATTCTCTGGTGCTGAGGGTCGAGCAGAACGATTTGAGTTACCTGGTCCCCGGAGATATCGGCGAGGACGAACAGTTCATCGTCGCTCAGAACCTCGAACCCGTCGATGTGCTCATTGCACCCCACCATGGCTCTTCCGACCTGTCAGAGGACTTCTTCACGGCCGCAGGCGCTCGCCTCGGAGTGGTCTCGGTGGGAGACAACAGCTACGGCCATCCCACGCCACGAGCCCTGCAGGCCTTCGGACCCGTCACTGTTCTGCGCACCGACCTCTGCGGCACCGTCGCCATCTATGCGGACGCACAGTACAGCACCGGGCGAGGCTGCCCATGACTGCCGGTGACTGCGGCGCGTCGTGTCCATGGCTAACGATAGGCTTGGGCCATGGCAGTGAAGAAGACCCTGATCCCGTGGAGTTCCGCGAAGCCCGCGCCCGTAGTGATGATCTCTGGAAACGAGCCTGTGCTCATCCGAATGGCCAAGGATCGGATCGTCACTGCCGCACGGAAGTCCGACCCGGAGGAGATCGAATTCGACGCCGCCGGATACCAAGGCGGAGAGCTGCTCATGGCGGCCTCGCCCTCATTGTTCTCTTCTTCGAAGCTCATCGTCGTCGACAGCGTCGAGAAGTGCTCGGAAGCATTCTTGGCAGATGCGCTCGCCTACCTCGATGACCCCAATGACGATGCCGTCGTCGTTCTCCTGCACGGGGGAGGAAATCGGGGTGCGAAGCTGGTCAAGAAGATCGAGGCGAACGGATTCCCCCGAGTTGATGCGGCCGCGCTGAAGAACGAGAGTGACCGGGCCAAATTCGCCCAAGGCCGGTTCAAGGCTGCGAAGAGGCAGATCGACGAATCCGGGATGGCAGCACTCATGTCCGCGCTCGGGGCCGACCTGTCCGAGCTCAACGCCGGTGTGGAGCAGCTCGTAGAAGACACGGAAGGAACCATCACCGCTCAGGTTGTCGACCGGTACTACGGCGGTCGGGTGGAAGCCACCGGCTTCAAGGTCGCCGACGCTGCCGTCGGGGGAGATGCGAAGAATGCACTGAGCCTCCTGCGTCACGCACTGTCGACCGGCTCCGACCCGGTGCCACTGGTGGCCGCTGTTGCAATGAAATTGCGGGGGATGGCCAAGGTCCAGGGCTTCTCGGGATCAAGCGGTGAACTCGCGGCGGAGCTGAAGATGGCTCCGTGGCAGGTCGACCGTGCCCGGCGTGAGGTGCGCCGTTGGAACGAAGTGGCGCTGGGACAGTCACTGATTGCGGCGGCCGAAGCCGATGAAGCCGTCAAGGGCGGAGGCCGTGACCCGGTCTACGCGGTCGAATGGTTCGTCTCCGAAGTCTGCCGGCTGGCTCGCCAACGCTGAGCGGCGAACACATCCCAAACGCTGCATAACGCTAAGCGGTGAACACATCGCAAACACTGAGCAGTGAATAGACGAGGGGCCCGATCCAAACGGATCGGGCCCCTCGAAGCTATAGCCTCAGTGATCGACTCAGAGAGCGTTGATCTGCGTGGCCATTCTCGACTTGCGGTTCGCAGCGTTGTTCTTGTGCAGAACACCCTTCGAAACAGCCTTGTCGAGCTTCTGGGCGGCAACAGCATAAGCCTGCTGTGCTTCGTCCTTCTTGCCGGCAGCAATGTTCTCGCGGACGACGCGGACGTGTGACCGAACCTCGGACCGCACAGCCTTGTTGCGCTGGCGAGCCTTTTCGTTGGTTTCAATCCGCTTGATCTGTGACTTGATATTAGCCAATTTCAACACTCTTTCGTGTTAGTGGAACATGGTCGTGAGGGCACACCTGATCGACATATTCGTCTCCGCGGGGAAACACATCGACGATATCGAATCCGGTGGCATCTTCACCCGACCTAGACGAGACACACGCCATTGATGAAGATACTCTCTCTACGATACAGGCTGATCCTGTCAGGCAGAAATTCCCTACGCCTGGTCGCAGGATCTCGGTCTCGGTTCAGGCCCGGGGTCAGCCGGCGTTGACGTTCTTGGCGACCTGTTCGAAGATCTCGCGGGGCATGATCGCACCTTCGCGGCGGATGGACTGCGGATCGAGACGGATCACGCGATCGAGACGAATCTCAGAGGGCCGACCCTGCGAGTCCCAGTCGCCGCTGCCGATATTCATCCACCGAGCGTGACGGTCTTCGCGAACCTCGCCGACGCCACCGGGGATGTGATCCTTGCTGGTGAGCATGAGTGCCAGAACCCAGCGACCATCCTTGCCGACGACCAAGGAGGGGCGGTCCTTGCCCTGGGAGTAGTCTTCTTCGAAGGGGATCCACCCCCACACGACCTCACCCGGATCGGCATCGCCGTCGAGATCGGGTGCATAGGAGACATTGACCGAGCCTTGGTAGTCACCCGGATAGTCACTGTCCTTCGCTGAGGCGGCGCCGGAGGCCCGTGCATCACCTCGCGGGGGGTTGCTCGGGTGGGGTCCTGACCCCTGCGAGCCTGCCTTCTTCTTCGCTTGGGAGTCCCTGAGGAACTTGAAGCCTTCATTGACGCCGATCTTGACGGCGCGATTGACCAGTGTTTTCCAACTCATGTGCGCCAATCCTAATCGACGTAGTCCAGAACCGCTTCGATCGGAAAATGGTCGGACGGGTACTCACCATCAGTGCAGAAGGTATTGATCCGAGTCGACAGGGTCCGCAGGTCAGAAGTTGTGAGGATCCAGTCGATGCGGCCATCACCGACTTTCGGACCTTTGTAACGGTGGAAGGTGCCGATGTCTTGGCTCGGGACGACCGCCCCAGTGTCGGTGAGTCCCAGCTCTGTGCAGAAATAGTCGTAGACGGGGGAGCCGGTGGCGACGTTGAAGTCGCCGGTGACCACGGCCGGACCGTTCGCCTCGGCGATGTGGAGTGCCATGATCTTCCCCGACTCCAGACGGGCCTCCTCCGATTTGTGGTCGAGGTGGGTGTTGAGCAGGCGCAGCGACCGACTTGTCACCAGGTCTCGAAGGTCCACGACGGTCAGGGTTCGGGCGTGGGAGACGCCCCACGATTCGGAGGCGACCGTCTCCGGCTGTTTGGAGAGCCAACTGATGTCGACCTTGTCGACGTCGAAGCGCGACGAGTCGTAGATGACGGCGGTGAACTCACCCGAATTCCCGCCCGAATGCCCCTCACCCAACCAGATGTACTCATCGGGGAGCAGGCTGATGAGTGTCTCGAGCTGATCGAGCTCACCCTCCTGCGTGCCGATGATGTGAGGGTGAGCCTCAATGATGAGATCGGCGGCGATGGGCAGACGCTTGGACACGGGATGCCCGTCCAGCGCCGGATACCTGAGGTTGAAGCTCATGATCGAGAAATCGCTCATGCCCCAATCTTCGCCGATCAGCACCGAAAGTGGGGATCGGCGTCGGGATTCTCAGCCAGTTGAAGTGGCTTCGAACACGTGTTGCCCGCATGTGACCGGACGCCCGGACTGTTCCCAGGTGCTGAGGATTCCAGTCTGGTGCGCAACCCATGGAACAATGGAAGTTCTGGTCTGTCGAAGGAAGGGCGTTCATGTCACCTCAGGTGAAGCCACAAGCACTCGAACGGATTTCTCCGTCCGCTACATCACCCGAGTTGATCCGCAATTTCTGCATCATCGCTCACATCGACCACGGCAAATCGACCCTGGCCGATAGGATGCTCCAGGTCACAGGGGCTGTGCAGCCGCGCGATATGCGTGCTCAGTACCTCGACCGGATGGACATCGAACGCGAACGCGGAATCACGATCAAATCCCAAGCCGTGCGCATGGCCTGGGAGAACGACGACACTCCCTTCGCTCTGAACATGATCGACACACCGGGCCACGTCGACTTCAGCTATGAGGTCTCCCGGTCGCTTGCCGCCTGTGAAGGTGCGCTCCTCCTCGTCGACGCCGCACAGGGCATCGAAGCCCAGACGCTGGCTAACCTCTACATGGCCATGGAGAACGATCTCACGATCATTCCCGTGCTCAACAAGATCGACCTCCCCGCGGCCCAGCCGGAGAAGTACGCGGAAGAACTCGCCAACCTCATCGGCTGCGAACCCGAAGACTGCCTGCTGGTCTCCGGTAAGACAGGCGAAGGCGTCGACGCGGTCCTCGACCGCATCATCTCCGACATTCCCGCTCCAGTCGGCGACGCGGATGCTCCAGCGCGAGCCATGATCTTCGACTCCGTCTACGACACGTACCGGGGCGTCGTGACGTATGTTCGCCTTATCGACGGTGCCCTGCGCCCGCGTGAGAAGCTGACGATGATGTCGACCGGCAGCACCCACGAACTCCTCGAGATCGGTGTCTCCTCACCGGAGCCGAATGCCACGAAGGGGCTCGGGGTCGGCGAGGTCGGATACCTCATCACCGGTGTCAAAGACGTCCGCCTGTCCAAGGTCGGTGACACGGTCACCTCGTCCTCGAAGCCGGCCGAACAGGCACTCGATGGCTACAAGGAACCCAAGCCCATGGTGTACTCCGGGCTCTTCCCGATCGATGGATCGGACTATCCGGTGCTGCGCGATGCGCTCGACAAGCTCAAGCTCAACGACGCCTCGCTGGCCTACGAGCCGGAGACTTCCACGGCACTGGGCTTCGGCTTCCGCTGCGGCTTCCTCGGACTCCTCCACCTTGAAGTTCTGCGCGACCGCCTAGAACGCGAATATGACCTCGACCTCATCTCCACCGCACCCAGCGTGATCTACGACGTCACGATGGAAGACGGATCCGAGATGGAGGTCACGAACCCCAGCGAGTATCCGACGGGCAAGATCAAAGAGGTCCGCGAACCCATGGTCCGGGCGACCATCCTCACGCCGAGTGAGCACATCGGTGCGGTGATGGAGCTGTGCCAGACACGTCGCGGCAGCCTGCTGGGCATGGACTACCTGTCCTCGGACCGGGTAGAGATCCGTTACAGGCTGCCTCTGGCCGAGATCGTGTTCGACTTCTTCGATCAGCTGAAGTCGAAGACCAAGGGCTACGCCACGCTGGATTACTCCGACGACGGCGAAGATGCGGCAGATCTGGTCAAGGTCGACATCCTGCTCCACGGCGACCAGGTCGACGCCTTCTCTGCGATCGTCCACCGCGACAATTCCTACTCCTACGGCGTGCTCATGGCCGGGAAGCTGCGCAAGCTGATTCCCCGCCAGCAGTTCGAGGTGCCTATCCAGGCGGCCATCGGTTCGCGCATCATCGCCCGCGAGACCATCCGCGCCATCCGCAAGGACGTGCTGAGCAAGTGCTACGGCGGCGACATCAGCCGTAAACGCAAACTGCTGGAGAAGCAGAAGGAAGGCAAGAAGCGAATGAAGTTCGTCGGCAATGTCGAAGTTCCACAGGAAGCCTTCATCGCAGCGCTGTCCTCCGATGAGCCGGAGTCCAAGAAGGAACCTAAGAAGTAAGTGCCCGCACAACCGACTGGTGAGACCCCACCGCTCGACGGTTCGCTGCCGGCCTCGGCCGGGATCGGCGCGACAGATCGTGGGCTGAGCCTCTACGTCCACGTCCCGTACTGCCGGGTCCGCTGCGGTTACTGCGACTTCAACACCTATACCGCCGAAGATCTGGGTCCCGGTGCCTCCCGCGACGACTATCGCAGCAATCTTGCCCGGGAGCTCGACCTCTCGACCCGTGTGCTCGCCGAGGCAGGCGCCGGCGATCGTACGGTCACGACGATCTTCTTCGGCGGGGGCACTCCGACGATGCTGGCCGCCGAGGTGCTGGCCGGAGTGATGGACGACATCCGCGACCGCTTCCGGTTGGCACCTGACGTCGAGGTCACGACCGAAGCGAACCCCGACACCTTAGCCCCGTCCTATATCGCCACCTTGGCAGCCGCAGGTTTCACTCGGATCTCCCTGGGCATGCAATCAGCGGTACCCCATGTGCTCGCGACCTTGGATCGCACACACGACCCAAAGAAGATTCCGGATGTGGCCCGGTGGATCAAAGAGGCCGGACTGGAGCTGAGCCTCGACCTCATCTATGGAACCCCGGGGGAGTCCATCGACGATTGGCGCAGATCACTTGAAGTGGCTCTGAGCAACGACGTCGATCATATTTCATCCTATTCGCTGATCGTCGAGCCCGGGACGAAGATGGGGGCCATGGTTCGCCGCGGCGAACTGGCAATGCCCGACGAAGACGACCTGGCCGATAAGTATGAGATCGCCGATGCTGCTATGGAAGCCGCCGGTCTGCACTGGTATGAGGTCAGCAACTGGTCGACGTCAGCGAAGACCCGCTGCGACCACAACATGGCCTACTGGCGCAATGCCGATTGGTGGGGCTTCGGTCCCGGAGCCCATTCGCACATCGGTGGGGTGCGATTCTGGAATGCTAAACATCCCCGTGCCTGGTCCGACCGCCTGCTGGCAGGTGAGTCGCCCGCCATCGGACGCGAGGTGCTGGACACAACGACCCAGGAGGTCGAGCGGATCATGCTCGCGGCTCGAATCGATTCGGAACTGCCGCTGGATTCACTGGGCGCAGGCAGTGAGCGGGCAATCAGAGGGTTCGTCAAACAGGGACTGCTCGATGGTGACGCTGTAGGCGAAGGCCGCTTTGCACCCACGCTGCAGGGCCGGCTGATGGCTGATTACATGGTCCGCATCCTCACGGATTACGTGAACTGAACCGCTGGGTCCCACTAACTGAACCGCTCGACTCTGTGAACTGAGTCGAACGCAGAGAAGCCGCTGTCATCAAATGCGATGACAGCGACTTCTGCGTGCAGATAACACGATCAGATCATCTGATTGGCGTGATCACTTCACGAAGTTGAACACGAGCGGGAACTTATAGCCCTCGCCCTTGCTCCCTGCAACCGCAGCGATGATGTAGAGCACCGTGTAGAAGATCGGGACGATGAACGCCAAGAAATAAATGAAGATGCCCAGGCCGAAGGTGACCAAGGCGAGGAGGAAACCCAAGACCAAGAACACGATGACAGCAGCGAACGTGGCGATGCAGTTCGTGATCATCGCGTTGAGTCCCTGCCGCGAATGTTCGCGTACATAGGGCGATTCGTCCTTCTTCACCAGGAACATGATGAGAGGCAGGAAACCGACGAAGATGGACCCGATATGAGTCCACAGCACCGTGGTTCTTTCGCTCTCGCTGGCCTGCCAGAACATTTCGGAGCCGGGACCATAGGCATTCCCCGGCAGCATCCGCGAGTCGAACATGGCCGGATTGCCGACCGGCTGCGCAGGACCGTTGCCGTAGGCCTGCTGCCCATAGGGCTGCTGCGTGTACTGCTGCTGACCCTGGCCGTAGGCCTGCTGGGAACCGTAGCCGGGCTGAGCGGGCTGGCTCTGACCATAAGGCTGTTGGAAACCGTAGCCGGGCTGTGGGGGCTGGCCCTGCTGGGAACCATAGTTCTGCTGAGCCGGGTTTGGCTGCTGCGAACCGTAGCTTTGGTTCTGCTGGCTGTAGGGCTGGTGGGGTCCAGAGGCCTGAGAATAATTCGGTGGCATGGGACGCGACTGGTCAGAGCCGTTGTTCGGCTGCTGCAGGTTATAAGACATGCGGGTCCTTTCAGAGCTTCTGGTCATTCACACTATCGGAAACGCCATGTCGCCGAACTGGGGAAAGCCCGAATCGTGTACCAGATCGATCACAATCGACCTGGGCCTCAACCGACGGTGACGAAGTCGATGAGTTCTTCGACTCGACCTGAGAGCGTGGGTTCGACGTCGGCGATGGTGCTGACCTTGCCCAAGATACGCACCCAGCCCCGGGCCACGTCCCTGTGGTCGGCGTGAGGCCAACCGATACGCCGCAGGATCCCTGTCTTCCAGTCCTCGCCCCGAGGCACGACTGGCCATTCCCTGATGCCCACGACATGAGGCTTGACGGCCTGCCAGATGTCGACATAAGGATGACCGATGATGTGGACGACGTCGCGATAGCGCGGATCGGCGCGCACCGCCTCGGCGATCTTGGATTCTTTGGTGCCGGACACGAGATGGTCGGCCAGGACCCCGACGCGGTGGTCCTTGTCGGGACCGAACGCCGCGAGCTTGTCGGCGACATCGTCCAGGCCGCCCAGCGGTTCGACGACGACACCTTCGATGCGCAGATCGTCGCCCCAGATCTTCTCGACGAGCTCGGCATCGTGTTTGCCTTCGACCCAGATGCGAGATCCGCGAGCCACTCGGGCCCGAGCATTGCCGACCGCGCGCGACCCCGAGGCTGTGCGACCGGGAGCCGATTTCTTCTTGGCCGGCAGTCTGAGGTCGACGGGTTTGCCTTCGAGAAGGAAGCCAGGCCCCAAGGGGAATGCGCGGACCTTTCCTGCCCGGTCCTCGAGATTGACGACGACTCCGGCGGTGGTCTTCTCGGCGCCGACGACGGCACCGACATATCCGCTCATCGCGTCTTCGAGAACCATGCCGAGACCCAGTTCGACGGGGGTGGACTTCTTGGGTCGGTGTGAGGAGGGCGAGGAGCCGGCCAGCACATCGGGCCCGTAGCGATCAAAGGTATTCACGGACAACCACCCTAATCAAGGACTCGATGGGATGGGTGGTGACCCGCTGAGATGGAGCCGAAAGTGAATTCGGAATATAAGAGGCGTAGAATTGGCACTCAAGACAGATGAGTGCCAAAAACGGTGCCGAGCGAAGGAAGGAGACGAATGAACGACAGCAGGCGAGCACAGGTTCTGCGTGCGATCGTCGAAGACTTCGTCGCCACCAACGAACCCGTCGGATCGAAGGCCATCGTGCAGCGCCACACGCTCGGCGTCTCTCCGGCCACGATCCGCAACGACATGGCCCATCTAGAGCAAGAGGGCTACATTGCGCAGCCCCACACTTCGGCAGGGCGGATTCCGACCGATCTCGGCTACCGCATGTTCGTCGACCGCATCGACGACTTCAAACCGCTGACGCATGCTGAGCGACGTGCGATCTTCCAGCTCATCGACGGCGACGGGGACCTCGATGACATGCTCGACCGCACGGTGCGTGTGCTCTCAGGCCTGACCCATCAGGTGGCACTGATCCAGTACCCGAGCGTCTCCCGCGCCACGATCAAACACATTGAGGTCGTAGGGCTGGGCCCCAACCGCATCCTCGTCGTCCTCATCACCGACGCCGGTCAGGTCGAACAGAAGATTGTGATCACTCCCGGCAGCGTGGATGACGAGGTGCTGCGGGGAATCCGCGATGAGGTCAACACCGAATTCTCCGGCCAGAAGTTATCGCAAGTGATGAGCACGAGTACATCCAGGGCTTCGGTGCAGGGCATGGACCCCGCTGTGACAGAGCCTGTCGTGGCGACCAGCCAACCAGGCGCGGACGTCGCCGCAGCGCTGGCACAGGTCCGGTCCGCGGTCACCGATCTCATCATGGCCACACGCGAAGAACGCATCATCATGGCGGGCACAGCGAATCTGGCTCGCTCCGGGAGGGAGTTCGGTGAGAAGATGGCACCGATCCTCGAAGCTTTCGAAGAACAGGTTGTACTGCTCAAGCTGCTGACATCGATGGCCGAGGATCAAGAGGAGATCAGCGTTCGGATCGGTCGTGAGAATACTCACGAGTCATTCAGCTCGACATCTCTCGTGGCTGCCGAATATGGTCATGACGCGGGGTCCTCCGCTCGATTGGCTGTGCTCGGGCCGACCCGGATGGACTACCCCACGACGATCACAGCTGTGCGGGCCGTAGCGAAATACGTCTCCTCTGTCCTCGATCAGGGCTAGATGCACCGGCACGAGCGCACACAGCACACCATGACCACACAGCACAATAGGACCACACAGCACAGCGCGCACCAACACCACCGCGCGAACAGGCACGAGAACGCGAACAACGCACACCACCAGGGAGAGAGAAGTTTCTGTGGCCGATCACTATGAAACACTCGGAGTGTCCAAAGACGCTTCGGCGGCTGAAATCAAATCGTCGTACCGAAAGCTCGCTCGGAAATATCACCCCGATGTGAACCCCGGACACGAGGACGAATTCAAAGCCATTTCCCTCGCCTACGACGTCCTCTCCGATTCGGAGAAGCGCCGTAACTACGACATGGGAGGCGGCGAGAACGGACAGGGCTTCCCTGCCGGCGGTGGCGGCTTCGGCGGCTTCGGCGATATCTTCGAGACCTTTTTCGGCGGGGGAGCCGGCTCGGCCGGTGGCCCGATGCCGCGCACACAGCGTGGCAAGGACGCACTCGTCGGAGTCAACATCGATCTCGAAACCGCCGCGTTCGGCGGAAACATCGATCTCGATGTCACCACGGCAGTCGTCTGCGACACCTGTTCAGGTGCCGGAACACAGCAGGGCACATCCGTTGAGACCTGCACCCTGTGCCACGGAGCCGGCAGCGTCCAGCGCATGACCCGGACCCTGCTGGGCCAGATGGTGACCAACCAGACGTGCAACTCCTGCCACGGCTACGGCACCGTCATTCCCAGCCCCTGCCTCAACTGCCAGGGTGACGGACGCGTCCGCAAACAGCGGACCATGAAGATCCGAATCCCCGCCGGAGTCTCCGACGGCACACGCATCCAGCTCTCATCCCAGGGCGAAGTGGGCCCCGGCGGCGGACCTGCCGGCGACCTCTTCGTCGAGGTCATGGTGGCCCGCCACGAAGTCTTCCAGCGCGACGGTGACAACCTGCGCGCCTCCGTCTCCGTGCCGATGACGGCAGCCGCACTCGGTGCCTCGATCCCCTTCGACACCTTCGACGGCACGCAGGACCTTTCCATCGAGGCCGGCATCCAGTCGGGCACCGTCGTCAAATTGCCCGGCCTCGGCGCCACCCGACTGCGCTCGGAGACCCGAGGCGACCTGCTCATCACGGTCGACGTGATGACGCCGGACAAGCTCGACGACGCGCAGAAGGACCTGCTTGCGCAGTTGGCAACGCTGCGTGAGGAAGAGACCCCACGCGCCCAGATCACCACCCAGAACCGTGGCGTGTTCTCCCGCATGCGTGAGAAGTTCGCCGGTCGGTGAGTCTTCCCGTCTTCTTCTCGCCCCAGTCCGCCGAGGCGGTCACCGGCCAGGTGCTCACTTTCGGTGAGGACGTGGCCGGGCACGCGGTCCGAGTCCGCCGACTCGGACCGGGGGACGAACTCGAAGTCGTCGACGGATCCGGCACCCGTGTGCGCGGAACCGTTTCGAACGCCTCGACGAACGAACTCGGACTTCACGTCGCATCGGTCACGCACACGAGAGCAGACCAGCCACGGTTGGTTCTCGTGCAGGCTCTGGCCAAGGGCGACCGTGACCTGCAGGCGATCGAAACCGCCACAGAGATCGGCGTCGACGAGGTGGTTCCCTGGGCCGCCGAGCGTTCGATCGCCGATTGGCCGGCGAAGAAGCGTGACAAGCTCGCCGCCAAATGGGACAACGTCATCCGGGCGGCCTCCCTGCAGGCCCGACGCTCCCGCTTCCCGTTGCGCCGCGACCTGGTCCGCGGCACCGGCCTCGCAGCGACTCTGAGCGAGACTGACACCGTCTACGTCCTGCATGAGGCCGCAGAACTCAGACTCTCGCAGGCCCTGAGTGAACCTCGTTCCGCGCGCATCTCGCCTGCTGCCTCTGGAATGGAGAATTCTCCAGATCCCGAACGCATCGTCTTAGTCGTTGGTCCCGAAGGCGGCGTCAGCGACGCAGAGCTTGATGCACTCGCGGCCGTCGGCGCCAAAGCCGTACTTCTCGGTCCTACAGTCCTGCGGTCGTCCTCCGCCGGTGCGGCCGGGCTCGTCATGGCTCAGAATTCATTGGGCCGTTGGTGACTAAGCGGACTACGATGGAAGCACACAATTGCAGTACTCCTAAACGTACGAACAGCCACTAAGGATCATTCTGGACACCTCCACTCAGCCCACGAACTCTGTGAACCCCACTCCAGGCGAAGAAACGCCGTCGGACACAGTGCGTCTCGTGATTCCCGACTCCATCGATCTGGTCGAGTTCTTCGGACCGGGGGAGTCGAACCTGCGCAAGCTCGAGCGAGTCTTCCCCGACCTCGACCTGCATGTGCGGGCCAACCAGGTGCAGGCCACCGGTGAACCGAATCGCGTCGCAGCATTCGTCTCCGTCATCGGGGAACTCAAGAAGCTGCACGCCTCCGGCCACCGCATCAACGAAGAGACGATCGACCGGGTGGCGTCGTTCTCCTCCGAGGGGAAGGCAGCCTCGGCGGTGATGGGAACGAACATCCTCTCCACCCGTGGAAAGTCCATCCGTCCCAAGACGATGGGCCAGCACGATTATGTCAAGGCGATCCGCAACCATACGATCACCTTCGGCATCGGGCCTGCAGGCACGGGCAAGACCTACCTGGCCATGGCCATGGCCATCAACGCACTGCAGCACAAAGAAGTCTCACGCATCATCCTCACCCGTCCCGCGGTTGAGGCCGGAGAGAGCCTGGGCTACCTGCCGGGAACTCTCAACGAGAAGATCGACCCGTACGTGAGGCCCCTCTACGACGCCCTGCACGACATGGTCGATCCCGAATCGATCCCGCTGCTCATCGAAACGGGAACCATCGAGGTCGCACCGCTGGCCTATATGCGCGGGCGCACCCTCAACGACGCGTTCATCATCCTCGACGAGGCGCAGAACACGACCGGTGAGCAGATGAAGATGTTCCTCACCCGCCTGGGCTTCGGCGCTCGGATGGTCGTGACCGGGGACGTCTCCCAGATCGACCTGCCGGGCAAGACTCGCAGCGGTCTCAACGTCGTGCAGGACATCCTGACCGGAATCGAAGACCTGGAATTCTGCCACCTGGGCAGCAAGGACGTCGTCCGCCACTCACTGGTGACGAAGATCGTCGACGCCTACGACCTGTGGGGAAGCAGCGAATGAATACCGAGATCTCCAACGAAACAGATGCAGCGATCGACCTCGACGAGGTTGTAGCTCTGACTGAATACCTGGGCCAGGCTCTGCACATGCACGCCGGTGCAGAACTCGCCGTGACGATGGTCGATGCGAAGGCGATGGAGGAACTCCACGTCACCTGGATGGACCTCGACGGTCCCACCGATGTGATGTCCTTCCCGATGGACCAGCTCACGCAGGGGCAGGCCGGGGCGCCCACCGAGGGCCAGATGGGCGACATCATCATCTGCCCCGAGGTGGCCGCAGCCCAAGCCTCGTCTTCGGGACATTCGACGATGGACGAGGTGCTCCTGCTGACTGTCCACGGCTTCCTGCACCTTCTCGGCTATGACCACAGCGAACCCGAAGAGAAGGAAGAGATGTTCGCGCTGCAGCGGCATCTGCTGCTGACCTTCTTCGCTGCGCGCTACGACGGACGCACCGACATCCCTTCACCCACCGAGGTCTGAGTCGTGCTCTGGCTGTTCCTCGGCGCAGCACTGTGTCTCGTCGTCTCGGCGACGCTTTCGGCCGTTGATGCCGCTCTGCTCAGTGTCTCCCATCAGGCGATCCAGGACGCGAAGGACGAAGGCAAGAAGGCTGCGTTCCGGGCAGAGAAGATCCTGATCGATCTGCCCACCAACATCAACGTCATCATCTTCGTCCGCAACTTCATGGAAGCTCTGGCCACAGTGTTCATCGCTTTGGCCTATGACTCGATCTACTCCGTCGGACCGCTCATGGTCGTCCTCACCGTGCTCACCGCATCGATCGCGGTCTTCGTCGTTGCAGGAGTGTCGCCGCGAACCATCGGACGACGCCGTTCTCTGGCAGTCTGCCTCAATCTCAGCTGGGTTGTGGGCGTCGCCCTCGTGGTACTCAAACCGCTGACGAAGATCCTCGTCCTCCTGGGCAACCTGCTGACTCCGGATCGCGTGTACAAGGACGGCCCCTTCGTCACCTCCGACCAGCTGCGCGACCTGGTTGAGCGGGCCAGCGAATCCGATGTCATCGAAGACGGCGAACGCGAAATGATCCAATCCGTGTTCAACCTCTCGGACACCTCGGCGAACGAGGTCATGGTCCCGCGCACCGACCTCGTGACCGTCAACTCAGGAACCCCGCTGTCCAAAGTCATGAATCTCTTCCTCCGTTCGGGGTTCTCACGGGTCCCCGTCAGCGGCGAGGACCTCGACGACATTCGTGGCGTCGCCTACCTCAAGGACGTGGCCCGACGACTCCATCTCCACCCGGAGGACGCGGAGCGGTCGGTCGACATCCTGGCCAGGGGAGTGCTGTTCGTCCCCGAAACCAAACCCGCCGATGACCTGCTGGAGCAGATGCAGCTTGATTCGACGCATCTGGCGATCCTAGTCGACGAATACGGCGGCACCGCTGGGCTCGTCACGATCGAGGACATCGTGGAAGAGATTGTCGGCGAAATCGAAGACGAATACGACACCAGCGACGAAGAGCTCGTCGAGGCCGAAGACGGCTCATTCGTCATCAGCACCCGCATGTCCATCTCCGACTTCGCCGATCACTTCGATGTGAAGATCGACGAAGACGACGTCAACAGCGTCGGCGGTCTTCTCACGAAGCTCATCGGCCGCGTCCCCATCGACGGTTCGCACGCACAGATCGAAGGCCTCAACATCGAAGCGATGGAGGGCCAGGGCCGCCGCCACCGCATCACCCACGTCAGGGTTACGAAGGAAGAGAACTGAAATGGAATTTCGCACGGACTATCCCGAGAACTACAGGGCCGGCTTCGCCTGCTTCGTCGGCCGGCCGAACACCGGAAAATCAACGCTGACGAATGCTCTGGTGGGGGAGAAGGTGGCGATCACCTCGTCGAAGCCCCAGACCACTCGGCACACGATCCGCGGCATCGTCCACAAGGAAGACCACCAGCTGATCCTCGTCGACACCCCGGGCCTCCACAAACCACGCACCCTGTTGGGCAGCAGGCTCAACGACCTTGTGGCCTCGACCCTGAGCGAGGTCGACGTCATCGGCTTCTGCCTGCCCGCCGACGAACCCATCGGTCCCGGCGACCGGTACATCGCCTCCCAGCTTGAGCTCCTCGACGGGCGCACCCCGATCGTGGCCCTGGTGACGAAGACCGACAAGGTCTCCCAAGACAAGGTCGCCGAGGCGCTGATGGCCGTCGGCGAGCTCGCGAACTTCGCCGACGTGGTCCCGGTCTCCGCCGTGGATGGGTTCCAGATCGACACGGTCGATTCCGTGCTCACCGGTCATCTGCCGAAATCGCCCCCGCTCTACCCGGAAGGGGAGCTGACGGACGAGCCGGAGGAGAAGATGATTGCCGAACTCGTGCGTGAGGCCGCGCTCGAAGGCGTCCGCGACGAACTTCCTCACTCCCTAGCCGCTCAGGTCGAGGAGATGTACCCCCGTGAGGGACGCAGCGAGGACAACCCGCTGTGGAACGTCCACGTCAACCTCTATGTCGAACGTTCCAGCCAGAAGGCGATCATCATCGGCAAGGGCGGCAGCCGACTCAAAGCCATCGGCAGCGAATCCAGGCGCGGCATCGAGGCACTGCTGGGGACCAAGGTGTATCTCGACCTGCATGTGAAGATCGCCAAGGACTGGCAGCGTGACCCGAAGCAGCTGGGACGCCTGGGCTTCGACTTCAGCTGACAGGTCGTCGGCCGATGCAATTTCGGCTGAGAGGACTCTCACGTCAGCGGCAGTTGATTGACGAGGCGCGGCCTGCAATAGACTAGGCCGAGTGAATGCCGAGCAGACTCTGGTCGCACTGAGCGACCGTTCCCCCCAAGTTGCCCCCGACGAACTCATTGCGGGCCTTATCCCGCCACCGCAGTTCCAGGACGTGTCCTTCGCCAGCTACCGCACCGATGACTCGGAGCCCTCGCAGGCTCAAGCACGCAACAAGCTTGAGGAGTTCGTGGCGTCGTCGACATCGAAGGGCTTCCTGGGCAAACTGTTTTCGAAGGGCAAGGACGGACCCAAGGGGGTCTATCTCGACGGCGGCTACGGCGTGGGTAAAACCCACCTCCTGGCCGCGGCATGGCATGCCAATGAGAAGCCTGCGACCTTCGGCACGTTCGTCGAATATACGAACCTCGTCGGCGCGCTCGGTTTCATCCGTGCTCGCGACGATCTCTCACAGATGAAGCTCGTCTGCGTGGACGAGTTCGAACTCGACGATCCCGGTGACACGGTGCTCATGTCGCGACTCATGCGCGAACTCACCGACGCTGGGGTGAAGATCATCGCCACCTCGAACACCCTGCCCGGGTCACTGGGAGAGGGTCGCTTCGCGGCACAGGATTTCCTCCGGGAGATCCAGGCGCTTGCCGACCAGTTCGACATCTACCGGATCGAGGGTAAGGACTACCGCCATCGCGGGCTGAGTGAACCTGCTGATCCGGTTCCGGCTGAGAGCCTTGACGCCGAGACGGCTAAGTTGACCGGCACCGTCGCCCGCGACGACTTCCCGACGCTTCTGCGGCACCTCTCCACGGTCCACCCTTCACGTTACGGACGCATGGTCGACGGTCTCGACGCAGCCGTGTGGGAGGACGTGCAGACGATCGACAACGAGGGTGTAGCCCTGCGCTTCGTCGCGCTCGTCGACCGGCTCTATGACCGCGACGTCACGATCATCAACTCGGGCCAGGCGCTGAACAAGGTCTTCACCGACGAGTCGCTGGCCGGAGGCTACCGCAAGAAGTACATGCGCTGCCTTTCGCGCTTGACGGCACTCTCTGCGCAGTAGCCGGCGCTCTCCCTGCAGCATTCAGCAGCGAGCACTCAGCGCGGAGGCTTCGGCGCTACTGCAACTTGAGATACCTGAGGACCTCGAGTTCGGGGATCCAGTCGGGGAGACCGATGATCCTCAATGCACTCCAGGCGAGGACTGCGACGAACGCTGCTGTGACCGCAGCGATCGTCCAGCGCACCCACAGCGGCTGCGCCATGACCCAATGCGTCCATTTCTCGACGTGGACTCGCACGAAGTGCAGAATCCTCTGCGCCCAGCGGAACTCGCTGGAGATGACGAACAGTCCGATGATGACGATGAGCCACCCGGGGCCCGGCAGTGGCACAAGCAGTAGTCCGATGAGCACGATGAGAGTGCCCACTGCGCCGACGACGATCCGATAGAGCCGTGCCGCGTGCGGGTTGGCTGTGATGTTTCCGCGCCAGCGCAGGAAGCTCAGACGTGTTTTGCGCCAGGGGCGCACGCCTTGCTTGTGATGGCGCGACAGCCACCCTTGCGGGCGCTTGTCCGTGGGGTCATCGTTCACTCTTCCAATATAAGTCGATGAGTCTGAAAGCTAGATTTGCGCGTGTGACCACGATCACGCGGATCTGATTTTGCATGGACCGTCACCTGCGTATAGAGTTGTATCTCGTTGCCAGGGAAACCGGGCAGTGAGAAATGCGGATGTGGCTCAGCTGGTAGAGCATCACCTTGCCAAGGTGAGGGTCGCGGGTTCGAATCCCGTCATCCGCTCGGAGGCGTCATGGCACTGCCTTGGCGGTGGCGTGGCCGAGAGGCGAGGCAGCGGCCTGCAAAGCCGTATACACGGGTTCGAATCCCGTCGCCACCTCAGATTCGTCCGATGGTTCTCCATTGGTGAGTCGGCGCGATTGGCGCAGCGGTAGCGCGCTTCCTTCACACGGAAGAGGTCACTGGTTCGATCCCAGTATCGCGCACAGGGACCTTGTGTTCCGGTGCAATAACTGAATAAGGCGCGATTGGCGCAGCGGTAGCGCGCTTCCCTGACACGGAAGAGGTCACTGGTTCGATCCCAGTATCGCGCACAGAAGAAGCCCCGAGTGACTCACTCGGGGCTTCGTGCATTCATCGCCGAATGATTCCGGCCGGAGGAGCTCGGACCGATGTGTCGGCCGTGTGTCAAGACTGCCACGTGGAAGTCATGGGGAAAGGCACACATTCACTAGTACGCTAGTGAGGGTAACCATCGACGAATACTTCGGAGCACTCATGTCTACTCCTCAGAACCCGTATGAACCGAATGACGGTTCTGGAAATCAGAACCCCAACGGTCAGGGCCCCGACAATCAGCCGCCCAGCGCTCCTAGTTTCTCGGGAGATCAGAACAGCGCGCCTCAGTACGGCTCACAGAACGACCCGAACCAGCAGCCTCAGTACGGCTCACAGAACGACCCGAACCAGCAGCCCCAGTACGGCTCACAGCCCCAGTATGGTTCGCAGCCTCAGTACGGTCAGCCGATTGACACGGGAGCGCCAAGCTACGACCAGAATCAGGGTGGCTACGGCCAAGGCTACGATGCCAACGCGCCGGGCTACGACGCCAACGCACAGGGCTACTACGGTCAAGACCCCTACGGCCAGAACCAGGGCGGCTACGGCCAGGGTTATGACCCCAATGCACAGGGCTATGACGCAAACCAATACGGTCAGCAGCCTGCTTATGCCGGTGCTGACGGTTCTTCGGACCAGTTCATTCCTGCCAACCCCAATGCGAGCTACGGTTCGTATTCTGCTGGCCCGGGCAACAACAAGTCGAAGAACATCTGGGGCATTCTCGCTCTTGTCGGTGGCATCGCCGGTATCGTCCTGTCCATTTTCTTCGGGATCGGATTCCTCTTCGGAGTTGCTGGTGTGATCTTCGCGTTCGTCGGTCTCTCCTCGATCAAGAAGGGGGTGGCCAACAACAAGGGCATGACTATTACCGGCATGATCCTCAGTTTCATTGCCATCCTGTTCTCGATCATCTCTGTCATCGTCACCTTGATCTTCGGTGGCATGTTCATCACCGCGATCGGCGAAGCTGCCGATGCGCAGTCCTCATCCCCAGCACCGGTCCAAGGCCCCTCTGACCCAGCACAGGACCCCAGCGAGGGTGCAGGTTCATCTGACGACAGTGAAGAAGCTGCTCCTCCTGTCGAGGACGGCGGGGTCGAGATCGGCACCGATCTGACCGCGGCCATCGCAGTGAAGCCGGGTACCGTGGACGAATATGCGGCAGGAGCCGAAAGCACCAAGGGTGAGGTCGCAGTCGTGACTGTGACCGTGAAGAACAGCGGGAGCTCAGACGCCGATCTGGGGCTTGCCCGAGTCACGGCCGATAACGGTGCCGGCAAGGAGTATAAGGACGTCTTCGACGGCTCCAAGAATTACTCAGGTGGCTTCGCATTCAGTGAGCCGGTCCCCGCGAATGGAGAGAACACTGTCCAGCTCGCGTTCGCAGTGCCGTCGGCTGAAGTCGACAAGGTTCACCTGAAGCTCTCACTGACCGAAGATCTCGGTAAGGGCAAGGACTTCGAATTCAGCAAGGCCGCGTGATGTGGCTCGGGGCGGTGCGCCGATCCCGAGCCACATAGGCGCGAACCGCGCAGACATCGAAAATTGCATACGATTCATCAGTTGGGTGGCGGTCTCACGACTGCCACCCAACTGATTTCGCACCGCCGATTAGGTATTAGACTCTAGGGGCGAGGCACCCCAACACAGACGAACGGAGAAGATCAGTGGCTGACAGCATTGACTGCGCGGGAGAGACCATTCCTTGGAAACAGGGGTTGACTGGCACGGAGATCTTCTCCACGGACCGCACAGTCGTTGCAATGTGGCTCGACGGACAGCCCGTCGATCTCAGTCGCGAACTCGCCGCTGGTGACCAGATCGCTCCGATCACCATCGATTCTCCAGCCGGACTCGACATTCTTCGCCACTCGACCGCCCACGTCACAGCCCAGGCTGTCCAGGACCTGTTCCCCGACGCGAAGCTCGGCATCGGCCCCTACATCACAGACGGCTATTACTTCGACTTCGACGTGGCCGAGCCCTTCACCCCCGAAGACCTCAAGGCGATCCAGAAGAAGGCCGCCCAGATTGTGAAGTCCGGCCAGAGCTTCAACCGCGTCGTCGTCACCGAGGACGAAGCCAAAGCGCGCATGGCCAACGAGCCCTACAAACTCGAACTGATCTCCGACAAGGGTGCAGGCTCCGACGATTCCGCCTCCGTCGAGGTCGGTGCCGGCGAGCTCACCGTCTATGAGAACCTCGACCGCAAGGGCGAGATCGTATGGCAGGATCTCTGCCGAGGACCGCACCTGCCCACCACCAAACTGATCGGCAACGGATTCGCCGTCACCCGCTCCTCGGCGGCCTACTGGCGCGGAGACCAGGCCAATGCCAGCCTGCAGCGCGTCTACGGCACCGCCTGGGCCTCGAAAGAGGATCTCAAAGCACACCAGGACCGCCTCGCCGAGGCCGAACGCCGTGACCACCGCAAGCTCGGCGCCGAACTCGACCTGTTCTCATTCCCCGAGGAACTCGGTTCCGGCCTGCCCGTCTTCCACCCCAAGGGCGGTGTCATCAAGCGCGAGATGGAGGACTACGTCCGCGCCCGCCACATCGAAGAAGGCTTCGAATACGTCGGCACCCCGCACATCTCGAAGGAAAACCTGTACTACACATCGGGGCACCTGCCGTACTACGGCGAGAACATGTTCCCGTCGATCTCCGTCGACGAGGTCCGCGACGAGTCCGGTGAGATCGTCAAGGAGGGCACTCCCTACCGCCTCAAGGCGATGAACTGCCCCATGCACAACCTCATCTACCGCTCGCGCGGCCGCTCATACCGTGAGCTTCCCCTGCGTCTCTTCGAGTTCGGCACCGTGTACCGCGACGAGGCCTCCGGAGTCGTCCACGGCCTCACCCGCGTGCGCGCACTGACACAGGACGATTCGCACTCCTATGTGGCTCAGGAAGACGCCGCCAAGGAGATCCGCCACCTCCTCGAATTCGTCCTCAGCCTGCTGCGCGATTTCGGACTCGATGACTTCTACCTGGAACTGTCGACTCGCGACGAAGACGGGAAGAAGAAGGACAAATTCATCGGCTCGGATGAGCAGTGGGCAGAAGCCACGCAGGTTCTCGAGGAGGTCGCGTTGGAAACCGGACTCGAACTGGTTCCCGACCCGGGCGGAGCCGCGTTCTACGGCCCCAAGGTCTCCGTCCAGGCCCGCGATGCCATCGGCCGGACCTGGCAGATGTCGACCGTTCAGCTCGACTTCAACCAGCCCGAGCGCTTCGGTCTGGAGTACCAGGCCGCCGACGGCACCCGCAAACAGCCCGTGATGATCCACTCGGCGAAGTTCGGCTCCATCGAACGGTTCATGGGTGTGCTCATCGAACACTATGCGGGTGCGTTCCCCGTCTGGTTGGCACCTGTCCAGGTCACCTGCATTCCCGTGGCCGAGGAATTCAACGACTACCTCGCGGAGGTGGCCTCACAGCTGCGCGCCGCCGGAGTGCGCGTGGAGATCGACGACAGCGACGATCGGTTCCCGAAGAAGATCCGCAACGCCTCGAAGTCGAAGGTGCCCTTCGTGCTCATCGCCGGTGGGGAGGACCGCGACGCAAATGCCGTGTCGTTCCGTTTCCGCAACGGTGAACAGGACAACGGCGTATCCGTCGCCGAGGCGGTCAGCAGGATCGTCGAATCCATCGAAGCCAAGGCCCAGGTATGACGGAGAAACCACACAACCACCTCGGCGAGGGCAGCTCCGATCCTTGTGAGGGCATACCTGAACCAGAGGCGGCTGCAGGCTTTCCCGGCGAACCTGATGGCTTCCAGCGGCTGTGGACACCACATCGGATGGTCTACATCGGCGGACAGGACAAACCCAAGGACTCCGGAGTCTCCGAATGTCCGTTCTGCACGGCACCGACGAAGTCCGATGAAGAGGGCCTGATCGTGGCCCGCGGTGACGAGGTGTACGCGGTGCTCAACCTGTATCCGTACAACCCGGGCCACCTCCTCATCTGCCCCTATCGTCACATCGCGGACTACACGGAGCTGACCGAGTCGGAGACCGCTGAACTCGCTCATTTCTCGCAGAAGGCGATGACCGTCATCCGCGCCGTGTCATCCCCGGACGGCTTCAACCTGGGAATGAACCAAGGTCCCGTGGCAGGTGCCGGAATCGCCGCACACCTCCACCAGCACATTGTGCCCAGATGGGGCGGGGACTCGAACTTCCTGCCCGTCGTGGCACAGACCAAAGCTCTGCCGCAGGTGCACGCTGATGTGCAGGCAGCGCTGTCAAAGGAATGGAACAGATGAACCCCGAAGATCTCGACGCCCTCGCCGAGTACTCATCCCCAGTGATACGCGGCAGCGAAGCCGTCATCACAATCACCCGTCCCGACCTTGAATCCAACAGTTACCTCTCGCAGCTGTTCGCGCTGTCAGGGGAGTCCTCGCGACGGCTGACCCATAACTGGCGAGACTACGCACCCGAGGTCCGCACCAATTGGTCCGGATATCTGAGCGCGGCCAAGAAGGAATCCGGTCAGCTGTTCGTCGGTTCCAGCCTCGAAACTGCTCATCGGATCACGGACAATCACCTCGGCGTCTCCGAATTCGCACTCGATGATGACGGCGCACGAGCTCTCTACGTCGCCCGGGTCGCTGAAACGGGACGCTACGGTCAGGACGAGGACGTTCCCGCCAGCGAGGAAGCGCCACGGCGAATCACCTCGGCGGCCTACCTGAGCAATGGGCTCGGCTACACGAACGACCGTCCGGCGCGAGCATTCCTCGTCGATCTCGTCGAACCGGGGCTGGGCAAGTCCGGCATTGCCGGCGGTGCCGAAGTCCCGTTGTCCACACTCTTAGAGACCCCAGAATCCGACGTCCACGACCCGCAGTTCTCACCGAGTGGCACCAGAGTCAGTGTGGTCTCCTCGCTGGCGCCTGACCACGGCGAGCCTGACCTGCGCTCTACCGTGTGGCTGCTCGGCGGAGAACGCCCCGAAGCGTTGACGCTGCCACGGATGAGTGTGAACCTGCACCGGTGGATCGACGAAGAGACCCTGCTGCTCATCGGCAATGAACTGACCCGAGACGAACTCGACTTCGTCGGGCAGATGCCCGGACTCTTCGTCCACGATCTGACAGCCGGTTCGACACGGCGTCTGACAGACCCTGAGACCGTCTCAGTCGCCTCGATCCGGCCTCAGATCGCCGGTACCGGCCATGGCACCGGCCATGGCACCGGCCATGGCACCGGCCACGGCAGTGGTGTCCGCGGAGATGCGCCTGTCATCGCTGTTGTGGACACGGACGGAGCCTCACGGATCATCTCGATCGAACTGGCGGCGGAGAACCGCACGCTGGACGAGCTGGACTTCCTCACGGACGAAACAGCCGTGGTCAACGGCATCGATGTCGACGGCGACAGCCTCGTCTGGACAGGGGACACGCCCACCAACCCAGCCGTGCTACACCGAGTGCGGCTCTCAGCCGACGGCACGAAAGCCACGGGCACAGGCGGGGACATCACCGCCACGGACGCTGGCTCGACCACGACAGACGACGGCGCGGTCAGGGCACACCCAGCGCCCGCGAATTCCGTCCTCCCACAGCTTCTTCGAGTCGACGGTGAGGGCGGGTCCATCACCGGGTGGCTGGCGAAGCCCAGCGGCCCAGGACCGTTCCCTGTCATTCTCAACATCCACGGTGGACCGTTCGCGCAGTACACCCACGGGTGGTTCGACGAAACCCAGATCCTCACCTCGGCGGGCTATGCCGTGGTCTACGCAAATCCGCGCGGCTCCGGCGGACGCACTCGTACGTGGGGGACAGCGGTTCAGGGGGACATGGCCGCCCCAGCAATGGCCGACGTCCTGGCCGTCCTCGACCACGCATTGGCCGGCGATGCAGAGCTCGACTCCAGCAGCCTCGGCGTCCAAGGCGGTTCCTATGGCGGCTATCTCACCGCGATGATGACCGCCGACGATCACCGCTTCCAGGCGGCGATCGTCGAACGTGGCTATCTCGACCCCGACAGCTTCGTGGGCACCTCCGACATCGGACGCTTCTTCACAGAGGAATACACCACTCGTGATGCGCAGGCCATTGCACGGCAGTCGCCGTTGGCACATGCCTCACAGGTGCGCACACCCAGCCTCGTGATGCATTCGGAACTCGACTTCCGGTGTCCGCTCGAACAGGCACAGCAGTACTATGCCGCACTGCAGCGAGCGGGTGTCGACACGGAGCTGCTCATCTTCCCAGGCGAGAATCACGAACTCTCACGCGCGGGCCAACCTCGGCACCGTCGGCAGCGCTTCGAGGCGATGCTCGACTGGTGGGATCAGCATCTGGGTGGAGACGTCGATGCGAATCTCGACGACGAAACCACCTCGGCGATCCGCTGAACCATGGCTGACCACAGCGCCTCAGAGGCGATCCCCTTACCCCGCCTGCACCTGGTGAGAACACGTCCCAAGTCGGTGATTTCTCACATTGAACGCCACCAGCTTGGTGGAGTGAGCACTACCCGATATCGTTCTGTCGGTTACGATTGCGGTCTTGCTGGTTGCTTGCCGCTTCACTATTCTGCACAGACTGCTTCCGTCCATAGCCAACTCCTGGAGAACCATGAAACCGCGTAAAGCCTCACGGGTCGTATTACTCAATGAGCGCGACGAGGTTCTCCTGATTCGAGCCCAGGACCTGCTCACGCCCACCCACCAATGGTGGATGACCTGCGGTGGAGGGTCCGAGCTGGGTGAATCGGCGGCGCAGACCGCAGCACGTGAACTCGCAGAGGAGACCGGAATCGAATGCGAACCCGGCGAACTCATCGGCCCCTTGGCCACACGCGACGAGGTCTTCGAATTCACGGAGAAGTCGCTGCATCAGCAGGAAACCTACTTTGCATTCCGCACCAGCGAGGACATCGAGCTCGAGGACGCTGTCTGGACGGACATCGAAAAGCGCAGTCTGCTCGAATTCCGGTGGTGGTCCCGCGAGGAGCTGATGGCCACGACGGAGACGATCTACCCGAAGAATCTGCTCAGCCTCATGGATCTCGTCACGGCCGGCTCTGTGCCCGAGGTTCCTCTCGTCATCGACTGAACACCGTGGTGCATGCGTGGTGCTCCCGAGACGGCAGAGCGGGGCACATAACGGGCATTGAGCGTATAGACTCTAGGGGCTATATCTAAAGGAAGGAACACCAGTGTCAGGTCATTCCAAGTGGGCAACGACTAAACACAAAAAAGCCGCCATCGATTCTAAGCGGGCGAAGCTCTTCGCCAAGCTGATCAAGAACATCGAGGTTGCCGCTCGAAACGGTGGGCCTGATCTTGAAGGCAACCCGACGCTGTTCGATGCGGTTCAGAAGGCGAAGAAGAACTCTGTTCCCGCCGACAACATCACCCGTGCGGTCAAGCGCGGCGGCGGCCTCGACGGTTCGGCCGTGAACTACGAGAACATTCTGTACGAAGGCTATGCCGCCGGCGGTGTCGCACTCCTCATCGAATGCCTGACCGACAACCGCAACCGTGCAGCCTCGGAAGTCCGAGTGGCAGTCACGCGCAACGGCGGTACTATGGCAGACCCCGGTTCGGTCACGTACAACTTCGACCGCAAGGGTGTCATCATCGTTCCGGCTGAAGGAACCGACGAAGACTCCATCGTCCTGGCGACCCTCGACGCCGGTGCCGAAGAGGTCAAGGACGAAGGTGAGAACTTCGAGATCATCTGCGAAGCCACTGACCTCGTTGCCGTGCGTACAGCACTTGTCGATGCAGGCATCGATTACGACTCGGCCGAAGCATCGTTCGTGCCCGGAATCGAAGTCAGCCTGGACGCGGAAACAGCCACCAAGGTCTTCAACCTCATCGACGCGCTTGAAGACAGCGACGAGGTACAGAACGTCTACTCCAATGCTGATGTCAGCGACGAGGTTCTTGCCGAACTCGATGCGTGATGGCATCGAACATGGTTACCGATGAGAATCCTCGGCGTTGATCCAGGCCTGACCCGGTGCGGGCTGGGTGTCATTGACACCCTGCCCGCCCGCAAGGTCAAAATGGTGTCAGTCGATGTGCTGCGGACACCATCCACGGATTCCGTGGACCTGCGTTTGGGCGCCCTTGCCGAGGCGTTCGACAGCTGGTTGGACACGTACCGTCCCGATGTCGTCGCCATCGAGCGCGTGTTCGCTCGCAACGATGTCTCCACGATCATGGGCACTGCACAGGTCTCGGGTCTGACGATGGGCCTTGCCGCGAGACGTGGACTGCCTGTGGCCATGCACACGCCTTCCGAGGTCAAAGCCGCCATCACCGGATCGGGACGCGCTGATAAGAAGCAGGTCACGAACATGGTGACCCGGATCCTCGAACTCGACGCGGCACCTAAGCCGGCCGATGCCGCCGACGCTCTCGCGATTGCTATCTGCCACTCATGGCGCGGGGCGCTGAGCGGACAATCGACCCCCGGAGCGAACAAAGACCTCAACGAGCGCAAGAGCGCTGGCCGCCAAGGCGCAGGTATGACGAAGGCACAGGAGCAGTGGGCCAAGGCCCTTCGCAACTCCAAATAGCGTCATAGCGGTTGTGCGTGCTGCTGGTGTTCTGCCGGTGCTCTGCTGTGCCGTGATTTTGGCACTTCGTTTCACCGTCATTCTTTTCTGTTCACCGTCATTTCGTTTCGCAATGCGAGGCAGGTGTGGCGGCTATTTTTGTTTGGAGTGCACGAGCCCGAGAATCCGGGTACCGGGAATCTGCACCCGGCTCTCGATGTAGTGGGTTGGTTGTGTGTCTCTCTGTACTCGTTGTTCTGTGTTCGCAGTTCTATTTGCCCTGGGCAGATACTGATTGGAGGCAGCTGCGATTCGAACATACTAGAAAGGGATAGAAACTATGACCGAAGAATCGAATATAGGTCTGTACAAGTGATGTTGGCGCTATTATAATGAGATTAATCACGCAACAATGTTGTTGACGAACGGACGCACAGGCGATGACTCTCACCCCCGACCAGACGCCAGGAAAGAGCGACAAACGCTCACTTGGTGCTGCTCGGCGGAAACTTGGTGCGAGCCGGCACGGATCTGACGCGGTGGCGGGGGAGTCCGTTGCCGGTCGAAACGAACCATCGGCGGCGCCGGCGACGGGATCAGAGCCGACATCGCTTCGTGAGCAGCTCGAAGCCGCTGGAATGGACCTGACTGGCAACCCCCTGGTGGGGAAGCTCGATTCGATCGCCGCGGTTCCCGTGAGGCCCCTAGAAGACTGTGATGATGAGCAGATTCCTCCCGGCGATTCTGCCGTGGTGGAGGCGCAGCTTGCTTCTCTGGGCGATGCGGAGACATTCGATTCAGATGCTGGCACGCCCACGGACGGCAGCGGCCAATCCACACCTGGAGATGGAAGTGAACCGGCTGCCACGGTTCCTCACCCACTCCTGTCCGAGACCGAATGGCGTGACCTCGACCGACTTGCTCCTGAACTGACCCGCAGCATCAGTGGTCTCACCATTCTCAAAGACGAACTGCTGAGTTTCTCACGCCCTCTGGGGCCCGATCAGGCGATGACAGTTGTCAATGGGATCGAAACCGCCACCCGCATCCTCGAGGCGATGTCGGCCGTTGCACTATCGGTCTACGACCGGTGTGGGACACCCGCCGACTACGGGGCAAAGACGACGAAGGCGCTGGTCCAGAACCGTTTCAACCTGACCGGCTATGAAGCCAACCGACGCACCGAGCTCGCCAAGAATCTTGGCAGCCGCGCATATATGACGGGCCAACCCAGAGAACCCGTCAACCCCATCGTTGCCAAGGCTCTGCACGCTGGAGTGCTTTCGGCAGGTCAGGCGACCACGATCAACGACTGCCTGTCCAAACTGCCGTTCTGGGTATCGGCCGAAACTCGCGACACAGTGGAATCAGACCTCGTGGACAAAGCGCCGCGTGTTCGGGTCTCAGATTTGAAGACGATCTTCGCCGCTATTCTGGACCGTCTCAACCCCGACGGAGAAGAGCCGAAGCTCCCGCCGGATCGTGGGCGCTGCTACGTCAACGTTCGAGCCCGCGATGACGGGACCTGGGTTCTCAGAGGACTGCTGGATCCTGTATCGGGGGGAGTCCTGAGCGGGTTGCTGACTTCGCGCATACTGCCTGGAAGCAGTTCGAAAATCGGGCAGGGTGCGCCGGGACCCGTAGAAGATCTGCAGGAACAAGGCAATGAGCGGGTAACCACGAACGACGAGGATCTCGACGAGCCCGAGTTCGATATCTTCAGAGCAGTTCTGGCCGGAGAAGTCGCGGACGCTCCACTGGCAGATCATCTGCGAAACGAGAAGTCCTCAGTCTTCGGCGTACGCGAAGACGGCACACCGATCGATACGGGTACGGGCCAAGGCACAGTGAGGAACCGAATCTACGAACGCTTCGCAACAATGATCTCCCGCGTCGAAATGGATCGGATAGGCCGTGGTTCACCATTCGCCCTGGTCGTCACAGCGAAAGCCGAAGACATCACGTCCGGAAAAGGACGCGCATCCACCGGCTGCGAAGCCGAATTTCCGCTATCAACGGCAGCCAGCGAAGGCTTGAACGGATCAGTCTTCTTCCACCTGATGTCGGACAAAGCCAAAACGATGGAAATCTCCACCGAAGGCCGATATGCCACGAACAGGCAAGTGGCAATACTGGCGGCCAGAGACCAAGGCTGCACATTCCCCGGATGCGACGCACCGCCGGGATGGTGCGATGCTCACCACATCGTGCCCTGGGCCAATGAAGGCAAAACTGATATAAACAACCTCACATTGGCATGCGGGCTGCACCACCACCTGATCGACAAATCAGACTGGTATGCCCGAATGCTCCACGACGGCCGTCCCGCTTGGATTCCGCCGCCCAGCATCGACGTGGAACGGCGCCCGATCCTGCATTCCAGGTTCGTCGCGCAGGCGATCATCGATGGACTCTCCGGCGGGGAAGGATTCCCGTCCCAATAGTTGGCTGATGATGCCTTCAACGCTGTCTGCAACAGGGCGGTGCCTTGATATCGTCGGTATGTCGAGGCCGGTTCCGGAAGACCAACTGATAGCCTGGATTCGTACAAGTGTTCCCACACGAAAGGCAGGCCGTGATCAGTTTCCTCAGCGGTACGGTCCATCGCATCGCAGCTGACCACCTCGTCATTCTCACCTACGGTGTCGGACGCAAGGTCAACGTCACGCCGGACACCCTTTCAAACACTCGCCATGGTGCGAACATCGAGCTCGTGACCACCCTTGTCGTGCGTGAGGACTCCATGACTCTCTTCGGGTTCGGAACTGAAGACGAGAACCACACCTTCGAAGTGCTGCTGTCGATCTCCGGAATCGGTCCGCGCCTGGCGATGGCGATCCTGTCCGTAATGGGACCGGGAGAACTGGCGGCCGCGATCTCGAACCAGGACGCCAACGCGCTGACTCGAGTCCCAGGCATCGGCAAAAAAGGTGCCTCCCGAATCATCCTCGAGCTCGAAAACAAACTGCCGAAACTCGCCGCATCAGACCCGGGCCCCCAGCTGTCCTTCGGCGGAGCGAACCAGCAGGTCGTGGATGCACTGGTCGGACTTGGCTGGAAAGAGTCCCAAGCCGCTGATGTCGTGCAGGAAGTCGTCAACGATCTTGGCCAGAATGCTGGCACGTCGGAGCTCCTGAAGGCTGCGCTCAAGGTCATGGGTGCCCGGAAGTGACAAGCTCCTACGAGGACGGAAGCACCTCCTATGAAATGGAATTCGGCGATCAGGAGCTGACTGGCGCTGAAGAAGAGCGTTTGGTCTCTGGTCGCGCGGAGACCGCAGAGCGCGATGCAGAAGCTGCGCTTCGTCCCAAGGGACTGCAGGATTTCATCGGCCAACCTCAGGTCCGCGAACAGCTTTCCCTCGTGCTCGATGCCGCGAAAGCACGAAACAGGGCCCCCGACCATGTGCTGCTCTCGGGCCCTCCTGGACTGGGAAAGACCACATTGGCGATGATCATCGCGCATGAGATGCAATCGAGCCTGAGGGTCACCTCAGGGCCGGCAGTTCAGCATGCCGGAGATCTCGCCGCGATCTTGTCGTCTCTGGAAGAAGGCGAAGTTCTATTCATCGACGAAATCCATCGCATGGCTCGTGCCGCAGAAGAGATGCTCTATGTTGCGATGGAGGACTTCCGCGTCGACGTCATCGTCGGCAAGGGCCCCGGCGCCACAGCAATTCCCCTCGACCTGCCGCAATTCACCATGGTCGGAGCCACGACCCGCTCTGGCCTGCTCCCCGCGCCGTTGCGTGACCGGTTCGGATTCACGGGACTCCTGGACTTCTACTCCAGCACCGATCTCCTGACCGTGCTGAAACGATCAGCTCACATGCTCGGAATCGAAGCAGATCTCGCAGGTTTGAAAGAAATCTCAACGCGATCTCGCGGCACACCACGTGTCGCCAATCGACTTCTGCGCCGAGTCAGAGATTGGGCGCAGGTGCGCGGAACCGGCATCATCGACGAAGCTGCGGCACTCACCGCACTCAAGGTCTACGAAGTCGACGAGCTGGGCTTGGATCGACTCGACCGTTCCGTGCTGCAGGTGCTGTGCAAGCGTTTCGGCGGGGGACCGGTTGGCCTCGGCACTATCGCTGTTTCCGTCGGAGAAGAGGCCGATACCGTTGAAACCGTCTCGGAACCTTACCTTGTTCGAGAAGGTCTGATCAGTCGAACTCCGCGCGGTCGCGTCGCGACCGCGGCAGCCTGGAAGCACCTTGGGATGCAGATCCCAGCAAACTATGAGTTCTGATCCCGGCAATTGAGTTCGCCTTGAGTACTTAGTACGAACTAAGGTAGTGGACTGGTTCGTTCTTATGAAAGGTAGATACCTGTGGATTTATTGATCCCTCTCGCGCTTGCTGCGCTGCTTATTTTTTTCCTATTCAATTCTCGGCGTAAGCAGAAGGCGCGTGCAGAGCAGATCAAGACGGGACTCGTCCCCGGAGCTACTGTGATGACAACGTTCGGTGTCTTCGGAACCGTTCTGTCCATCGACGAAGAAAACAACCAGGTCACTCTCGAATCTGGCCCCGGCACCGTCCTGCGCGTGCACCGCCAGGCAATCGGTCAGATCAACAACCCTGAAACCGAAGGCGCCGCTGCAGACGGTGCGGTTGCAGGTTCGGCCGACGTTGCCGACGACGCTGAGAGCAGCGATGCTCCGGCAATCACCGACGCGGAACTCGACGCTATGAATGAGCGCAAGCGTGCAGAGGGAACGACCGGCGAGGCAGAGCTTCCAGCAGACGACGTCGTCGACTCTGACGCCGAAGTGATCTCAGACGCCGATGAGCTTAAAGCCGACGACGGTGCGGATGACCTCGGTGAGGCTGATGCTGATGCATCGGACATCGATCCTTCCGATCCTGAGAACAAAAAGAAGAACTGACTTCGCTCACTGCACTCAATCGAAAGCTGAAACGTGTCCGATATTGAAGAAAAGCCACGTCCTGGTTTGCGCTTCGTGTGGCTGTCGATCATTGCTGCACTGCTCCTGGCCATCATTGCCGGCGGTGTCGTGTGGTCCGATGCCACAACAACTCCGAAGCTCGCTCTCGACCTCGAGGGCGGAACCTCGATCATCCTGGAACCCCAGGTTTCGAAGGACACGGACATCAGCAAGGAACAGCTTGACCAGGCTGTGTCGATCATCCGACAGCGCGTGGACTCGACCGGTGTGTCTGAAGCCGAGATCACGACTCAAGGTGACCGCAACATTGTCGTGAACCTGCCGGGCAACCCCGACGAGGAAACACGCAACCTGGTTCGCTCTTCCGCCCAGCTCGTCTTCCGCCGTGTCGCCCTCGTCGGTGACCCCCGTTCCCAGGAGGAAATCCAAAAGGAACAGGAGAAGAGCGGCGGAGACAAGCAGGAGGACCCGTCCAAGGGTCTGTCCGATGAGGAGAAGAAACGCCTCAAAGATCTCACCGGTGGCAGTGGCGAAGACAAAGGAGACGCACCTGCTGGCGGGGGCGAGGTCTCTAAGGCAAGCGGCGATGACGCCAACGCTGGTGGAAAGATTCCTGGCCCAGCCGGCAAGGATGCTGCGAAATCAGGAGAGAACAGCGGGGACAAGGCGGCCGAGAAGAACGGGTCCGGAGACAGCGAAGATACGAAGGTCACCGACTCGACTCCACGTCCTCTCTTCGACCCTGAGAAGGACACCGACAAGTGGCAGACTGACGCCATCATCAAGAAGTACACAGAGCTCGACTGCACCGATCCGAAGAATCGCACCGGTGGTCAGCAGCAGGCGTCGGATAAACCAGTCGTCGCCTGCGCCAAGGACGGAAAGTCCAAGTACATTCTGGGTCCGGTCGAACTTTCGGGAGACCATCTCGCAGATGCCAGCTTCGGCTACAAGGCGGGTGCCAACGGAACACAGACGAACCAGCCGGCTGTGAACCTCAAGTTCGACTCCACCGGACGGGAGATCTTCAAACAGATCACCTCCGACATCACCGGCAAGCAGCAGCCGTACAACCAGTTCGCCATCGAGCTTGACGGGAACGTGCTTTCGGCACCGTCTTCAGATGCAGCGATCACCGACGGAAACGCAGAGATCTCGGGTAGCTTCACCCTCGACTCGGCACAGACCTTGGCCGACCAGCTCAAGAACGGCTCGCTGCCTTTGAGCTTCCAGGTCCAGAGCGAGGACCAGATCTCGCCGACTCTGGGTTCGAACTACCTGAAGATCGGTCTGTTGACCGGCTTGCTCGGACTCATCCTCGTTGTCGTCTACTCGCTGCTGCAGTACCGGGTCCTCGGGCTCGTGACCGTATCCAGTCTTGTGGTTGTCGGTGTCGTCACCTATCTGCTGTTGTTGTTGGCCTCGTGGCGTTACGGCTATCGCCTGTCATTGGCAGGTCTCGCAGGTATCATCATCGGCATCGGCATGGCAGCCGACTCGTTCATCGTCTACTTCGAACGCGTCAGAGACGAGCTGCGCAGCGGACGAGTCCTTCTGTCCGCTGTCGAGGTCGGCTGGGATCGCGCCAAACGAACGATCTATGCCTCGAAGGCGGTCAACATGTTGGCCGCAGTCATCCTCTACATCCTGGCCGTCGGCTCGGTCCGTGGATTTGCGTTTACCTTCGGTATGGCCGTGATCGTCGATGTGGTTGTTGTCTTCCTGTTCACGCACCCGATGCTCCAGCTGTTGGCGCGCACCAAGTTCTTCGGTGAAGGTCATCCGATGTCAGGTATGGATCCACGCCTGCTCGGCGTCAGTCCTGCTTCGTACCGCGGTGCACTCAACCTGAGTAAAGACAGCGAGATGTCGCCCGAGGCGCGACGTCGGGCGAAGGCTCGAGCACGTAAGGCTGGAATCTCATCGACAGACGAAGCCGATTCGTCGAGGGCGGATTCCGCCACTTCAGCGACGAATGCGAAGAACGAGGTGGGCGCGACGGCTGAATCCAGCACTGTCTCCAAGACGAAAACGTCGACGAAGAAGAAACGCGGAACTTCGCCGAACGACGACGTTGCCGAGACAGTTGCGTCCGAGGACCGCGAGGTCTCCGTTGAGAGGTCCGATCAAGAAGATGTGACCGCAACCGGGTCGTCTTCGAAGTCCGAGAAGCCGACTAAGAAGAACGGGTCGAAGGGCAAAATCTCGACTTCAACGAAGGCGGGCGCAACCGGCGGTTCAATCGCCGAGCGGAAGGCAGCCGCGAAGAAGGCTGCCGAAGAATCTGCCGACAAGGGCGAGGAGGCAGACAAATGAAAAGGTTCTTTGCCTGGGGCAATAGGCTCCACAACGGTGAAACGTCGATTCCCTTCGTAGGGAAGGCCAAGTTGTGGCTGACGATCGCCGGAATCGCAGTCCTCCTGTCTGTGCTGGTCCCGCTCGTCGCTGGGTTCAATTTCGGAATCGCGTTCAAGGGCGGGTCGCAGTTCCAAGTCGATCACGTCACGGATACCTCGGCGCCTAAAGGCGAGGGCATAGTCAACGATGTCGTCTCCGGATCGGAGCCACGCCTGACTCCGACAAGCGACACTGGGGTGCAGATCGAGACGAGTCAGCTCTCCGACCCAGAGATGCAGGAAGTTCGCGATGCCCTCGTAAAGGGCTATGACGTGAAGGTCGAAGACGTCACCTCGACATTCGTCGGCCCTGAATGGGGCAAGGACGTGACAGGAAAGATGGTCCGCGCCCTGGTCATCTTCGTGGCGATCGCGATGATCGTCATGGCTCTGTACTTCCGGACTTGGAAGATGTCGCTGGCGGCGATCGTCGGGCTGGTCGTGGTCATGATCGTGACCATGGGCATCTACTCCGTGACCGGAATCGAGGTCACACCAGAGGCGGTCATCGGCTTCCTCACGGTGCTGAGTTTCTCGCTCTACGACACAGTGGTGGTGTTCGACAAGATCAGGGAGAACACCACACGGTTCAAGGACAAACGAACTCTAAAGTTCTCTGAACTGGTGAATCTTGGTGTCAACCAGACGACTGTGCGCTCGATCAATACGACCGTGGTCTCGGTACTGCCTGTCGCATCGATTCTGTTCATCGGCGTCATCGCGCTGAAGGCTGGAACATTGGTTGACATCTCGCTGTCGCTGTTCATCGGAATGATTGTGGCCGCGACCTCGACGTTGTTCGTCGCCAGCCCTCTTTATGCTCTCCTGCGGGCGAATGAACCCGCGGTCAGGAAGCAGGAAGAGGCCGTGCGTGAACTACGATTGAAGAATGGGACAGAAGATGTTCCACCGGTGATTCACGCCGAGGTTTGATCAGAAAGGGGATGTCATGGCTTCTTCCGCCGATTCGCGCCGTCCGCGAGGCATCTCCCGCTTAGCTTGGTGGGCAGCCAGGGCACAGAACAACCCTGGCTACCCACGAGTTCTGGGCCCGATGATCAGGGCGCTGCAGTCCAACCACCCGAAGGCCGACATCGACCTGGTGGTGCGGGCCTACAAGATCGCCGAACAGGCTCATCGGGGGCAGACCCGCAGGTCCGGCGACGACTACATCACGCACCCCGTGGCCGTGGCCACCATCCTGGCTGAGATCGGCATGTTGCCGGTCACCCTCGCCGCCGCTCTGCTCCATGACACGGTCGAGGACACCTCTTACTCCCTGAAGGAGCTGACAGAGGAGTTCGGTCCCGAAGTCGCAGCAATGGTCGACGGGGTGACCAAACTCGACAAACTCACCTACGGTCAGGCCGCCCAGTCTGAGACCGTGCGCAAGATGATCGTGGCGATGGCCAAGGACATCCGTGTCCTCGTCATCAAACTTGCCGATCGACTCCACAACGCCCGCACCTGGCGTTTCGTGCCTGCTTCCTCGAGTACTAAGAAGGCACGCGAGACGCTTGAGATCTATGCCCCTTTGGCTCACCGCCTGGGTATGAACACGATCAAGTGGGAACTTGAGGACCTGTCCTTCCAGGTTCTGCACCCCAAGGTCTATGACGAAGTGGTGCGTCTCGTTGCTGACAGGGCACCCGAACGTGAGAAATACCTGGCCACGGTCTCCAACGAACTCCAATCGGAGCTCGTGCAATCCAACATCGAAGCAGCGATCACGGGTCGGCCGAAGCACTATTACTCGATCTATCAGAAGATGGTCGTCCGCGGGCACGAATTCGCCGACATCTACGACCTCGTAGGTGTCCGCGTCCTCGTTGAAACGGTCCGCGAATGCTACGCGACGCTGGGCATCGTCCATGCTCGTTGGAATCCTGTTCCCGGGCGGTTCAAGGACTACATCGCGATGCCGAAGTACAACATGTACCAGAGCCTGCACACGACAGTGATCGGTCCCAACGGGAAGCCTGTCGAGATCCAGATTCGCACCCATGAAATGGATCGGCGAGCAGAATTCGGTGTGGCCGCCCACTGGAAGTACAAAGACCGTCGCAATCCCTCTGATGCCGCGACGTCGAATACCGCACGGTCGGTCAAGGTCTCCGATGAAGGCGAAGTCGATGACGCCGCTTGGCTGCGGCAGCTGCTGGAATGGCAGCGCGAGGTCAGCGACCCCGATGAGTTCCTCGACAACCTCCGCTATGAGGTGAATTCCAAGGAGGTCTACGTCTTCACCCCCAAGGGAGATGTGATGAGCCTGCCCGCAGGAGCGACCCCTGTCGACTTCTCATACGCGGTTCACACCGAGGTCGGGCACAAGACAATGGGCGCCCGAGTCAACGGCCGTCTCGTCGCGCTCGACACCGAGCTGAAGAACGGTGACTCGGTCGAGGTCTTCACCTCCAAAGATGAGAACGCGGGCCCCAGCCGCGACTGGCTCGGCTTCGTCAAGAGTCCCCGCGCACGCAGCAAGATCCGTCAGTGGTTCTCGAAAGAACGCCGGGAAGAAGCGATCGAGAACGGTCGCGAACAGCTGGCGCGAGCAATGCGTCGCCACACACTCGCAGCTAAGACGCTGATGAGCCAAGAAGCACTGCAGGTCGTCGCCACAGAACTTCGCCTACCCGACGTCACCGCCCTCTACGCCGCGATCGGCAATGGAGTGAGCTCAGCTGCCCACGTCGTCGACCTGCTGGCAAAGGAGGTCGGAGACGACGCCGATGAAGCCGTTCTGCCGCCTGCGCCGCGTAATCGCACCGGCCAGTCCTCGGGCCACCATTCCTCATCTGGGGGAGTGACCGTCAGAGGCGTCGACGATGTTCTGGTGAAACTGGCCCGTTGCTGCACTCCGGTGCCGGGTGATGAGATCCTTGGCTTCGTCACCCGCGGTTCGGGAGTCTCCGTACACCGGGTGGACTGTCCCAATATCGGGTCCTTGGAACGCGAACCCGAGCGGATGGTCGATGTTTCCTGGGGCGAGAAGACCAGCGGCATCTACCTTGTTCAAATTCAGGTGGAGGCACTTGACCGTTCCGGTCTGCTCTCTGACATCACGAAGGTTCTCACCGAGACCCACGTCAACATCCTGTCTGCCACTGTGGCCACTTCCCGTGCCCGAGTGGCTCAGTCGAAGTTCGTCTTCGAGATGAGCGATGCCAGCCACCTCGACACCGTGCTCTCAGCAGTTCGCAAGGTCGAAGGGGTCTTCGACGTCTACCGCATCGCTGGAGGCTGATCGCATCCGGGCGTGGATGTACACAGGATCAGCGTCTGTCACCATCTGATGCGGCACAGGTCCGCTCGAACACGGTCCGCATGAGGGCGACATAAGGCCTGCGCGACATCTCCGCCAAATACAGTCGGAACCGTTGCCTCGCCCGTCCGGGAAGTTCGTCGATGAGGTTCTTCACGGTCTGAGCCGAGCGGTCATCGGGGCTGCGCAGATGTGGCAGCAGCAGATCGTAGAGCGTCCTATCCTCCGTGGTGATGGGCAGACCGTTGATCAGTTCCCACTCGTCTCGCGCAATCGTAAGCTCGTGGACGACGACGTCGCTGCCATCGACATAACGCCGCCTTGGATAGGTGATGAACGTCAGCGGACGCGGAGCCCGCCCCAGACCACTGTGGACCCACCATGCGATGTCATGGGAGAGGACAAGTCGTGGCGGGATCTGCGCATGCAATGCAGCCATCCGGTCCTCTGAGCTGAGCACAGCACCCTTGCGCACCCAGGTGGACTCGGTCAGTCGAGTCAGCAGACCATCAAGGGTCAGCTCGGTGAGGTGCTCATAGCTGTAATCGCGCAGATGAAACATCGCCTCCATACAGACACTATTGCGCTGTATGGAGGCGTGTTCAAGACCGAAGAGGCGATCTGTGGATAAACTTCGACTCGTGTTCGCCAGGCTGTGGAAGAAGCGTCAGCCCAGCTCGGCAGCTGTCTGAGCCAGCTGATCGCGCCAGGCCCGACGTGCGTCGAGAGCCGACTGTGCCTCAGCGACAGCCTTCTCATCGCCACCGGACTTCGCCTTTTCGTACTTCTGCTCCAACTCAGCGATCGAATCGTCGAGCTGGCTCAGCGCACCGGACGTTCGTGCCTTGGTCTCTGGGTTGCTGCGCTTCCATTCGGCATTCTCTGCGTCGGAGAGGGCACGTTCGACGTCACGCAGTCCGTTCTCCATGCGAGAGACATCGGCTCGCGGCACCTTGCCAGCGGATTCCCACTCGTCCTGGATGACGCGCAGTTCCTTCTTCGCCACACCGATATCGCCGATCGGCAACAGACCCTGCGCCCTGGCCAGGATTGCTTCTTTGACTTCCAGATTGCCCTTGTACTCTTCGTCGACGGCAGCATTCTCTGCGTCGCGAGCGGCGAAGAAGACGTCCTGGGCGGCACGGAAGCGCGCCCACAGGGCGTCATCGTCCTTGCGGGAGGCACGTGGAGCCTTCTTCCACTGGTTCATCAGGTCTTTGTACTTCTGAGATACGTTTCGGAAGTCAGTGGAACCAGACAGTGACTCCGCCTCGACGACAAGCTTTTCCTTGATTCGCTTGCCCTCGGAGTTCTGCTTGTCGAGCTCTGCGAAGAATTCCTTGCGCTTGTGTTCGAACGTGTTCCGAGCCTGTGAGAAACGGCCCCACAGTTCCTGGTCCACAGCACGCGGCAGCCTGGGACCGCTGCGCTGCATGTCCTTCCACTGACCGAAGAGCTCACGCAGACGTGCCCCTGACTGCTTCCACTGGATCTTCGCGGGATCACGCTTGGCCAATGATTCGGCCTCGGCGACGATCTCTTCGCGTTCCTGCGCGGCCTCTAGCTTTGCTGCCTCTGCACGAGCAGCCTGCTTCGACTCGGTGGCCTCAGCATCCGAGACCAGGGTATCCAAGGTGGCAGACAGGCCCTTGAGATCACCGACGACATTGGCCTCTGGCAGTGTCTCCTGCAGGGTCTTCGCGGCAGAGACGACCTCGCGGCCCGGGGCTCCGGCGGACAGGCGGTTGCGGAGAAGCGCTGCGTTCTCCACGAGTTCGACGTACTTCTTAGCGAAGTATTCCAAGGCTTCTTCGGGAGTGGCATCGGGATACTGCCCGACCGCCCGCTCGCCGTCGGCAGTGACGACGAAGACATTGCCCTCCTGGTCAGCGCGACCGTGCTCGATTGCGCGCCGGACTTCGGCATCATGATCAACGGTTGTCCCGGTCACGGTCTGTGCCGCCTGTGGGCGGGGCAGAGAGGACGGGCGCGGGACCGGCTTCGGTGTCGGGGTCGACATGATTCTCACCTTGTTTCCATCGGTCGAACCTGCGGGACTCTGTGCCTGCAGATCACTCGATTTCCTGATTGACGTTATCCCAGCATAACTAAGCCCCAGGCTCTGGATAGACTTTGAGCATGGATGTATTTGTTACCCGTGCCGAATTTCTCGACGTCAACTGCTACGCCGTGCGTGCAGAAGACCGTGACGACTGTATTCTCATCGACTCAGGATTCGACTGCGCACCCGGCCTTGCCGAATTCGTAGACGAGGAGAAACTGGTGCCTCGCGCCATCTTCCTCACCCACGGTCACCCCGACCACATCCTCGGACTGACCAACGTGCTGGCCCGCTGGAATGTGCCCGTCTACCTGGGCGAGACAGACCACTACCGCCTGGACCGGCCCGCCGAAACGCTGAGTCCGCAGTTTGCTCAGATGCTTCAGCCACTTGTCAAGGACTGGTCGGCACCCGAGGTGAACGCTCTCGTCGATGCGCAGACCGTGGAGGTCGCAGGACTGACCATCACCGCTGTGGCAGCACCTGGACACACGGAAGGATCGACTCTCCTGCGAGTGGAAGCCGACGGTGAGGAGATCATCTTCACCGGCGATGTGGTCTTTGCCGGAGCGATCGGCCGGGTCGATCTGCCAGGAGGAGATGCCTCGGCGATGGCAGAATCACTGCAGGCGTTTGCGACACTGCCCGACGTTCCCATCTATCCTGGACACGGTCCAGGATCTCGAGTCGGGCACGAGCTGGCGACGAACCCGTTCTTCTAGGAACGAATCCGTTCAGCTCGGGCAGACCAACCGAGCACAGACAGCACCCGAACCCCATCAGAAGCGACGAGCACCTAGGAGAATAATGGCGAAGTCAGCCCGACTGTCCGGATTCCCGGAACGACTTCCAGCAGAACGCGTCATCGAGAAGTCGATCATCGACGTCCTCGACCACACCTTCGCGCTGCATGGATACTCGGCACTCAACCACCGTGCAGTCGAGCCGATCAGCCAGCTGGCAAAGGACGGAGAGATCGACAAGGAGATCTTCGCCGTGAGCCGGCTGCACTCCGATGGCAGCGAGCGCAATCCACTGGGTCTGCACTTCGACCTCACGGTGCCGTTGGCACGGTACATCGCAGATAACGCGAACGAACTCTCCTTCCCGTTCAAGGCGGCCCGAATCCAGCCGGTATGGCGTGGTGAACGCCCTCAGCAGGGCAGGTACCGCGAGTTCATCCAGGCAGATATCGACGTCATCGCCGAGGCGGAGCTGCCCGGCCACTTCGAAGTCGAGATTCCGCTTGCCGTCGCCGATGCCTTCAGCCGGCTGGCGCCGCTGGGCGTGCCAGGAGTCAAGATCGTCGTCAACGATCGCAGGCTCCTCGAAGGGTTCGCTCGTGGCATCGGTCTGACGAACATCCAGGCTGTCCTGCGCTGCCTCGACAAGTACGACAAGATCGGCCCCGCCGAGGTGGGTAAGCTGTTGGCCGCCGAAGCCGATGCGAACGAGGAACAGCAGCGACTGTGCCTTGAACTGGCTGCGATCGAATCGGACTCGCCGGACTTCGCAGACGACGTGCGTGCCCTCGGAGTCGAGCACCCGCTGCTCGACGAGGGACTCGACTCTCTGACCACCATGCTCCGCGCCGCCCACGACCGAGCGCCCGGTGTCGTTGTGGCGCAGCTGAAGATCGCGCGCGGACTCGACTACTACACGGGGGCCGTCTATGAAACGCAGCTGATCGGACATGAGGAGCTCGGATCGGTGGCCTCGGGCGGTCGCTACGACTCACTCGTGACCGTGGGGAAGAAGAGCTACCCGGGCGTCGGCATGTCGATCGGCGTTTCACGCCTTATGGCCTTCATCCTCGATGCTGAAAGCGGAATCAAAGCCACACGCGGAACACCCTCGGCCGTAGTCGTTGCCGTGACTGAAGAGGACAAGCGCAGCGAAGCCGATGCGGTGGCCACCGCTCTGCGTGCCCGCGACATCGCCTGTGAGGTCTCACCGAGCGCGGCGAAGTTCGGAAAGCAGATTCGCTACGCCGAACGTCGAGGGATCCCCTTCGTCTGGTTCACCGATGGTGAGAGTGGTCACGAAATCAAGGACATCCGCTCCGGCGAGCAGGCCTCGGCAGACCCGGCGACTTGGGAGCCTGTCGACGCTGACCGCAGGCCCCGGGTATATCGGGAATGACGTCTGGCGGGCTGGCGATCACCTGTGCTGACGTGTGCTGAGTCTGCCCTGTTTCAGGAATCGCTCACGGGCGGGTCGGGAGCCAGCGATCCGTCCGGGGCGATGTGATCGAAGATCTCACGCACCATCGAGACCACATGTGGGTCATCGACGGTGTAGAAGATCCGACGTCCGTCTCGACGAGACGAGATCAGGCCCGCCAATCTCATCTTCGCCAGATGCTGACTCACGGTGGGCACGGCCGCACCGATCGCCTCGGCGAGGGAAGAGACATCGAGTTCCTGGTTGACCAGGCTCCACACCAGACGCAATCGCGTCCCGGACGCGAGCATGCGAAACGTCTCGGCTGCGACCTCGACCTGCGCCGAGGTGGGGTCAGTTCCCACGTCCGAGTCGAGTCCCTCCGTGCCTGTACCACCAGTGCTCATGTCATCCTCTTTCTCGTGCCCCTCAGCGGATGGCCTGCAGTGGGCCGTGCCAGCAATCATGCGGCGAGGCACTATCATTGTTCACGCGCTGCCACATAAACATCGTAAAGGAGCCCTAGGTGCTGCGAAGCCATGAAACCGGAAGCCTGCGAGCCTCACACGCAGGACAGACCGTCACCCTCTCCGGGTGGGTCGACCGCCGTCGCGATCACGGAGGTGTCGCCTTCATCGATCTGCGTGACGCATCGGGGATCGTCCAGGTCGTCGTCCGTGAGGACGATGCACACGCACTGCGCAACGAGACCGTCGTCAAGGTCACCGGTACCGTGTCCCTGCGTCCCGAGGGCAACACCAACGCCAACCTGCCTACAGGTGACGTCGAGGTCATCGACACGAACGTCGAGATCCTCAGCCTTGCTGAGGCTCTGCCGTTCCAGGTCTCCGACCACGCCGAAGATGCCGGCATCGTTGGTGAGGAGACTCGCCTGCGCTACCGCTACCTCGACCTGCGCCGGTCCGGTCCAGCCGCCACGATGCGTCTGCGCTCGGCCGCGAACAAGGCAGCCCGCACGGTCCTCGATGAGCAGGACTTCCTCGAGATCGAGACCCCGACCCTGACCCGGTCCACACCTGAGGGCGCGCGTGACTTCCTGGTTCCCGCACGTCTGCAACCCGGCTCCTGGTACGCCCTGCCGCAGTCACCGCAGCTGTTCAAGCAGCTCCTGCAGGTGGCCGGCATGGAACGCTACTACCAGCTGGCTCGCTGCTACCGCGACGAGGACTTCCGTGCCGACCGGCAGCCGGAGTTCACCCAACTCGACATCGAAGCCTCTTTCGTCGAGCAGGAGGACATCATCGCTCTGGCGGAGAAGATCCTCGTTGCTCTGTGGAAGCTCATCGGTCACGAGATCACGACGCCGATCCCACACATCACCTACGCCGATGCGATGGAGAAGTACGGCAGCGACAAGCCCGATCTGCGCTTCGAACTCGAACTGCACAATCTCACGGACTTCTTCTCGGAGACTCCGTTCCGGGTCTTCCAGTCCGAGTACGTCGGCTCCGTCGTCTACCCCGGCGGAGGCACCCTGCCCCGCCGTCAGCTCGACGGCTGGCAGGACTGGGCAAAGCAGCGCGGCGCTAAGGGCCTGGCCTACGTCCTCGTGGGCGAAGACGGAACCCTGACCGGTCCTGTGGCCAAGAACATCTCCGATGAGGAGAAGGCCGGCCTCGTCGAGGCTGCCGGAGCCAACCCCGGTGACGCGATCTTCTTCGCCGCCGGTGACCCTGCGAGCTCGCGTTCACTCCTAGGTGCGGCCCGCAACGAGATCGCCGAACGCACCGGACTCATCAAGGAAGGTGACTGGGCCTTCGTGTGGGTCGTCGACGCACCTCTCTTCGAATCCGCAGCCGCGGCACAGGCAGCAGGCGACGTCGCCGTCGGCGAGGGATCGTGGACCGCAGTCCACCACGCCTTCACCGCTCCGAAGCCCGAATTCCTCGAGACTCTGGAATCCGATCCCGGCGCAGCCCTGGCCTACGCCTATGACATCGTCTGCAACGGCAACGAGATCGGCGGCGGTTCGATCCGTATCCACCGCAAGGATGTTCAGGAACGCGTGTTCAAGATCATGGGCATCTCGGAAGAGGACGCTCAGGAGAAGTTCGGCTTCCTCCTCGAAGCCTTCAAATTCGGCGCACCACCACACGGAGGCATCGCCTTCGGTTGGGACCGCATCGTGTCCCTGCTCGCCGGGGTCGACTCGATCCGTGAAGTCATCGCCTTCCCGAAGACCGGTGCCGGATACGATCCGCTCACCCAGGCTCCCGCGCCGATCACCGACACACAGCGTGCAGAGGCCGGCGTGGACTTCGAAGCGGAAGACGACGACGCTGAGGCCTGATGACCGACGGCCCTGACCTCTTCTCCTCCGACAGCCCGGGCCAGGGATCTCCTGGTCCGGGCGTCGGTGGTTCCTCCGTCGGTTCGGGGCGTGCCCTCGATCCGTTAGCGGTGCGGATGCGTCCGCGCACCATCTCCGAGGTGGTCGGCCAAGATCATCTGACATTCCCCGGCTCGCCTCTCGTCCAGCTCGTCGAAGCCAGCGGGGGAGACCGGGCAGGAGCCTCATCGGTGATCCTGTGGGGTCCTCCCGGCGTCGGCAAAACCACCCTGGCCCACGTCATCTCCCACGCACCGGGCCGCACCTTCGTCGAACTCTCCGCGATCACCGCCGGCGTCAAGGACGTGCGCCAGGTGATCGAGAACGCCAGGCGTGAGCGCGACATGTATCAGCGCACGACTGTGCTGTTCCTCGACGAGATCCACCGGTTCTCAAAGGCGCAGCAAGACGCGCTGCTGCCGGCAGTGGAGAACCGCCTCGTCGTTCTCGTCGCCGCGACGACCGAGAACCCGTCCTTCTCCGTCATCTCCCCGTTGCTGTCCCGCTCGCTGCTGCTGACGTTGCGTCCACTCGACGATGCCGCCGTCGCCGATCTCCTCGACCGGGCCATGACCAGCGAACGTGGTCTGGCCGGGCAGTTCGAACTCGCACCGGCCGCGAAGGACTTCATTGTCCGCATCGCCGGTGCCGATGCCCGACGCTCCCTGACGATCCTCGAAGCCGCTGCCGGAATCGCTGCCGCACAGGCGGAATTCGCCGAGGCGGCTGGCGGAGACTCGGCTGATGCTGATGCTGATGCTGATGCTGATGCTGATGCCGATGCCGATGGAGACGCAGACGATGAGGCAGACTCAGAGGTCGAAGGCGAGGACTCGACTGACTCGGACTCCGAGACTCGAGCAATACTCATCACCGAGGCCGCCTGTGCCGAGGCCAGCTCCGAAACGGTGCTGCGCTACGACAAGAACGGCGACCAGCACTATGACGTCGTCTCCGCATTCATCAAATCCATTCGCGGCTCAGACGTCGACGCCGCGTTGCACTACCTGGCTAGGATGATCGTCGCCGGGGAAGATCCCCGGTTCATCGCCCGACGCGTTGTGATATCGGCTGCCGAGGACATCGGGATGGCCGATCCGCAGGCGCTGCCGATCGCGGTGGCGGCATCAACGGCCGTGCAGAACATCGGGATGCCCGAAGGTCGCATCCCCCTGGCCGAGGCGGTCACCTATCTGGCCATGGCGCCGAAGTCGAACGCCAGCTACCGGGCACTGGACGCAGCGATCGCCGACGTCAAGAACGGTTTCTCGGGACAGGTGCCCACGCATCTGCGCGACGCCCATTATCCCGGAGCCAAGGAACTCGGACACGGCGAAGGCTACAAGTACTCCCACGATCATCCTCATGGGGTCGCCGCCCAGGAATACCTGCCCGAAACCCTGCGTGGAAAGCGCTACTATGAACCGACAGGCAATGGCATGGAACGTTCGCTGGGGGAGAGACTCGAGATGCTTCAGCGACTGCTCCGACCCTGATAGCCACGACGGATGTCGTAGCGCCGAGCCGGCTGACACGGTAGTTTTGTTCACAAGATGAACACGTGCCGCCGCCGCTGTCGGTGAGTTGGTGCCAAAGAGGCCGAGGGGGGTCGACGTGGAGGACATCATCGTCACCATCGCGGCGGCCCTCGCGCTGGGACTGGTGGCGCGTGAACTGCGCATCCCACCATTGGTGGGCTTCCTCGGCGCAGGTTTCCTGCTTCACTTCCTCGGTGTCACAGCATTCGACGGGCTCGAGCAGGTCTCCGACCTAGGCGTGGTCCTGCTCCTCTTCACCATCGGACTCAAATTCGATCTGCGATCTCTCCTGCAGCCCGAGGCCTACGGTACTGCCGCGCTCCACATGATCTCCAGTGTCTTCGTCGGAGCGGGCACGATCGGGCTCGCCGCGGTCGTGGGTGTCGTGTCACTCGATGGCGGGCTGGGCACGATCGGTCTGCTCGGCTTCGCACTGTCGTTCTCCTCAACGGTTCTCGTCGTCAAGGTCCTCGAGGATCGCTCCGACGACGGGTCTTACTACGGTCAGATCGCCATTGCGATTCTCGTCATCCAAGACATCGCTGCGGTCGCCTTCATCACTGTTGCGGGAGAGGAGCCACCGAGCCCGTGGGCCTTCGCCCTCGTCCTTGTCGTTCCCGCCGCTTGGGTTCTGCGTCGCGTCCTCGACCGAGTCGGCCGTGGCGAGCTGCTCGTCCTCTTCGGTGTGGTGATGGCGCTGGGGCCGGGATACGTGGGATTCGTGTCCGTGGGCATCCACGGCGACCTCGGTGCCTTGGTGATGGGTCTGCTCTTTGCCAGCCATCCCAGATCCAGCGAATTGTCGAAGTCTTTGTTCAGCGTCAAGGAACTCTTCCTCGTCGCCTTCTTCGTCGTCATCGGACTGCAGGCGATCCCGACCTGGGCCGACCTGCTCATGGCGCTCATCCTCTGCGTGATCCTCATTCCCTTCAACTTCCTCAGCTTCTTTTTGATGGGGCGCCTCTTCGGCCTGCGGAATCGGACCAGCATCCGCACCAGTCTCGCGTTGAGCAACTTCTCCGAATTCGCCCTCATCGTGGTGGCCGTCGGAGCGGCCAACGGAGTGTTCGAGGACAGTTGGCTGACCGTGACCGCCTTGGCCGTCGCCATCGGCATGATCATCTCCTCCCTCGCCAATGCCTACAGCCTGCAGATCGTCGGCCGACTCGATGAGATCCTGCCTGACGAGAACGAATCGAAACTGCGACTGCCGGATCGTCCGATCGACACCGGGTCCGCCGAGGTGGTGGTGCTGGGGATGGGGCGCATCGGTCGCGGCGCCTACGAACGGCTGGTCGACAACGGAGGACTCTCAGTCATCGGTGTCGACAATGACCACCTCGTGGTCGAGGACCTCATCAGCGCGGAATTCAATGTCCTCGAAGGCGACGCCACCGACCATGAGTTCTGGCACCGTCTCGTGGTCGGCGGAAAGGCTCGCATTGTCATCTTGGCCATGGCGATCCACGATTCCAACACCTTCGCGCTCGAACAGTTGCGGATCGCCGGCTTCGACGGGACGATTGCCGCTGTTGTGCAGCGACAGGACCAGGCTGCTCATCTGACTCGGGCAGGGGTTCACACTGTCGTCAACATCTATGGTGGTGCCGGTGCTGAAGTGGCCGACGCTGCGATGGAGCTGCCGTCGAAGCGACGGCCCGATGACGGAGCAGACCACCTCGGTGGGTGATCTTCACGACGTAGTCGGGAGGTACCCCTTCTGCGCGGCGATGAGACGGCTGATGAGGAGTGCAGGATCGATGATCTCACCAGAGACGATCCGCTCGTCGAGTTCAGGCAACGGCATCTCTACTGTCCGCACGACTTCCTGCGGGTCATCGGTGACAGCAGTGCCAGCAACAACGGAACGGCAGAAGTAGAGATGCACGGGTGCTGAGGAGCGTCCCGGGTTCTGATAGAACGTATGCAGATGGGTGAGATCGACCGGACGCAGTCCAGTCTCCTCCTCATATTCCCGTCGCGCAGCGTCGGCAGGATCTTCATCGATGTCCGCGCCGCCACCGGGCAGATCATAGATCCATCGACCCACGGGGTATCTGAATTCTCGGGCCAAGCGAACATGCCCGGCCCCGGTGAGTCCGAAGACAGCGACCCCGCAGGTATAGGACTCGTCCACCTCATAGAGAGTGACCTCGCCATTGGGGAGTCTGACTTCATGTTCGCTGAGAACAGCGTAGCCTCGATGCACGTCTCGTTTCGACAGAAGTGTCCATGTAGGCTCGTCCTCGAACTCGGGTTCTTCCATGTGCGTCATCATAGGCGTCGCCCATGTAAGAGACAGCCACGGATCGTGGAGGATGCGGCCCGGCATCGTGGATGAAACCGGCCGCACGGCTCGGATGAGCCAGCTGGGCAACGTGGATGGATCAACCGCCCGGCTGATCGCTCATGTCCCTGTTCTGTCGCTTTGCGCAGGGGGAATGGAATCCGCTAAAGTGGGTAGCTGTTGTGCCTGCAAGCTAAAGGCGGTCGGTGCGAGCGTCTCTCGACGCTCAATCCCTCTTTCCCATCCTGGGAAACAACCGTGTCGACTAGGGCGAGAACCTATGGCCGGTCGAGACACACTACATTGATGAAAGGTAATACTGTGCCAGCACCAGCACGTAACCGCCGGATGACGCGCGTCTCGCGCGCCCTCGGCATGCCGCTGACTCCGAAAGCGGAGAAGTACTTCGAGCGTCGCCCGTATCCTCCAGGCGAGCACGGCCGCGCACGTCGTCGCAATGACAGCGACTACTCGGTCCGCCTCAAGGAGAAGCAGCGTCTTCGCGCCCAGTACGGCATCCGCGAAGCTCAGATGCTCAAGATCTACAAGGAGTCCAGCCGCCTCTCCGGTCTGACCGGTGAGACCATGGTCGAGCTCCTCGAAATGCGTCTCGACGCCCTGGTTCTGCGTTCGGGCTTCGCCCGCACCATTGCCCAGGCGCGTCAGTTCGTCGTGCACCGTCACATCACCGTTGACGGCCAGCGCGTCGATCGTCCTTCATTCCGCGTGAAGGAAGGACAGACCATCCAGGTTCACGAACGCAGCGCATCGATGGATCCGTTCCAGGTCGCCGCAGCCGGTGGACACAAGGATGTTCTCCCTGCAGTTCCGGGTTACCTCAACGTCAACCTCGAGGGTCTGCAGACCACTCTGGTTCGTCGCCCCAAGCGCGAAGAGGTCCCTGTGACCGTCGACGTTCAGCTGGTCGTCGAGCACTACTCGCGCTGATCACCCCAGAGGGATCGCACGGCATCAACTGCCCGGAACGTCGAGTTCCGGGCAGTTGTGCATTCACCCCCAGATCAGCACGCCGGTCAATCACCGACCGGAACTGAAAGCTGACCTGGAGGTGACCCGCGGGTCGGCGGCGCGCAGCGTCGACACCTCGCATAATGTGGATGAGCCACTAAACTAATCACTGATGAGTGCAAGAGTGCACACGCAAGATGTGAAAGGCCATGGATGAAGACGGCAGAGATCAAACAGCGCTGGTTGGACTACTTCGAAGCGAACGGGCACGCAGTCGTCCCCTCAGCGTCGGTGATCAGCTCCGATCCATCGATCCTGTTCAACATCGCGGGAATGGTGCAGTTCATCCCGTATCTCACCGGTCGGGAGCCCGCCCCGTTCAATCGCGCTACGAGCGTCCAGAAGTGCGTGCGCACCGGTGACATCGAAGAAGTCGGCAAGACCACCCGACACGGCACCTTCTTCCAGATGAATGGCAACTTCTCCTTCGGCGACTACTTCAAGCGCGAAGCCATTCGCTTCGCCTGGGGTCTGCTGACGAATTCCGTTGACGACGGCGGGTTCGGCTTCGATAAGAACCGTCTGTGGGCAACTGTCCATGAAGACGACATTGAGACCATCGATCTTTGGCTCGAAGAGACCTCGATTCCGCGCGAGCGCATCCAGCCGCGCGACAATGAGGACAACTTCTGGCACACCGGACAGCCTGGCCCTGGTGGCTACTGCTCCGAGATCTACTTCGACCGTGGCCCGGACTACGGTGTCGAAGGCGGCCCCGTGGCCGATGAGGACCGCTACATCGAGATCTGGAACCTCGTGTTCATGGAGTTCGAACTCAGCGAGGTTCGCTCCAAAGTCGACTTCGATATCGCCGGCGACCTCCCCGCTAAGAACATCGACACCGGTATGGGGCTCGAACGCGTCGCCTTCCTGCTCCAGGGTGTCGAGAACATGTACGAGATCGACGAGGTGTTCCCCGTCATCGAGGCCGCCAGCCGCCTCTCCGGCCACCGCTACGGTAACGATCATGAGGCCGATGTGCAGATGCGCGTCGTGGCCGACCATGTGCGTTCGTCTCTCGTCATCATCGGCGACGGTGTGCGTCCCGGAAACGAAGGTCGCGGCTACATCCTGCGCCGTCTCCTGCGCCGCGCTGTGCGTGCGATGCGTCTCCTCGGCGTGACCAGTGAGGTTCTGCCGGAACTGCTGCCGGTGTCCATGCAGTCGATGAAACTCTCCTACCCCGAGCTGGAGACCGACTTCGATCGCATCTCCCGTATCGCCTATGCCGAAGAGAAGGCCTTCCTGCGGACCCTGGAATCGGGCACTCAGCTGTTCCAGAACGCTGCGGCCTCGCTTCCGGAGTCGAACAAGACACTGAGCGGCGACGTCGCATTCGCCCTCCACGACACCCACGGATTCCCCATCGACCTGACCCTGGAGATGGCTTCCGAACAGGGTGTGAACGTCGACGAAGAGGGCTTCCGCGCCCTCATGAGCGAACAGCGGACACGTGCGAAGGCCGATGCGAAGTCGAAGAAGGGCGGGGGGCACGCCGACCTCTCCGCGTACTCCGCACTGCTCGAAGACGGTGCCTCCGAGTTCGTCGGCTACGACCGGCTCGAAGCTGACTCCCGGGTGCGCGGAATCGTCGTCGACGGACTCGCTCAGGAAGTCCTGACTACGGGACAGACCGCAGACCTCATCCTCGACCTGACTCCGTTCTACGCCGAAGCCGGCGGTCAGCGCGCAGACATCGGCCAGATCAAGGGCCATGGCTTCACCGCAAGCGTCCTCGACGTGCAGAATCCCATCAAGGGGCTGCCCGCACACAGGGTCGAAGTCATCGACGGTGAGATCCACGTCGGTGCCGAAGTCCTGGCCGTCGTCGACCACGACCACCGGTTCCAGGGCTCGCAGGCTCACACCGCCACCCACCTCGTCCACGCTGCCCTGCGCGAGATTCTCGGCACCCATGCTGTCCAGGCTGGTTCGATGAACCAGCCTGGCTACATGCGCTTCGACTACTCCTTCCCTGAAGCTCCGAGTCAGCAGATGCGGGCAGAGATCGAAGACGTCGCGAACCTCGCGGTGCGTTCCAACTATGAGGTCGGCACGGAGTTCCTGCCGTTCGAGGACGCCAGGAAATCCGGTGCGATGGCACTCTTCGGCGAAAAGTACCCGAACATCGTGCGCGTCGTCGACATCGGCGGGCCCTTCTCCCGTGAACTCTGCGGTGGTACCCATGTCGGTGCCTCGTCCGAGGTCGGTCCGATCTCCGTGCTGTCCGAAGCTTCCGTAGGCTCCGGTGTACGCCGCATCGAAGCTGCTGTCGGCATGGACGCATTCCGTTCACTGGCCGCCGAACGCAGCATCGTCTCCTCGCTCTCCGACATGCTCAAGGTGCCCGGAACCGATGTGCGCGAACGCGTCGGGGATCTGATGAGCAAGCTCAAGGACGCGGAGAAGGAGATCGCGCGCCTGAACTCCCAGCAGCTCCTGGCTTCGGCCGGGAAGTTCCTCGACAACGCTGAAACCGTGGGATCGACGTTGTTCATCGTCGCCGAACTCGGCGAGGTCTCAAACGCCGGAGACATCCGCACCGTCGTCACTGACCTGCGCAGCCGCGTCTCCGAACGCTCCGCCGTGGTTCTTGGCATAGGGACCAGCAATGGAAAGCCCGTCGTCGTGGTCGCCACGACTCCCGCCTCACGAGAGGAAGGTCACCAGGCCGGCAAACTCGTCTCCCTGGCCTGCGGTGAACTCGGCGGCGGTGGAGGCGGAAAACCCGATCTCGCCCAGGGCGGCGGCAGCGATGTCGCCGCGATCCCAGCATCCATTGCAGCGGTCAAGGCAGCCCTCCAGTGAGTTTCCGCCGAGGCCGACGTGTGGGCCTCGACATCGGTTCGGTGCGCATCGGGGTGGCCAGCAGCGACCCTGATGGCATCCTCGCCACACCACTGACCGTGGTGCGGCGGACCGACGAACCCGCTGCGCTGCGCGCGCTGCGGGACATCATCGACGAATACGAGCCGATCGAACTGCTCATCGGGGACCCGAAATCCCTCGATGGAGCGGCCCGGGCGGCGGCAGCCACTGCTCTCGAGTTCGCCAGACGGATCAGCGTCGCCACGTCGACACCCATCCGTCTCGTCGATGAGCGCTTCACCACGGTCGAAGCTCATCACGCCCTCGCAGCTGCAGGGAAGAACTCGCGGCAGCGCCGTGAGATCGTCGACGCCCAAGCTGCTGTGATCATCTTGCAGAATGCCCTCGAATTCGAACACAACACCGGTGAGCCAGCCGGTCGAGCAATGCCCGACGAGGAGAGTGAGCAATGAGCCCGTTCCCAGGCGAGTTCTCGGAAGACGAAGGGCTGTCCAGGTCCGATCTCAAAGCAAAGAAACACCGCCGGATGCTGCGCAGGCGGCGGACGACGGCCATCGTCGTCATCTGTGTGCTGGTCTTCGGCATCGGCGGATTCTTCGGCATCAGAGCCGCAGGCGGAGTCTTCGACGACCTGTTCGGACCGAAGGGCGATTACGAGGGCGCCGGCACCAGCGAAGTCTCGATTGACATTCCACCGGGGTCCTCAGCGCGCTCGGTGGCCAACCAGCTTGTCGAAGCCGGAGTGATCATGAACTCCGAACCGTTCCTCGATGAGGTCGAACGTCGCGACATCACGATCCAAGCCGGCCCGATCATCATGCGCGAGAAGATGAGCTCCAAGGCAGCGGTCGAGGCGATCGTCAATCCGATCAAACCTCCCAAGATCACGATCGCCGAGGGGCGCAAGATCGACCAGATCAAATCTACGATGGTCGAATCGGGAATGAAGGCCGAAGCGGTCGACAAAGCCATCGACGACAAGACCCCGAAGGACTACGGCCTCGACGTCGATGCCCCCAGCCTCGAAGGGTATCTGTACCCGGCGACCTACGATCTCAACAAAGACAAGACCGCCGAGGACATCGTGTCCGACATGGTCGACAAGACGAAGACGGAGATCGAGAACGCTGACATCGACCTCGACGATGCGAATCGGATCATGACCCTGGCCAGCCTCGTCGAAATCGAATCACCCGGCGATGAAGAGGTCCGGAAGAAGGTCGCGCGCGTCTTCCTCAACCGAATCTCGGATGACTCGAAGACCGGCAAACTGCTCCAGTCCGATGCGACCGTCGCATATATCCACGGTGCCCGCAGTGACCTGACGACGACGAAGAAGGAGCGCAAGTCCAACAGTCCGTACAACACGTACAAGAAGAAGGGTCTGCCTCCGGGGCCGATCAATTCGCCCAGCTCCGGCGCAGTCGACGCCGCCCTCAACCCGACTAAGGGGGACTGGCAGTTCTTCGTAGCCACGAACCCGGACACCGGGGAGACCAAGTTCGCCGACACCTTCGACGAGCACCGGAAGAACGTTGAGATCTACCGGAAGTGGCTCAAGGAGCACGGAGAGGACAAGGGCGACAAATGACGATCTCGGCAGCGGTGCTCGGTCGCCCGATCGCCCACTCCAAATCGCCGCTGCTGCATCGTGCGGCGTTCCACGCTCTTGGTCTTCACGGCAGCGAATACACCAGCTTCGACCTCGGCGCCGATGAACTGGAAACCTTTCTGGCCGCTCATCCAAGCCAGGTCGGGTTCTCTGTCACGATGCCTCTGAAGGAACGGCTTGTCGAACTTGCGCTCACCCACGGGTGGGGCCTCGATGACACGGCGACGCTGACCGGAGTGGCGAACACCTTGGTTCGCCGGCACGGGGTGACATCGGTGGCCAACACCGATGTGCAGGGAATCGTGCGCGCGTTGACCCCGGGCCTGACCACCTGCCGGGGAGGCGCTGTCACCGCTGCGATATCGGCCGCGGTCGTCGTCCTCGGCGCGACAGCAGGTGTGAGCACCGCCGAACATGACGGTGCCGACAGGGCGACGATTCTCGGTGCCGGGGCCACCGCAGCCTCGGCGCTGATGGCCTGCCACGAACTGGGCATCACCACGGTCGAATTCCTCGTCAGAAACCCTGACCGGGCCCGCCGAGTCCTGGAACTCAGCGCACGGCTCGGGATGTCGGCGAACACCGCACCGCTGAAACTGATCGAACCCTCTGCAGTGGTCATTTCGACTCTGCCCGCCGAGGCTGTCCCGCAGCTGGAATGGTCACCGGGCTTCCGTGGTGGAGTGGCCCTAGACGTCGCCTATGCCGCCGAGTCCGGGTTCCTTAATGCAGCGAAATCACACGGACTCATCTGTGTCGAAGGCACTGTGATGCTCGTTGAACAGGCCGTCGCACAGTCGGAGATGTTCATCGCCGCCACCGAAGCAACGGAGGTCGCAACAGCGGAAGCAGCGGATGCTCCTGCCAACCCGACCCGGGACGCAGACCGTCGCGCTGTGATCACAGCAGCCATGTATCGCGCGCTCGAACACCAAACCGGACCGTCAGACGAGCGACCGTCAGATGACCTCCCGGCGGACGACCGACCAGCAGGCGACTGACCACAAGGACGGGAAGGGCGGGCGAGGGTGGACAGCGGAGTTCTCCACGGGTGGCCGATCGTTGCCACAGCAGTCTTCAGCGCCGTCCTCGGCGTTCTCCTGGCCTGCGCCCGATCATGGTGGCTGGCCGATGACAAACACTTCGCCGTCCTTTCCAGAACTCGCCTCTTCCGCCCCCTGCCCCTGACAATCTTCGGCACGGTCCTCGCTGTTGCCGCGGCTCTGTTCTTTCCCGGCACGGACACCACACTCGATTCCGGCCTCACACGTCCCGGAGCCGATTTCGGGACCTTCGACCGGCTGCTCCTGGCGTTGAGCCTGGGCGCAGCCGCTGCAGCCACGCCGTTCCTCGTCATCGTCGACATCGTCGTCCACCGGCTGCCTGACCGGATCGTGTATCCGCTCATCGGCACCGAACTGCTCGTCCTCGTTCTCGGGCAGCTGCTGGGGGAGTCTCCGATCTGGGCCCTCGGCCTCATCGCCGGTGCTGCTGGAGTTCTGTTCTTCGGTTCCCTCTACCTGATCGGACGGGTGCTGCACGCACGCACAATGGGCCTCGGCGACGTCAAACTCGTCTTCATCGTGTTCTGCGTGCCCACCCTTTTCTCCGCCTGGGCACCGGCGCTTGTCTTCATCATCATGATGCTCATCGCGGGCATCGTGGCCCTCATAACCGCCGCTGCAAAGCGCAGTCTGAGGGCGACGACGATCGCATTCGGGCCCGCGATGTTATCCGGAATGTGGTTCGGGGCGGTACTTGCGCCAAACATTTTGTAGAATCGGTTGAATGTTGAGATGGCTGACTGCAGGCGAATCCCACGGCGAAGCGCTGACTGGGATCATTGAGGGGCTTCCTGCCCACGTTCCTATCACCAGGGAAGATATTCGCGCGAGCTTGGCGAGGCGCCGCTTGGGCTACGGCCGTGGAGCACGGATGAAGTTCGAAGCCGACGAGGTTCGACTCCTCGGCGGAGTCCGGCACGGTCAAACACTGGGTTCACCGGTGGCTGTTGAAGTCGGGAACACGGAATGGCCCAAATGGGAGTCCGTGATGAGTCCTGACCCGATCGACGAGGACGAGCTCGCCGGGCAGGCGCGCAACGCCCCGCTGACCCGACCGCGGCCGGGTCACGCCGATATCGTCGGTATGCAGAAATACGGATTCGACGAAGCACGACCGATCCTCGAACGCGCCTCCGCACGGGAAACCGCAATGCGCGTGGCGCTGGGCACCATCGCCTCGAACTTCCTGGGCGAGCTCGGCATCACCCTGGTCGCCCACACCGTGGCCATCGGGACCGCCGAGAATGCCGTGGATTCCGCCACGGAACCTTCCTTGCCCCTGGCCTCCGATGTGGATGCCCTCGACGCCGATCCTGTGCGCTGCTTCGATCCCGATCTCTCGGCCCGCATGGTCACCGAAATCGATGCGGCGAAGAAGGCCGGTGACACGTTGGGCGGAGCCGTCGAGGTCCTCGCCTACAATCTCCCGCCCGGGCTGGGGTCGCATGTCCACTGGGACCGTCGCCTCGACTCCCGACTCGCCGGGGCCCTGATGGGCATTCAGGCGATCAAGGGCGTTGAAATCGGCGATGGCTTCGAGACCACGAAGCGCCCCGGATCGGCCGCCCATGACGAGCTCGAGGTGGGCGAGGACGGGATCCGACGCGTGAGCAACCGTGCCGGCGGCACCGAGGGCGGAATGTCGACGGGCGGCCCGCTGCGCGTCCGGGCAGGCATGAAGCCCATCGCCACGGTGCCCCGCGCTCTGGCAACCGTCGACGTCGTCACCGGTGAACCTGCGAAGGCCAACCATCAGCGCTCCGACGTCTGCGCGGTTCCGGCCTCCGGCGTCGTCGCCGAAGCGATGGTTGCCCTGGTGCTCGCCGAGGCAGTGGTGGAGAAGTTCGGCGGAGACTCCGTGGCCGAGACCAAACGGAACCTGGATGCCTACGTGGCCGCCATTCCGGAGAACCTTCACATCGGCCAATGACACAGCGCCCGCACCCGAAACCGGTTCCTCCGCTGGAACCGGTCCCGGCATCGCAATCACGCATCGTCCTGACCGGGCCGCCCGCAGCCGGCAAGTCCACGATCGGTCGGCTATTGGCGGATCGGCTCGATCTGCCGCTCATCGACACGGATGCCAACATCGTCGACAAATACGGTGTCATCGCAGAGATCTTCGTCGACCGCGGTGAGGACTATTTCCGGCGGATCGAACGCGAGGTCGTCCGGCGTGCCCTGCGTAGGCTGCTCGACCGTCCAGGCATCGTGTCCCTGGGCGGGGGAGCGATCCTCAATCCGGGCACCCGAGCCCAGCTGGGGCATCCCGCGATCAAGGTCGTGCACATCGATATCGACGTCGACACCGTCATGACGAGGCTGAATTCCCCGCACCGGCCGCTGCTGCGCGGGGCAGGAACTCCGGTGGAGAACTGGCTGTCGCTGGTCAACGAGCGTGAGCCCCTCTACGATCAGGTCGCCACGTTCCGTGTCCATGCGTCGAATTCCCATCCCTCGACCATCGTCAACCGCGTCGTCGACGTCCTCACCGGCCTGCAGCGAGCCGAGGAGTATGCCAAGTACTCGGGCCGCGAGTCGGAGAGTTAGGCTTGGGGTCGCAACAGGTTCGTAAGTTCAGCCAACGCGGCCATGACATGCCCGGAGGCAGCAAAGGGGAAAGTGCACGAATGAGTCTCACACGCATCAACGTCGAAGCCGGCGGAAACTATCCGGTTCTCGTGGGGCAGGGTCTCCTGGGCGAACTTCCCGAGCTCCTCGGCCCCCGGGTCGAGAAGGTGCTCGTTATCCATCCGCGGGCTCTGCGTGCCACCGGAGAGACGGTTCGTGACGATCTGCGTGCAACCGGTCTCGATGCGATCGTGGCTGAGATCCCCGACGCCGAAGAAGCCAAGCACGTGCAGGTCGCCTCGTTCTGCTGGCAGGTGCTGGGGCAGAGCGACTTCACCCGCAGCGATGCCATCATCACCGTGGGCGGGGGAGCCGTGTCCGACCTCGGCGGCTTCGTCGCAGCAACCTGGCTGCGCGGAATCTCCGTCATCCACATTCCCACCACGGTGCTGGGAATGGTCGACGCGGCCATCGGCGGTAAGACCGGGATCAACACCGCCGAAGGCAAGAACCTCGTCGGTTCCTTCCACGCGCCCTCCGGTGTCCTCGTCGACCTCGACACCTTGCAGACCCTGCCGGAGAACGAACTCTTCACCGGTCTCGCCGAGGTGGTCAAGACCGGTTTCATCGCCGATCCCGCGATCCTCGATCTGGTGAGCAACCATTCGAAGGCTGAGATCGCCGAGGTGGAAGGCCCCGTCCTGCGCGAGCTCATCGAACGTGCGATCGCAGTCAAGGCCGAGGTCGTCGCCGATGACTTCAAGGAATCCGGGCGCCGAGAGATCCTCAACTACGGACACACCCTGGCCCACGCCATCGAGCACAAAGAGCGCTACCAGTGGCGCCACGGCGCCGCGGTCTCCGTGGGCATGGTCTTCGCCGCCGAGGTGGCCGCGATGGTCAAGAGCCTTCCCCCTGAGACCGTCGACCTCCACCGTGAGCTGCTGACCAAGCTGGGCCTGCCCGTGGCCTACCGTGCCGATGTCTGGCCGCAGCTGTTGGAGACGATGAAACGAGATAAGAAGGCACGTGGCTCCATGCTGCGCATGGTGCTTCTGAGCGAAGTGGGCGCGCCCGCCACAGTGGAGATCCCGGACGTCTCGATCCTCCACACGGCCTACCAGGAGATCGGGGAGGACTCTCCCCGCGTCATGCTCGGAACCGACCTGGGCTGAGGCCCGAGATGGCAGGCCCTGCAGGAGCTTGCTAGAATTGCTGTTTGGCGAAACTGCCCGTTGTCGCCAGACACACCAAATCACCTCGCGGTGGCCAAGACTGACACGAAGAAGGACGGATTAGTGGCTTCAACCAACGACCTGAAGAACGGCCTTGTGCTCAATATCGACAAGCAGCTGTGGCAGGTGCTGGAGTTCCAGCACGTCAAGCCCGGCAAGGGTCCGGCATTCGTCCGCACCAAGCTCAAGAACGTCATGTCCGGCAAGATCATCGACAAGACCTTCAACGCCGGAACCAAGGTCGAGACAGCCAATGTCGACCGTCGCGATATGCAGTACCTCTACCATGACGGCACCGACTACGTGTTCATGGATGCCGAGGACTACGACCAGGTCAGCATCCCGCCAGACCTCGTCGGCGATGCCGCCAACTACATGCTCGAGAACCAGAATCTGCAGATCTCCTTCCACGAGGGCACTGCCCTGTCTGTGGAGCTGCCGCCTTCGGTTGAGCTGTTGATCACCCACACCGAACCAGGCCTGCAGGGTGACCGGTCGACTGGTGGATCCAAGCCTGCAACGCTGGAGACCGGCTACGACATCCAGGTGCCGCTGTTCCTCGAAGAGGGCACCAAGGTCAAGGTCGACACCCGCAACGGCGACTACCTGGGTCGCGTCAAGTAAGTGTCAGCGCGTACGCGGGCCCGACGTCGGGCCCTGGAACTGATGTTCGAGGCAGGACAACGTCGCCTCGACACCGAGCAGGTCGTGACCATGCGGTCCAACGACCCCGATTATCCGATGAAGGCCTACGCGGTCGAGATCGTCGAAGGAATCACGAGTCATCGTGAGGAGATCGACGAGATCATCGCCACCTACGCTGAGGGCTGGACCCTGGAGCGGATGCCGGCCGTGGATCTGGCGCTGCTCCAGATCGGGACCTGGGAGATCCTCTTCAACGATGAGGTGCCCGACAAGGCGGCAATCGACGAAGCCGTGTCCCTGGCCAAGCAGTTCTCAACGGATGACTCACCAGGCTTCATCTCAGGACTGCTCTCACGCGTCCTGGACGTCAAGCCGACCCTGATCTGAGTCCGCGGGTCCGGAATCCGGACCCGCGAACCGAGCCGAATCGGCTGAGGTCTACAATCGAATCGAACCACTCCTTTAACCACCGTCCGGAGAGGCGGAGAAGGGGAAGCATGACACAGCGAACAGTGCTCGATGCCCCAGATATGAAACGGGCAATGACCCGTATCGCCCACGAGATCATCGAGTCCAACAAGGGCAGCGACGACCTCGTTCTTCTCGGAATTCCGCGCCGCGGCGTTCCTCTGGCCACTCGTCTGGCAGAGCAGATCGCCTCGATCTCGGCACGACCTGAGATGGCCGGCGAGCTCGTCGGCAGCCTCGATATCACGATGTACCGTGACGACCTGCGCAGCGGTGCCTACCGTGCACCTGAACCCACCACTATCCCCGCCGACGGCATCGATGCCAAGACCGTGGTCCTCGTCGACGATGTGCTCTTCTCCGGGCGGACGATCAGAGCAGCCCTCGACGCGCTCTCCGATCTGGGTCGTCCGTCCAAGGTCCGCCTCGCCGTCCTCGTCGATCGGGGCCACCGGGATCTGCCGATCCGCGCCGATCACGTCGGAAAGAACCTTCCCACCTCCAACAGTGAACGCGTCAACGTCTCCCTGCTCGAGATCGACGGAGAAGACGGCGTCACCATCTCGGGAGGTCGCGAATGAAACACCTCCTCGACACCATCTCCTTAAGCCGTGAAGAAGCTATCTCGATCCTCGACATCGCAGAGGAGATGACTCAGGTCTCCGAACGTGAGGTCAAGAAGCTTCCCGTCCTGCGCGGACGCACCGTCGTCAATCTCTTCTTCGAAGACTCGACCCGGACCCGGCTGTCCTTCGAAGCCGCGGCCAAGAGGCTCTCAGCAGACGTCCTCAACTTCTCTGCCAAGGGCTCTTCAGTGTCCAAGGGCGAGAGCCTGCAGGACACCATCCAGACGATCTCGGCAATGGGAGCCGACGCTCTCGTCGTTAGGCACCCCGGCTCGGGCACTCCGCATCGCCTGGCCCACACTGGCTGGATCGACGTTCCCGTCGTCAACGCCGGCGATGGCACCCACGAACATCCGACACAGGCGCTGCTCGACGCCTTCACCCTGCGTCGTGCCCTCGGCGGGTTCTCCGCCTCAGGCGCTGTCAAAGAGGGCCCTCGCGGACGCGGACTCGACGGGGCGAAAGTCGCCATCGTCGGTGACGTTCTCCATTCCCGGGTAGCCCGCTCGAATGTCCACCTGCTGGCCCGCCTCGGCGCCGAAGTCCACCTCGTGGCACCGCCGACTCTGCTCCCGTGGGGTGTCGAGAATTGGCCCGTGACACTCCACTACGACCTCGACGAGGCCCTGCACAGCGAAGACTTTGCGGCCGTGATGATGCTGCGTGTCCAGAACGAGCGCATGCACGAATCGTTCTTCCCCAACGAACGCGAATACGCACGACTGTGGGGACTTTCGGCAGCCCGGCTGGCCGGACTGCCGAAGGAGACTTTCATCATGCACCCGGGGCCGATGAACCGCGGCTTCGAAATCTCAGCGGCAGCAGCCGACTCACCGCGTGCCCTCATTCTCGACCAGGTCGAGAACGGAGTGAGCGTGCGAATGGCGGTCCTGTACCGCCTCTTGACGGGCCAGGAGGGAACCAATGAATGATTATCTGATCCGCGGTGCGAATGTGCTGGGCCAGGGAATCGCCGATATTGCGGTCAGGGAATCGACGATCGTCGACCCCGAACTGCTCGATCCCACGAGCCGCGATGTGGAGGTCGTGAGCGCTGAGGGGCTGATCGCCCTGCCCGGGCTCGTCGACATGCATACGCATCTGCGCGAGCCCGGAAAAGAGGACGCGGAGACGATCCTGAGCGGATCACGCTCGGCCGCCTCGGGCGGGTTCACCTGTGTTCATGCGATGGCGAACACGGCCCCGGTGGCCGATACTGCAGGCGTCGTCGAGCAGGTCCACCGGCTCGGCCGGACCGCCGGCTACACCGAAGTCGTGCCCATCGGAGCTGTGACCATCGGCCTGGAGGGGAAGAATCTCGCAGAAATCGGAGCCATGGCCCGTTCGGCGGCTCGAGTCAGGATCTTCTCCGACGACGGCATCTGCGTCTCAGACCCGCTGCTCATGCGCCGGGCCCTCGAATACGTCAAGACATTCGACGGAGTCATCGCCCAGCACGCCCAGGAACCGCGCCTGACCGAAGGCGCGCAGATGAACGAGGGAGTCGTCTCGGCTGAACTGGGACTGCCCGGCTGGCCGGCCGTGGCCGAGGAATCGATCATCGCCCGCGATGTGCTCTTGGCCGAACATGTGGGCTCACGCCTGCACATCTGCCACGTATCGACCAAGGGCAGCGTCGACATCATCCGGTGGGCGAAGTCCCGCGGAGTCGAGATCACCGCCGAGGTCACCCCGCACCACCTGATGCTCACCGACGAACTCGTCCGCAGCTTCGACCCCGTCTACAAGGTCAACCCACCGCTGCGCACGGAAGCCGACGTGACCGCCCTGCGCGAAGCGCTGGCCGACGGCACGATCGATGTCATCGGCACCGATCACGCCCCGCACACCGCCGAGCACAAATGCAGCGAGTGGACGGCTGCGGCCATGGGAATGGTCGGCATGGAGACCGCGCTGCCCATCGTCGTCGAGGCGATGCGCAACTACGACTTCGACTACGGAGACCTTGCCCGCGTCATGTCCGCAACACCGGCACGGATCACAGGGGCCACCGGTCACGGCAGCCTCGAGATCGGTGCGAGCGCGAACATCGTCCTCATCGACCCGGCCTCCACACACACGATCGTGCCCGAGGACCATGCCACGAAGGGCCGCAACAATCCCTTCGCCGGACTCGAGGTCTCCACCTCGATCACCGACACCTTCTTCTACGGCCACCGGGTGCTCTCCGGCGGCGAACTCAGCACACCCCACCCGGCAGGAGCATCATGGACAGACCAGTAAGCGTCATCATAATCGCAGTCGTCTTCCTCCTCCTGATCCTTGCGATCACCTGGGGCTGGAGCCGACGAAAGAAGAGCCAGACCGAAATGCCGCAGCCTGCGAAACCGCACATGGGAATCAAGGCCGTCTCCGATCCCGTCGAAGGATCCTACGTATCGACGACCTTGGCCGGGCACCCACTCGAACGAGTCGCCGTCCACGGCCTCGGCATCCGCACCACCGGAGAGATCGTCATCACCGATGGGGGAGTCGTCATGGACCTCGCCGGACGTGAGGACTTCCTGATCCCCAGGCGCGATATCGTCTCCGTCGACACCACCGCCGGGATGATCGGCAAGTTCGTCGAACGCGGCGGAATCGTGCGCATCACCTGGCGGCTGGGGGAGACCCTCGTCGACACAGGCTTCCGCGCCCGCTACTCCGCCAGCACCACACCCACCGTCGCCCGCATCCGCGAAATGATCGAAGAGGCACAATGAGACTGTCCACCACACCCGCTGTCCTCGTCCTCGAAGACGGACGCACCTTCCGCGGCTCCGCATACGGGGCCGTCGGCGAGACCCTGGGCGAAGCGGTCTTCGTCACCGCAATGTCGGGCTATCAGGAGACCCTGACCGACCCGTCCTACCACCGTCAGATCGTGATCCAGACGGCTCCGCACATCGGCAACACGGGAATCACCGATGACGACGACGAATCAGCCAAGATCTGGGTGGCCGGCTACGTCGTCCGCGACGCCTCCCGTGTGTCCTCGAACTGGCGCTCCATCGGAGACCTGTCCACGCGCCTCGAAGAATCAGAGATCGTGGGCATCAGCGACGTCGACACCCGCGCCCTGACCCTGCACCTGCGTGAAGCGGGAGCCATGCGCATGGGCATCTTCTCCGGCCCTGCCGCCGAGGTTGAGGACAAAGAGCTGCTGGCCAAGGTTCAGGCCTCACCACACATGGCTGGAGCGAAACTGGCCGAAGAGGTCTCGATCACCGAGCCCAAACTTGTCCCCGCAGTCGGCGAGAAGAAATTCAGCGTCGCAGCCCTGGACCTGGGCATCAAGTCGATGACCCCCGAACGGCTGAGCGAACGTGGCATCGAGGTCCACCTGCTGCCCGCCACGACAAGTTTCGCGGAGATCCAGGCACTCGGCGTCGACGGGGTCTTCTTCTCCAACGGCCCCGGTGACCCCGCGACCGCCGATACCCAGGTCGAACTCCTCCGCGAGGTCCTCGGCGCGCAGATCCCGTTCTTCGGAATCTGCTTCGGCAACCAGCTGTTGGGCAGGGCATTGGGCTTCGGCACATACAAACTGCCCTTCGGCCACCGCGGCATCAACGTCCCCGTCATGGATCGCACTACCGACAAGGTCGAGATCACCTCGCAGAACCACGGCTTCGCCGTCGACGCACCCCTAGACGGCGAGACACAGGCCCCGCACGACGCGAGCTTCGGTCGCGTGCGCGTCTCCCACGTATGCCTCAACGATGACGTGGTCGAAGGGCTCGAATGCCTCGACATCCCCGCGTTCTCCGTCCAGTTCCATCCGGAGGCTGCAGCCGGACCCCACGACTCGAGCTACCTGTTCGATCGATTCATCGACCTCATGTCCGCTTCCCCGGTCGCACAGGCCTAAGGAGAACCATGCCACTCAGACAAGATCTCACATCCGTCCTCGTCATCGGCTCCGGTCCCATCGTCATCGGCCAGGCGTGTGAATTCGACTACTCGGGCACCCAGGCCTGCCGTGTGCTGCGCGAAGAGGGCCTGCGCGTCATCCTCATCAACTCGAACCCCGCGACGATCATGACCGATCCCGACGTCGCCGACGCCACCTATGTCGAACCGATCGACCCCGACATCATCGAATCGATCATCGACAAGGAGCGCCCCGACGCGATCCTGCCGACCCTGGGCGGACAGACTGCGCTCAACGCAGCGATCGCGCTGCACGATGCGGGCACCCTCGAGAAGTACGGGGTCGAACTCATCGGCGCCGACGTCGACGCCATCCAGCGCGGCGAGGACCGGCAGAAGTTCAAGACCATCGTCGAGGAATGCGGCGCGGAATCGGCCAAGTCCATCATCTGCCACACCATCGACGAGGCACTGGCCGGGGCCGAAGAACTCAACTATCCCGTCGTCGTGCGTCCCTCGTTCACAATGGGTGGACTGGGATCGGGCATGGCCTATGACGAGAACGACCTGCGGCGAATCGCCGGCGCCGGTCTGGGCGACTCCATCACACACGAGGTGCTCCTCGAGGAGTCGATCCTCGGCTGGAAGGAATACGAACTCGAACTCATGCGCGACCACAAAGACAACGTGGTCGTCATCTGTTCGATCGAGAACGTCGATCCTGTCGGAGTACACACCGGTGACTCCATCACAGTCGCCCCGTCACTGACTCTGACCGACCGCGAATACCAGAAGATGCGCGACATCGGCATCGACGTCATCCGTGCAGTCGGAGTCGCCACAGGCGGCTGCAACATCCAATACGCCGTGGACCCGAAGACCGGACGCATCGTCGTCATCGAAATGAACCCCCGGGTCTCGAGGTCCTCGGCACTGGCCTCGAAGGCCACAGGCTTCCCGATCGCCAAGATGGCTGCCAAACTGGCCGTGGGGTATTCGCTCGACGAGATCCCCAACGACATCACACGGGTCACGCCTGCCAGCTTCGAACCGACACTTGACTACGTCGTCGTCAAGATCCCGCGATTCACCTTCGAAAAGTTCCCTGCTGCGGACCCGACGCTGACCACGACCATGAAATCCGTGGGCGAGGTTATGGCACTGGGCCGCAACTTCACCACCGCTCTGCAGAAGGCCATGCGGTCGATGGAGCAGCGCGACGCCTCATTCTCATGGTCCGATCTGCCCGACATCAGCGATGAGGATGTCAGAGAATCCGTCCTCGAAGCGATCTCGCATGCGACAGCCGACCGCATCCATTCTGTTCAGCGCGGACTGGCCGCCGGCCTGAGCAACGAGGAGGTCTTCGAAGCCTGCGAGATCGATCCCTGGTTCCTTGACCAGATCGAACTCATCAATGAGGTCGCCGAGTACATCTCCACAGCAGACGAACTCGACGCCCAGGTGTTCAAGGTCGCGAAGAACCACGGCTTCTCCGACGAGCAGATCGCGAGTCTGCGCACACTCGACACCGGCGTCGTCACCGGAGTCCGCCACGCGCTGCGTGTCCGTCCCGTGTTCAAGACTGTGGACACCTGCGCAGGCGAGTTCGCCGCACATACTCCGTACCACTACTCGAGCTATGACGAGGAGACCGAGGTCGCACCTCGCGAGAAGCCTGCCGTGATCATCCTCGGTTCGGGACCCAACAGAATCGGTCAGGGCATCGAGTTCGACTACTCATGCGTGCACGCGACCATGGCTATCTCCGAAGCCGGGTACGAGACGATCATGGTCAACTGCAACCCGGAGACCGTGTCCACGGACTACGACACCGCTGATCGCCTCTACTTCGAGCCGCTGACCTTCGAAGACGTGATGGAGGTCTACCACGCCGAGGTGGCCGCCGGTCCCGTACTCGGCGTCGTCTGCACCCTGGGTGGTCAGACCCCGCTGGGCTTGGCCGACGATCTCAAGGCCGCAGGAGTCCCGGTCCTCGGCACGCAGCCCGAAGCGATCGACCTGGCCGAAGACCGCGGCGAATTCGGCGCCGTCCTCGACCGTGCCGGTCTCACCGCACCGAAGCACGGCACCGCAGTGACGTACTCAGAGGCCGAGAAGATCGCCGAAGAAATCGGCTACCCGGTCCTCGTCCGCCCCTCGTACGTGCTCGGCGGCCGCGGCATGCAGATCGTCTACGACCGCACTCAGCTCGTGGACTACATGGCCACTGCCACGGAGATCTCTGTGGACCGTCCCGTCCTCGTCGACCGGTTCCTCGAGGACGCCATCGAAATCGATGTCGATGCCCTCTACGACGGCACCGACATCTTCATCGGCGGCATCATGGAGCACATCGAGGAAGCAGGAATCCATTCCGGCGACTCAGCCTGCGTGCTGCCGTCGCTGACCCTGGGCGAAGATGTGCTTGAGCGGGTCCGCACGGCCACATTGGCGATCGCCGAAGGCACCAACGTGCGCGGGCTGCTCAACATCCAGTTCGCGATCACCGCTGACGTGCTCCATGTCATCGAAGCCAATCCGCGTGCCTCCCGGACCGTGCCGTTCGTCTCGAAGGCCACATCCACACAGCTGGCGAAGGCCGCCGCACTCATCGCGGTCGGACGCACGATCGCCGATATGCGCGGAGGCTTGCTCCCGGAGACCTGCGACGGTTCGCGACTTCCACTGGATCATCCGATCGCGGTCAAAGAAGCGGTCCTGCCGTTCCGTCGGTTCCGGACTGTCGAAGGCAAGGTCGTCGATTCGATCCTTGGACCGGAGATGCGTTCGACCGGTGAGGTCATGGGCATCGACCACGACTTCCCGACAGCATTTGCGAAGGGGCTGCTGGGAGCATCGATCAAGCTGCCGACCTCCGGCACCGTGTTCGTATCCGTCGCAGACCGGGACAAACGTGCCATGGTCCTGCCGGTCAAGGAACTCGTCGACTTGGGCTTCGACGTGGTCGCCACAACCGGAACGGCAGCAGTCCTGTCCCGGTACGGCATCAAGACCACACAGGTGCACAAACACTTCGAGGCCGACGCCGAGGATCGCACGATCCTCGACTACCTGGCCGCCGGCACGATCGACATGGTCATCAACGTCCCATCCGGCCGTCAGGAAAGGGCAGACGGCTACGAGATCCGTGCCTCGGCGACCGCGCACTCCGTGCCGTTGATCACGACGCTCGCCGAGTTCGCTGCCGCAGTCACCTCACTCGAGGTCGTCCGTGACAAGACCTTCAAGGTCCGCAGCCTGCAGGACTGGAACTCGTGATGTTCGGTGCCCGCCTGCAGGCGGCCATGGACGAGCACGGGCCGCTGTGCGTGGGCATCGACCCCCATGACCATCTCCTCGAAGCCTGGGGCTTGCCGTGCACAGCGGAAGGGCTGCGTGAATTCTCTCTGCGCACGGTGACCGAGCTGGCGGGGAATGTGGCCGCGGTCAAACCGCAGTCAGCCTTCTTCGAGCAGTACGGATCGGCCGGAGTCGCTGTCCTCGAAGAGACCTTGGCGGCCTGCCGGGAACACGATCTCATCAGCGTCCTCGACATCAAACGCGGGGATATCGGGTCGACCATGGGAGCCTACGCACGCGCGTACCTGGACCCCGCCTCGGCGCTGGCAGCCGATTCGATCACGGCATCTCCGTATCTGGGATTCGGGGCGCTGGAGCCTGCCTTCGAGCTCGCGCAGACCCATGATCGGGGAGTCTTCGTCCTCGCACTGACATCGAACCCGGAAGGGGCAGAGGTCCAGCATGCCAGGCGCGGCGAGGCCGTCGAAGGCTTCGGAGACACCGTAGCCGGGTCGATCGTCGGCCAGGTCGCGCAGCGCAACTTGGCTGCCTCCCCACAGGGTCTCGGGCGCTTCGGTCTGGTCGTTGGTGCAACGATCGGATCCGCGGCCCGCGAACTCGGATTCGACCCGTCTGCATGTGGTGGGCCGATCCTGGCGCCGGGAGTCGGCGCCCAGGGAGCGGGCATCAGTGAACTCATCGGCGTCTTCGGAGCAGATGCGATCACTGCTAACCAGGTTCTGGCCACAACCTCACGCGCTGTGCTCGGTGCGGGGCCCGACGGGCTGCAGGCCGCAGCGAAAGCACTGAACCTATCCCTGAAACAGGTGGGCTGAGCCCAGATACCGACGAGATCTCCCGGCTTCAGACAGTGCTTCTGCCCAGCAGTCCAGAGTACTGTTTGAAGCCGGCTCTCTCGTACATTCTCACGGCACCTTCGGACGAGTGGACCGTGATGTAATCAAGTCCACGTCGGTGAGCATATTCGACGACTTCGGCGACGAGCCGATGACCAATACCGCACCCGCGTAGCTTCGGGGCGACAAAGCACGATTGGACATCACCGCTTGCTCGATTTGGATTCAGAGGCGCCAGCACCCGCGGCAGTATCGCCAACCACGCCATGCCGACCGTTTCGTCTCTGAGGACAGCCACGAAGGGGACGTGTGAGTCCGAGTGACGTTGCGACCAATCAGCGGCTGCTACTGTAAATTCCTCGAGTGGGAGAAGTTCGCTGCGGTCATGCTGTTCCAGGGCCCACCGCCAACGCAGCTCGGCTAAGCCGGGCAGGTCCTGCTCGGTGGCCAAACGGACACTGACATTGGGGGCCGCCTGTTCTGGGGCACAACCGCCTTCGTGAGCTGCGCCCTGAGATATTGCTGTGCCTCGCGCCATGCGCCTATCCAACCACTGGTGATATCCCGGGTCAACGGGGTGCTGAAAACGACGGTTTCTGCAGACACTTGAGTTTTCTTTCTCGCTTTATGCCTCTCACGAGGGTTTTTGTTTTAGACTGAAGCAACTTCCCTACCTGCCCGTTCATGGTGACAGAGGAGATAATGTGGCACTCGAACCTTTGACCCCGCAACAGCGTTCAGCTGCTCTTGACAAGGCTTTCAAAGCGCGTCAGGCGCGAGCCGAGGTCAAAACCGCGCTGAAGAATGGTCAAACCGATCTCACTTCCGTGCTGAAGAAGGCCGATGCAGATGAAGCACTCGCGAAGATGCGCGTCGTCGATCTGCTGAGATCACTGCCCGGAGTCGGCGATCGACGCGCGGAAGCGGCCATGGAAGATGTGGGCATCGCATCGTCACGTCGAATCAAGGGCCTGGGTGTGCACCAGAAGAACGCCCTGTTGGAGAAATACTCCTGAATGTGTGAACAATAGTTCTGTGAATAATCGACTGACCGTCCTCGCGGGACCTACCGCGGTCGGAAAAGGCACCATCAGCGCGTACATCAGAGATCATCATCCCGAAGTCTGGTTCTCCGTCTCCGCCACCACGCGGCCGCGGCGACCCGGGGAAACCGATGGTGTTCATTATCACTTCATCAGCGATGACGAATTCGACTCACTCATCGCTGCCGGTGAGCTGCTCGAGTACGCCGTCGTCCACGGACGCCACCGCTACGGCACCCCATCGGCTCAGGTTCAGGAGAAGCTGACCCAGGGGATACCGTCCCTGTTGGAGATCGATCTCCAGGGAGCGCGCCAGGTCAAGGACAAGATGCCCGACGCACTGTTCGTCTTCCTGGCTCCGCCCAGCTGGGAGGAACTCGTGTCGCGACTCACCGGTCGCGGAACGGAAACGGCAGCAGAACAAGAGCGTCGTCTGACCACGGCCAAGCGGGAATTGCAGGCCGAATCCGAGTTCGATGTCACCATCATCAATGACCACGTTCGCACTGCGGCCGAAGAACTCATATCATTGATGGGTATATCCACTACCGATTAGATTGGACATTCATTGCCTGCACAACCTGAAGGCATCACCAATCCACCGATTGATGATCTGCTGGCCGTGACCAGCTCGAAGTACGAACTGGTCTCGATTGCGGCTCAGCGAGCACGCCAGATCAACTCCTACTACGCCCAGCTCCAAGAGGGACTGCTTGAGAACGTCGGTCCGCTGGTGACCCCGGGCACGCACGAGAAGCCGCTGTCGATTGCGCTCCGCGAGATCAACGAAGGCAAGATCGTGGCTCGCGAAGTCACCGAAGCCGACTTCGGTGCTCTCGCCCCAGAACCTGCGCAGCCCGCTGCCAGCAACGACGGCGCACTGGACTTCAGCGACCAGTGAGAACCGTACTCGGCGTCGCCGGTGGAATCGCCGCCTACAAGGCGTGCCATGTCATTCGGCGACTCCGGGAACTCGGGCACAGCGTCAAAGTCGTGCCCACCGCCAGTGCGTTGAATTTCGTCGGTGCCGCCACCTTTGAGGCACTGTCCTCACAGACCGTGACCACCGATGTCTTCGACGAGATTGATTCGGTCAACCATGTCCGCATCGGGCAGGAAGCCGAACTCGTCATCATCGCCCCCGCCACGGCCAACACTCTGGCCAAGTTGGCCGCAGGCATCGCCGATGACCTGCTCACCGCCACGGTCCTGACAACGACCGCCGAGGTGGTCGTTGCCCCAGCTATGCACACCGAAATGTGGCAGAACGCCGCCACCGTCGCCAACATCGCGACCTTGAAACAGCGCGGCATCCACGTCCTCGAACCCGCTGTGGGACGTCTCACCGGGCCCGATTCGGGCCCCGGCCGGCTCCCTGAACCCGACACGATAGTCGACTTCTCCCTGGCCGCCGCCGCGAACGCACACACGTCCGCTGTCGCCTCGGCAGGGACAGGACGGCTGCACGGAAAGCACCTCGTCATCAGCGCCGGCGGAACCAGAGAACCACTCGATCCCGTGCGCTACCTCGGGAATCGTTCCTCAGGCAAGCAGGGCGTTGCCCTGGCACGTGCCGCTGCCCGTGTCGGAGCCCACGTTGACCTGGTTGCGGCCAACATCGATTCGGGACTGCTGTCCGATCTGCCCGACAGTGTCCGAATCACCACGGTCGAGTCCACGCTTGAACTCCAGACTCAGATGCACGCCTCTCAGGCCGACGCCGATGCCGTCATCATGGCCGCCGCCGTTGCTGATTACCGGCCGGCTGAGCGCACCGACTCGAAGATGAAGAAGTCGGGCGACGAGGGAATGACTCTGCAGCTGATCCAGAACCCTGATGTGCTCGTGGGGCTGGTCGAATCACGTCGTCAGCCTCAGATCATCATCGGTTTCGCCGCCGAGACCGGAGATTCTCATCACAGTGCACTCGACTACGCGAAGGCGAAGTTCCGCCGCAAGGGTGTGGACCTCCTCGTCTTCAACAACGTCTCCGGCGACAGGGCCTTCGGCCAGGACGACAATGCCGTGCAGATTCTCACCGCCGACGGTGACGACGTCGTCGCCGGCACGGAAATCCACGGCAGCAAAGACGATGTTTCGGAAAAGGTCATCGAGGCTCTCGCCGATCGTGTGGAATGCGTAGAATCGACGCCGTGAGTCAATCAAATCTGCGCTTCTTCTCGTCCGAATCCGTCACCGAGGGCCACCCCGACAAGATCTGTGACCAGATCAGCGACGCCGTCCTCGACGATCTGCTGAGTCAGGACCCGAACGCCAAAGTCGCCGTCGAGACGATGGTCACCACCGGACTCGTCCACGTGGCCGGCGAGGTCAACACCGCGGCCTACGCCGACGTGGCAGGCATCGTCCGTCAGCTCATCACCGGCATCGGCTACGACTCCTCCGACACTGGATTCGATGGCCATTCCTGCGGTGTGTCCGTCTCCATCGGCAGCCAGTCCACCGACATCCATTCCGGTGTGACCAACCCGCTGGACTTCCGCGAAGCCGTGGATTCCGATCACGGTTCCAGCCTGGGCGCCGGCGACCAGGGCCTCATGTTCGGCTACGCCGACAACGCCACCGACGTCCTCATGCCCATGCCGATCCATCTCGCCTCACGCATGGCGGAGAAACTCTCCGAAGTGCGCAAGACCGGAGCATTGGACTATCTGCGTCCTGACGGCAAGACCCAGCTGACACTCGGCTACGACGGAAACGAAGCCGTGTCGATCGAGAACATCGTGGTCTCGACCCAGCACGCCGCGCACGTCGACCAGGCCCAGCTGCATTCGGAGATCAAGGACTTCGTCATCGACCCGGTCATCGCCGGCTCCAACCTCGACGTCAGCCATGCCAACATCCACATCAACCCCGCCGGGCCCTTCGTCACCGGCGGACCGATGGGAGATGCCGGACTGACCGGCCGCAAGATCATCGTCGACACCTACGGCGGATACTCCCGCCACGGCGGCGGCGCCTTCTCCGGCAAGGACCCTTCGAAGGTCGACCGCTCCGCCGCCTATGCCATGCGCTGGGTCGCGAAGAACGTCGTCGCCGCCGGGCTCGCCGACCGCGCCGAGGTGCAGGTCTCCTATGCGATCGGCCGCGTCGACCCGATGGGCCTCTACGTCGAAACCTTCGGCACCGAGAAGGTGGACCCCCACGCGATCTCGAAGGCGATTCGGGAGGTCTTCGACCTGCGACCAGCCATGATCATCCAGGAACTCGACCTCCTGCGCCCGATCTACTCTCAGACTTCGACCTACGGCCACTTCGGCCGCGAGCTCTCCGACTTCACTTGGGAGGTCACGGACCGTGCCGACGATCTGCTGCGCGCAGTCTCCTCGGCTTGATGGACGAACCTCTTCCCATCGACACCGGCACCTCCGCCATCGGGCAGGTGCCGGTGGCATCGGAAGACCCCGTGGCTCACGTGCTCATCGATCACCCGGTGCCGCACCTGGCCCGGACCTTCGACTATGCCGTGCCGGAGAAATTCGCCGACACAGCCTGCCCCGGTGTGCGAGTCAGGGTCAAATTCGCCGGGAAGCTGCGTGACGGATTCCTCCTCGAACGGGTTGAGAAATCCGAACACATCGGACCACTCGCCACGATCGAGCGCATCACCAGCCCCGTCGTCGTGCTCACACCAGAACTGCTGCGCCTAGCCACTGCCACGGCCCGCCGCTACGCGGGAACCCTCTCCGATGTGCTGCGTCTGGCGATCCCGCCCCGCCACGCACGTGCCGAAAAGGCGGTGCTCAAGGCGGAGAAGGCCGCGCAACAGCAGCAGAGCGACTCCGCAGCGCCGACGGCAGGCGAGGCCGCGAACTCAACGTCCGAGGACCCGACTTCAACTTCCAACACCCCGACTTCGACGACAACGGACACGATCGGCCGCCTCGGCGAATGGGTGGTCAACGAATCCGCCCACGACAGAGAAGACAAGTTCCCAGCCGCCGAACATCCGCGGATCGCCATGACCTGCGTCCCCGGACCCACCCCAGGACTGAGTTGGATCACCGCCGGCCTGGAAGCTGCCCGAGCAACGCTGTCGGCGGGGGAGTCGGTGCTGTGGCTGGTGCCCGATCATCGTGAACTTGCCGTGCTCGCGGCCGCACTCGACTCCAGCGAGGACATCGGCTCGTACTCCGTGCTCAGCGCCGATCAATCACCCGAGCAACGCTGGAAAGCCTGGCTGCGTGGCCTGCTGGGACACACACGTGTGACGATCGGCACCAGAGCAGCCGCCTTCGCCCCGGTCGAAGGGTTGGGCCTCATCATCTGCTTCGACGACTCGAACTCGAACTACCTCGACCAGCACGCACCATACCCACACGCCAGGGAAGTGTGCCTGCTGAGGTCGACCATCGACTCCACCGGGCTGCTGTTCGTCTCCACCGATCGCAGCGCAGAGATCCAACGCCTGGTTGAGGTCGGATGGCTGCACGACGCCACACCCACCGGCCCGGAACGCCGTGAGGGCGCACCGCGGGTATACGTCCCCGACGAGGAGCGAGACCCCTTCGCCTGGCAGCGCATCCCCTCACGCGCCTGGCAGCTGATGCGCGGTGCCCTGCGCCCAGGAACCAAGGACACGAACGCGGTTGGACCCGTCCTCGTCCAGGTCCCGCGGGCCGGATACTATCCGGTGTTCGCCTGCGCGAGATGCCAAGAGGTCGCACGCTGCCCACAGTGTTCGGCAACCCTGACCACACAGTCCGAGGTCGGCCCCTTCGCCTGTCGCTCATGCGGGTTCCATTCCGATACGTTCTCCTGCGGACGCTGCCGCTCGAACCAGGTCCGCTCGATCGTGCGCGGCAGAGGTCGGACCGTCGAAGAGCTGCGCAAGGCCATGCCGGGCATCGAAATCCTCGAGTCCGGCGGGGACGACATCCCCGTCGCCATCGACGACTCTCCACGCATCGTCGTCGCCACCACCGGAGCAGAGCCCTACGTCCTCGGCGGCTACGCCTGCGCAATCCTGCTCGACTCGCTGTGGCCGGGGCCATGGATGCGCTCAACCGATGAGGGGGTCAGCCGGAGGCTGCGTGCGGCCGTCCTCGTGAGATCACGCACAGCCGGGGGAGTCGTCTACCTCGGCGACACCGATGAGACGATCCGGAACACGGTGACCACCTTCGACCCGGTCACCACCATGTCCCGGGCGCTCAACGATCGGATGGAGCTCGGCTTTCCGCCCTACCGGCGCATCGTTGAACTCACCGGCGCCGGCGCCGATATCGACGCCATGATCACCGCCGTACCCGAGCTGACCGAACTCATCCGCGACTCCGACGACGATGGCCAGAAGGCCGTCGCCGCCTACCCGATCGCTGCAGGCGACACGGTCGGCGAGGCATTGGCTCATCTGATCGCCTCCCGGTCTGCGAAGAAGCTCCCCCAGGTGCGTGTGCGCATCGACGATCCGCGGTCTCTGTGAGCATCCCGATGCCCGGACTCCGCGTCCGCGAAGCGAACAAGTAGAATTCCTCAAGTGGATATCGTCTTTGCCGGAACTCCGGATGCCGCAGTGCCAGCCCTCGAGGCTCTCGTCGAATCTCGGCACCGCATCCGTGCCGTCCTCACCCGACCCGATGCCCCGGTGGGACGCAAACGTGTCCTCACCCCCTCACCCGTGAAAGCCCGTGCCCTCGAACTCGGTCTCGACGTCATCGAGGCGAGCCGACTCCGCGGCGAGGTCATCACAGAACTCAGAGCCCTCAAGGTCGACGCCGTAGCCGTCGTCGCCTATGGGGCCATCGCCGGACCGGCAGCACTGGCGACTGCCGAACTCGGCTGGTTCAACCTCCATTTCTCGCTTCTCCCAGAACATCGCGGAGCCGCTCCGGTCCAACGTGCCCTCATCGCAGGCCAGAGCCACAGTGGAGTCAGCGTGTTCAAGATCGACGAGGGCATGGACTCCGGGCCCGTCCTGCGCCGCCTCGAACTCCCGTTGGACCATCCCGATGTCGCCACCGCACTCGACGACTATGCCCATAGGGGTGCGGCCGAACTGGTCGCGGCCTTCGACGACCTGGCCGACGGCACCGCGGTCATGAGCCCGCAGTCAGGGGAAGCGAGCCACGCGGACAAGATCGGTATCGCCGACGCCCATCTCGACTTCTCCGAGCCCGCACGGGCGATCATTGACCGTGCCCGGGGAGTCAGCCCGAGTCCCGGACCATGGGCCAACATCGATGGGAAGCGGGCCAAACTCTTCGGACTCGCACCCGCTCCCGACGTCGCCGCGGCCACCGATGTCGGGCTGCTGACCTCTTGGCAGAAGACAGCTGTGCTCGGCTGCGGCGACGGCTGGGTCCAGGTCGAGGAGATCCAACCCTTCGGCAAGCCTCGGATGGCTGCCGTGGACTTCCTGCGTGGCCGTGGCGACATCCGATTCGACCCCAGCGAAGCTAGTGCCGAGCCGACGGCAGACCCCGAGCAAGGAGCATGAGACCGATGCCAGCAGATGAGCGCATGCCGAGGAAGAGACCAGCGGGGAATAAGCCCCCAACAGGCGGCAAGTCCTCCGGCAACGGATCCTCGGGTGGGCGAGAGCCGCGACAGGCCAAGAACTTGCCTCGGCGCATCGCCTGGGAGGTCCTCGTCGATGTGGAGACGAAGGACTCGTACGCGAACCTGCTCCTGCCCGCCAAGCTCGCCCGCACGCATATGGATCCCCAAGATGCGGCGTTCACGACCGAACTCACCTATGGCGCGCTGCGCCAACAGGAGTTCTACGATGCGATCATCGCCAAGGCCGCGAACCGCCCCATCGACAGCATCGACCCTGAACCGCTGGCCGGAATGCGCCTCGGCGCCCACCAGATCCTGTCCATGCGCGTGCCCGACCATGCAGCACTGTCGGAGACCGTGGCCGTCATCAAGTCCTATGCTCCGAAGACGGCCGGGTTCGTCAACGCCGTACTCCGCCGGGTCTCCGAGGTCGACCGGGACGAATGGCTGCGCCGTGTCACCGCCGGAGCCAGCGCAGTGAGCGAGCAGGCCATCGAATACTCCCATCCGGAATGGATCGTCCGGGCCATGACACAGGCCCTTAAGGGCCACGGCCGGCAGGCGTCTGAACTGCAGGCCCTGCTCGAAGCCGACAATGCGGCAGCGAAGGTCAGCGTCTCCGCTCTGCCGGGACTCATCGACCGCAGCGAACTGCCCGGGAAGCCGACCGAATTCTCACCCATCGGCGTCACCCTCGACACAGCGGTGCCCAAGAACGTCGATGCCGTCGCCAGCGGCCGGGCCCGAGTGCAGGACGAAGGGTCCGCGCTGGTGGCTCTGGCCCTGGCGCAGGTTGAGGCACCGGCAGGCACCTGGGCGGACCTGTGTGCAGGACCCGGCGGCAAGGCCGCAGTCCTCGCAGCGATTGCGAAGGCGTCGGGAACCTTTCTCGATGCCTTCGACTCCAGCGAGCACAGGGTCGAACTTGTGCGATCCTCCACCCAGGCCCTCGATAACGTCAAGACCCGCGTCCAAGACGCCCGCGAGGCCACAGGCCCCTACGCGAAGGTGCTCGTCGACGTTCCCTGCTCGGGACTCGGCGCCCTGCGTCGTCGCCCCGAGGCCCGCTACCGTCGTCGCCCTGAGGACATCAACGCGCTGGCAGGACTGCAGCGAGAACTGTTGCGGGCAGCCTTGGACGCATGCGCTGCCGGGGGAGTCGTCGCCTACTCGACCTGCTCTCCCCACTACGCGGAGACAGTGCTCGTCGTCGACGATGTCCTGCGCGGGTCCGACATTGAAATCCTCGATGCCCCAGCTGTCCTCGCAGAGGTCACGGGCACCGATGCCGAAGGGTTCACCTCGGTGAGCCGGGGAGCGGGACGGTACGCTCAGCTGTGGCCCCATGTCCACAACACCGATGGAATGTTCTTGGCTCTGATACGGAAGGCGCACTGAAATGGCGATCGAGATCAACCCCAGCATCCTCAGCTCCGACTTCTCGGACCTGCGAGGCGAACTGGCAAAAATCAGCACCGCCGATATGGCGCACATCGACGTGATGGACAACCATTTCGTTCCGAACCTCACCTTCGGCCCGCCCGTGGTCGAACGGATCCAGGCGATCAGTCCGATCCCGCTCGACGCACACCTGATGATCGCCGACGCGGACCGGAACGCACCGGTCTACGCCGAGCTCGGCTGCGCCTCGGTGACCTTCCACGCCGAGGCGGCCGCCGCACCTGTGCGCCTGGCTCGGGAGATCCGAAAGCTGGGAGCCAAAGCCAGCCTCGCACTCAAGCCGGCGACCCCCATCGAGCCCTACATCGACCTCCTCGGCGAGTTCGACCAGATCCTCATCATGACCGTCGAACCCGGTTTCGGCGGACAGAAGTTCCTGGATGTGTGCCTGCCGAAGATCCGTCGCACCCGTGAGGCGATTTCAGCCTCCGGGCTGGAGATCAAGCTGCAGGTCGACGGGGGAGTCTCGACGTCGACGATCGAACGCGTCGTCGACGCCGGCGCCGATGTGCTCGTGGCCGGCTCCGCCGTCTACGGACCCGACGATGCAGCCACCGCGATCTCGGAGCTGCGTGAACTCGCAGCATCACACGTGCACTGAAGAAGGCGGAAATGGAACTGCTCGACTGGCTGAACACCCCAGCATTCGAACTGCTGGGCAAACCAGTGCCGTATTCCGACCTGTTCGGCAATATCTGCGCCTTGGCCACCGTGGTCCTGGCGCTGCGGCGCAACATTCTGTCCTGGCCGGTCCAGATCCTGGGTTCCATCCTTCTCTTCGCCGCCAGCATCTCCGCCGGACTCGGCGGCAACGCCTCCCGCCAGGTCGTCATCATCGTGGCCGCAGTGTGGGGCTGGACGCAGTGGAAGAAATCCCGGGAAGCCGCCGGCGAAGTCCTCGTCCGCTGGGCGACCTGGAAGGAGCGACTGCTCCTGATCGGCGGGCTCCTCGTGGGCACCGGAGTCTTCGGCTACGTCCTGGCACTGGGCGGATGGTCCTGGAACCCCTATCCCGACGCCTACATCTTCGTCGGCTCAATCGTGGCGATGTACGCCCAGGGTCGTGCGATCGTCGAATTCTGGTTCGTGTGGCTGGCCGTCGACCTCGTAGGGATACCCCTGGCCGTCGCCGGAGGCCTCGTGTTCTCCGGTGCCGTATACCTCATCTTCCTCGTCATGGTCGTCCTCGGCTTCATCGACTGGTCGAAGAGATCGAAGCAGACGATCTCGGCGCCTCATCGAGGCGCCACGGACATCAACCGAGGCAGCGAGGAATGAGACCTCCCAGTCGAGGGTGAGCGTCCCGTCGAGTGGATCGTTCCGTAGTGGGGTAGCGTCCCGATGGCCGAGACCCCGTGTGAGCGTGTTGAGATCGATGTATTAGGCTGGTTTCGTGAAGACTTTTGACTCGCTGTACGCCGAACTCCTGCAGAAATCCCTCGATCGTCCTGAAGGCTCGAAGACCGTGGCCGAACTCGACGCAGGTGTCCATGCGATCGGGAAGAAGGTCGTCGAAGAAGCCGCAGAGGTCTGGATGGCGGCCGAATATGAGACTAAGGATGAGCTCGCCGAGGAGATCTCCCAGCTGCTCTACCACCTGCAGGTGCTCATGGTCGCTAAGGATCTCAGCCTCGACGACGTCAACTCGTATCTCTAGAGGTCAACCCGCATCAGTCGAGACGCACGGAGCTGCAGATCGACTCCACAATAACCGTTGACGATGAAACACAAAAGGACACCATGCTGCGTGTAGCCGTGCCGAACAAGGGCGCACTGTCCGAAGCCGCCTCCGAGATGCTCAGCGAGGCCGGATACTCCACTCGCCGGGGGAGTAAGACCTTGGTCCATCAGGACGAAGTCAACGGCGTCGAGTTCTTCTACCTGCGCCCCCGCGATATTGCCGTCTACGTCGGATCGGGCATCCTCGACGCCGGCATCACCGGTCGTGACCTGCTGTTGGAGTCGAAGGCCGAAGCGCAGGAAGTCATCGGTCTCGGCTTCGGTGCCTCCCGCTTCTTCTACGCCGGAGTCACCGGTTCCTACACCTCGCCCACCCAGCTGGAAGGCGCACGCATCGCCACCAGCTTCCCGAACCTCGTCGAAGCCGACCTGCAGGCCCGGGGCATCAACGCAAAAACCGTCCAACTCGACGGTGCCATCGAAGTTTCCATCCAGCTCGGCGTCGCCGAGGCCATCGCCGATGTGGTCGAGACCGGCAGCACGCTGCGCGCTGCAGGGCTCGAGACATTCGGGGAGCCACTGCTGGATTCCGAAGCCGTCCTCGTCCAGCGCGACGGAGCAGCCGAGACCATCGAGGTGCTGCGACGCCGTCTCGAATCCGTGATGGTGGCCCGGCAGTACGTGCTCGTCGACTACAACATCGAAGAGCGGCTGCTCCCCGAAGCACTCGGACTCACCCCCGGTCTCGAATCACCCACCATCTCCCCACTGCAGGAGACCGGCTGGGTGGCGGCCCGCGTCATGGTCGAATCCAAAGAGGTCAACAACGTCATGGACCGTCTCTACGCGGTCGGTGCCCGTGCGATTCTGGTGACGAACATTGGCGCCTGCCGAATCTGAATTCCGCGTCTTCCGACCCCGCCAGGTGCGCATCATCAGCACCGTCGGCGCAGTGATGGTGTTCATCGGCTTCGCGGTGCTGTCCATCGCACTGCTCGTCGTGGACTGGGATCCCTGGACCCCGCTCGACGTGGTCTGGATGAACCTGCTCGGTATCATCTTCGCTGCGGCACTGCTGCGCGTCGCCGACATCCAGGCCCGACCCAGTGAATCCGGTCTGGTCGTGAAGAACATGGTCAGGACGCGCACCTTCGCCTGGGGGCAGATCCTCGGCGTCGCCTTCTCACCGGAAGGGGACGATCCGTGGCCCACTCTTGATCTGACCGACGGAACCACATATGCCGTGATGGCGATCCAGCACGCAGATGGACCCCGAGCCCACGAGGAATGTCAGCGGTTGCGTATGCTCATCGCTAGATGGACCCACTTCAAGGAGGAATAGGAATGTCGAAGGACACAATCACAGGGGTCGAAGGCCCACTGACCGGATACACGGTCGTCGACCTCTCACGCGCATTGGCCGGCCCACACGCGGGAATGATGTTCGGCGACCTCGGCGCTCGTGTGATCAAAGTCGAAAGCCCGGGCAAAGGCGATGACTCACGGTCCTGGGGCCCTCCATTCGTCGGTCCCGAAGACGACCCGCAGGCCACATACTTCTTCTCCTGCAACCGCAACAAGGAATCCATCGCCCTCGACCTCAAATCGGACACCGGCAAGGAGACGTTGCGGGAACTGATCTCCCGCGCCGATGTGCTGATCGAGAACTTCCGCTCCGGAGTCCTCGACCGCCTCGGGTTCTCCACCGCCGTGTGCATGGAGATCAACCCCCGCCTGGTGCTGCTCTCGATCACCGGTTTCGGCCACGACGGCCCCGAGTCCTCCCGGGCAGGCTACGACCAGATCGCCCAGGGCGAGGCCGGACTCATGTCGCTGACCGGGTCCGGGCCCGATGACATGCAGCGTGTGGGTGTGCCCATCGCCGATCTCCTGGCCGGCATCTACGGCTCCTACGGTGTGCTCGCCGCCCTCCTCGAACGCGAACGCACGGGCAAGGGCAAGGTCGTGCGCACCTCCCTCATCGCCGGCATGGTCGGAGTCCACGCCTTCCAGGGCACACGCGCCACAGTGGCCGGACAGACCCCTGAGCCAGGCGGCAACCACCACCCTTCGCTCTCGCCCTACGGACTGTTCAGGTGCGACGACGGTGCCGTGCAGATCTCCGTGGGCAACGAGAACCTGTGGCAGAAGTTCTGCGCAGCCTTCGACATCGATCCGGCCACCGAGGGCATGGGCGACAACGCCTCACGCGTCGCGAACCGTCCGGCCGTGATCGAACTCATCGAAAGCAAGTTCGCCGCCTACGGACCGGACGATCTCCTCGCCAAGCTCGGCGCCGCCGGAATTCCATCCGGCACCGTCCGCACCCTGCAGGAGGTCTACTCCTGGGATCAGGCACTGAGCCAAGGACTCAAGGTCTCGGTCGACCACCCGGTTCTCGGTGACATCGACCTGCCCGGACCACCCCTGCGGTTCTTCGACGCAGATGGTGAGGCCGAGGTCGAAACCACGCGGACAGCCCACGATGCGCCGCCGCTGCTGAATGAGGATGCCGAGGCGATCGTGTCCTGGCTCGATTCGGACAGCTGAGGCCCTGACCGCAGCGCCACCGTCTGATCTGCACCCGGTGGTCCAACTTCGCTTTACCGTTCGTCAGACACATCTGAAACAGGAGATAAGCACGTGGCACGGTTGAATGCACATGAACTCGTCGACATCGTCGTGGATGACGGATCATTCGTGTCCTGGGATACGGCTCCGGTCATGCCCGCAGGAGGCATCTCCGAGGAGTACGCGGCCGAACTCGCCGCTGCCCGGGAGAAGTCTGGGGTCGATGAGGCCATCATCACCGGCGAAGGCATGATCGAGGGGCGCCGCGTCGCCATCGTGGCCGGAGAATTCCGGTTCCTCGCCGGTTCGATCGGAGTCTCAGCGGCCCAACGGCTCGTCGAGGCGATCGAACGAGCCACGCTCGAGGGGCTGCCGCTTCTGGCAGGACCGGCCTCGGGCGGAACCAGGATGCAGGAAGGCACCATCGCATTCCTGTCGATGGTCAAGATCACCAATGCCGTGATGGCTCACCGCCGGGCCGCCCTGCCCTACCTGGTGTATTTGCGGCATCCCACCACCGGCGGCGTCTTCGCCTCCTGGGGGTCGATGGGCCACGTCACCGTCGCCGAGGCGGGGTCCCTCATCGGCTTCCTCGGCCCACGTGTCTACGAAGCCATCTATGGGGAGAAGTTTCCCGAGAATGTGCAGACCGGTGAGAACCTGCACAAGCACGGCATCATCGACGCGGTGATCGGTCCCGAGCGGATTCAGACCACTGTGGCTCGCGTCCTCGACGTGCTCATGGGCGCCAAAGAGATTCCGCTGCGCGTCGCCGATCCTGACACCCGCCCCGAGGTGGTGGACCCGAACTCCGATGCCTGGGAGGCGATCACCCGGTCGCGTAACCCGGAGCGTCCTGGAGTCCGTGACCTCCTGCGCACCGCAGCCAACACCGTGTTGCCACTCAACGGCACCGGACAGGGGGAGAAGGATCCCGGCCTGCTGCTCGCACTGGCGAAATTCGGCTCCGCCCCGTGCATCATCCTCGGCCAGGACCGGTTCCGTCAGGACTCCCGGGCACCTCTGGGGCCTGCAGCACTGCGCGAGGCTAGGCGCGGCATGCGGTTGGCGGCCGAACTCAATCTTCCTCTCGTGACCGTCATCGACACCCCTGGCGCTGCACTGTCGAAATCCGCCGAAGAAGGGGGAATCGCCGGAGAGATCGCCCGCAGCCTCGCCGACCTCGCGAACCTCGACGCACCCTCGGTGTCCCTCATCCTCGGTGAAGGATCCGGTGGGGGAGCCCTCGCACTGATTCCCGCCGATCGAGTCCTCAGCGCCGAGAACGGCTGGCTCTCACCGCTGCCACCGGAAGGCGCCTCAGCGATCGTGCACCGAACAACCGAGCGCGCACCGGAGATGGCCCAAAGCCAGGGCGTGCATGCACCCATGCTCAAGGAGACGGGTGTCGTCGACCGCATCATCGCCGAACATCCGGACGCTAGCCAGGAGCCGTTGGACTTCGTGTCCCGGGTGGGTGCGACACTGGAGTACGAACTCATCGAACTCATGCGCGAACCCTCCGATCGTCGCCTGGCGCGGCGGATGGAACGGTATCGCACACTTGGAATCTGAACGTCGATTGGGAATCTAGGAGAATCACATGGTTGCCATCAGAGTCATACCCTGCCTCGACGTCGACGAAGGACGTGTCGTCAAGGGCGTGAAGTTCGCTGACCTCAAGGATGCCGGCGACCCGGTCGAACTGGCGCGACGCTACGGGGAGTCCGGAGCAGACGAGCTGACGTTTCTCGATGTCACCGCCAGCAGCGGTGATCGGGAGACCGTCCACGACATCGTCCGTGCCTGCGCGGAAGAGGTCTTCATCCCGCTGACCGTCGGCGGCGGCATCCGCAGCGTCAACGACGTCGACCGGCTTCTGCGCGATGGGGCCGACAAGGTCTCCGTCAACACCTCCGCGGTGGCAGATCCGACGCTCATCAGCGATATCGCCCACCATTTCGGCAATCAGGTCCTCGTCCTCTCCCTCGACGCCCGTCGTACTCAGGGGACGCAGACTCCGTCTGGCTTCGAAGTCACCACCCGCGGTGGCCGTGAGGGGACCGGTCGCTGTGCGATTGAGTGGATCACCGAGGCGGCCGGACGCGGCGTCGGTGAGATCCTGCTCAACTCCATCGACGCAGACGGGACCCGTGACGGCTTCGATCTCGAGCTCATTGCCGCGGCTCGCGCAGCCGTCGACGTTCCGCTGATCGCGTCCGGGGGAGCCGGACGGGTCGAACACTTCGCTCCGGCCGTGGCTGCCGGAGCCGACGCGCTGCTGGCCGCAAGTGTCTTCCACTTCGGGACACTGAGCATCGCCGAGGTCAAAGACGCACTGCGCAAGGAAGGAATCGAGGTCCGATGAGCACACACGATTCAACCACCCAGGTCGATGCCGATCCGGACAATTGGCGCGAACTGATCACTGTCAACGCCGACGGGCTCATTCCCGTCATCGTCCAGGAAGTCACGACCCGAGAAGTCCTCATGATGGCGTGGATGGACACCGAAGCCATCGAACGCTCCCTGAGCACCGGTGCCGCTGTGTACTGGTCGCGGTCCCGGCAGGAATACTGGGTCAAGGGTGAGACTTCGGGGCACACACAGAAGGTGATCTCCCTGAGCCTCGACTGCGATGCCGACGCTCTGCTCATGGAGGTCGAGCAGACCGGTCCGGCCTGCCACACCCAGACCCCGACCTGCTTCACCGGAAGGACCATCAGTGCCAACTGACACAGGGACCACCGACACAGGATCCAGCGACACCGGATCCACAGACACAGCGCTGGCGATTCGCCCCAGCCTTGAGGAATTCCGCGCTTCGGGCGCCGACCATCGCCTGGTGCCGGTCCACGCGGAGGTACTCGCCGACACCGAGACCCCGCTGAGCCTGTACCGCAAGCTCACGGACGGTGGCCCCGGCAGCTTCCTTTTCGAATCGGCCGTGTCCGGAGCCTGGGCGCGCTACTCGTTCATCGGCTCCGCGCCGGTGGCCACCCTGATCTCCGAGGGAGAGAGCTTTCGTTGGGAAGGCACACCGCCGGTGGGGATCCCGACCGAAGGCAGCGTTCTCGATGCCGTCACCGCGACCCTCGAGCTCCTTGCTGTGGACGGGACCGATTCGCTTCTGCCACCGATGGTCTCGAGCTTCGTCGGGTACTTCGGATGGGACATTGTGCGTGAGTTCGAGCGCCTCGGCCCCGCCCTCGCCAATGAGCACCATCTGCCGACTGTGCAGCTGATGATCCCCGGAGACATCGCGGTCTACGACCATTACTCGGGAACCCTCACGCTTGTCGCCAACGTATTCAACGTCAATGGAGCCGATACCGGCATCGACGAGGCCTACCACGCTGGTGTGCATCGGATCGAAGCGATGCTGGCCCGAATCAGCAGGCCCAGCGAAGCCGAGATCTCGAGCACGCACTTCGTCAAACCCGAGGTCACGACCCGCACCGACCCGCAGGTCTATCTCGACAACGTCGAACGCGCCAAACTCGAGATCGTCGACGGAGAGATCTTCCAGGTCGTCCTCGGGCAACGCTTCGACACCGCCTGCGAAGCCGATCCGCTGACCGTCTATCGGATGCTGCGTCATTCGAACCCCAGCCCGTTCATGTACCTGCTTAACCTCCATGACGACCAAGAACAGCCCGCCAGCATCATCGGCTCATCCCCGGAGGCTCTTGTCACGGTCCGCTCCGGCGACGTCGTGACCCACCCGATTGCGGGTTCACGCCCTCGCGGCGCCACGACCGAAGAGGACTCGGCGCTGGCCAGAGACCTCATCAGCGACGAGAAGGAACGTGCCGAGCACCTCATGCTCGTCGACCTCGCCCGCAATGACCTGGCCAAGGTGTGTGTGGCCGGCACCGTCGATGTCAGCGAATTCATGGACATCGTGCGCTACAGCCACATCATGCACATCTCCTCGACCGTGCGCGGACAACTCGCACCCGGCCACGGCGCCGTGGACGTTCTGCGGGCCACGTTCCCGGCGGGCACACTCTCCGGAGCGCCGAAGCCGCGGGCTCTGCAGATCATCGACGAACTCGAACCCATCGGCCGCGGAATCTACGGGGGAGTCGTGGGCTATATGTCGTTCACCGGCGACCTCGATCTGGCGATCGCCATCCGTACCGGAGTTCTTCGCAATAAGGTCATGAGCGTGTACGCCGGCGGCGGACTCGTCGCCGATTCCGTGCCCGAAACCGAATATGAGGAATCGCAGAACAAGGCGGCAGCAGTCCTCGGAGCGGCGGCAGCAGCCAGCGCCGTGGAAAAGCTTGGAACTTCGACCAGGGAACGAGGCTGAGATGACGAAATCACGTGGTGTTCTCCTCGTGCTCATCCTCGCCGGTGCCCTGTGGGCCATCAGCATTGCGTCTTGGCAGGCCGGCGTCGCCGGTGACACGCTCGGGCCTGCAGGCGTAGCCGATGTCACAGAGGACGCGAGTTCTCAGGCATCGCCGGTCGCGACCGCCTGCGTCGCAATCATCGCCGTCACCGGACTGCTCTCGGCCATGCTCGGCAAGATCGGACGCTTCGTCGTCCTCGGTTTCGCTGCATTGGCCGCGATCGGCTACGGCATGACGGCGCTGCAGTCCTTGTCGGCCCCCGGTGCCACCGCCTGGCCGATCGGGGGACTGTGCGCGGCAGCCATCGCCCTCCTCGTCATCGTCTACGTGGCCTTCGCCTCGGCAAGTTGGGCCAATTCGAACCGGTATGCCAGGACGGCGGAAGCCGGGGGCGAAGAATTCGACTCGGCCGCGACCTGGGACGCACTCTCCCGCGGAGACGACCCCGAACCGGGCCCGGAAACGTCGGAGCCTGAGGCCAGCGAAACATCGGTCCCTGAGTCCGATGACGGCCACGAGCCGACAGCCGATGGCACCGATCCCAACGCTGGTGGGGCCGAAGATGAATCGAAATGACCTCGTGACCGGGTCGGTGTCTCGACCCAACTCGAAGCGTGTCACAATGGATGCAACAAGTTTTCACGCGTGCCACGCCTGCATCTCTAAGGAGCACCATGTCGCAAACCGTCGCTCGTAACGGCGCAACCGATCTCGACAAATCGACGATCGACTATGCAGCCATCGCCGACCCAGGACACGGGAATTCCGTGGCCGGTTGGACCGGCGTCATCATCATGCTCATCGGCGTCACCATCGGCTGCGTCGGGTTCACGATCCACACCGCGACCATCACCTACGTGGGCGTCGGCGTCGTCGTACTCGGCTTCATCGTCGGCGTCATCCTGCGTGCTGTCGGTCTGGGAAACAAGCCGAAGAAGAAATGACAGTTCTCGACGACATCGTCGCCGGAGTACGCGAAGATCTCGCCGAACGCCGGAGGCAGACACCACTGGCAGACGTCATCGACCGCGCGCGTGAGGCTCAGCCTGCGCGTGCGTTCGATCTTGATGCCGAATTCGGGGTCATCGCCGAGGTGAAACGACGTTCTCCTTCCCGCGGAGACCTTGCCCACATCCCGGATCCAGGAACCTTGGCCGGCCTCTACGCCGCCGGGGGAGCACAGGCGATCAGCGTCCTCACGGAAGGACGTCGCTTCTCCGGCAGCCTGGATGATCTCGACTCCGTCCGGGCAGCCGTCGACGTTCCTGTCCTGCGCAAGGATTTCATGGTCGATGAGTACCAGTTCCATGAGGCGCGAGCCCATGGCGCCGATCTCGTCCTCCTCATCGTTGCGGCACTCGATGTCGCCCAACTCCACGAGTTCCACGCCCTCGCCCACGAATTGGGGATGACGGCCCTCGTAGAGACGCACAACGCCGAAGAGCTGGCGATTGCGGCTGAACTCGATGCCCCACTGATCGGCATCAACACCCGCAACCTCAAAGATCTCAGCGTCGACACGAACCGCTTCGCGCCGCTGTCCGATCTGGCGCCGGCAGAATGCACGCTCGTGGCAGAGTCCGGAGTCGCAGGCCCCGCAGATGTCGAGACCTACGCCGATGCCGGCGCCGATCTCGTGCTCGTCGGCGAGGCGCTGGTGACCGGCGGCGACGCGAAGTCCGCTGTGGCCGAGTTCACCTCGATCGGGCAGAAACGCCGGGCGGCGACCAGTCGTCAGTCTTGATCCACCCGAACACCAATTTGCACCACGAAGGACGGCAATGACCGATTTGAGCCAGGAGAACGGACCCTATTTCGGTTCGTACGGAGGCAGGTTCTTCCCAGAAGCGCTGATCCCCGCACTCGACGAGATCGAGGAGACATGGCGCAAATCCCAAGTTGATCCGCAGTTCACGGAACAGCTGCTGGACCTGCAGAAGAACTACATCGGCCGTCCCAGCCTGCTCACCGAGGCCACCCGTTTCGCCGAGCACTGCGGCGGAGCCCGGGTCTTCCTTAAGCGTGAGGACCTCAATCACACCGGCAGCCACAAGATCAACAACGCCTTGGGTCAGGCTCTCCTAGCCAAACGCATGGGTAAGACTCGCGTCATCGCCGAGACCGGTGCCGGACAGCATGGTGTCGCCACAGCCACAGCAGCCGCTCTCCTCGACATGGAGTGCGAGGTCTACATGGGCGAAGAGGACACTCAGCGACAGGCACTCAACGTTGCCCGGATGCGTCTGCTCGGAGCCAAGGTCAACTCCGTGTCCAACGGCACCAAGACACTCAAAGACGCGATGAACGAAGCGATGCGTGACTGGGTCGCCAACGTGGATCGCACCCACTACATCATCGGCACCGTCGCTGGCCCCCACCCCTTCCCAGCCATGGTGCGGTCATTCCAAGACATCATCGGCATCGAATCCCGCGAACAGATCCAGAACGCTGTCGGCCGTCTGCCCGATGCGGTCTGCGCCTGTGTCGGCGGCGGGTCGAATGCCATGGGCATCTTCGCCGCGTTCCTCGCCGATACCGAGGTGAAGATCTACGGCTTCGAAGCCGGAGGAGAAGGCGTCGACAGCGGCCATCACGCCGCCCGATTCTCCGGCGGACGCCCCGGAGTCCTTCACGGTTCCGCTACCTACATCCTGCAGGACGAAGACGGCCAGACACGAGGCTCCCACTCGATCTCCGCCGGACTCGACTACCCATCGGTCGGCCCCGAGCATTCCCATCTCCACGACACGGAGCGTGTGACCTACGAACCCGTCGTCGACGAAGAGGCGATGGAAGCCATGCAGCTCCTGTCACGGACCGAAGGCATCATCCCCGCAATCGAATCCGCTCACGCACTGGCTGGCGCGATGCGCATCGGCCAGGAACTCGGCAGCGATGCTGTCTTGCTCGTGAACCTCTCGGGGCGCGGTGACAAGGACATGACGACCGCCGCCAAATGGTTCAACTACTTCGACGAAGGAGCTGTGCAGGTATGACGAGCTCAGGATTCCGAACAGGTACCACTCTCGACGCGGTCGCCCAAGCGGGTCGCAAGGCCGCACTCATCGGCTACCTGCCCGTCGGATTCCCTTCCGTCGAGGGGTCCATCGAGGCCATGGTCGAACTCGTGAAGTCCGGCGTCGACATCGTCGAGGTCGGCATGCCCTACTCCGATCCTGGAATGGATGGCCCTGTCATCCAGCGGGCCGCAGAACAGGGACTCGCTGCCGGGGTGCGGACCTCCGACATCTTCACCGCTGTCTCAGCTGTCGCCGAGGCCGGCGGAACTGCCGTAGTGATGAGCTACTGGAACATCGTCCTGCAATACGGTGTCTCCGCCTTCGCCCGCGACCTGGATTCGGCCGGCGGCGGCGGCATCATCACCCCGGACCTGATCCCCGATGAGGCCCCCGAATGGGTGAGCGCCTCAGACGAGTACGATCTGGACCGCATCTTCCTCGCCGCACCCTCATCGACCCCCGAACGTCTTGCCGCCATCGTGAATGCGAGCCGTGGATTCGTCTATGCCTCCTCGACGATGGGCGTGACAGGAGTTCGCTCCGAGGTCGACAACCACGCTCGCGACCTGGTGAGCCGCCTCAAAGAGGCCGGAGCACCGCACGCCTGCGTCGGGCTCGGAGTCTCAACCCGCGAACAGGCCGCAGAAGTCGCCGACTACGCCGACGGTGTGATCGTCGGCTCTGCCCTGGTGCGTGCTCTTGACAGCGACGGAGTCAGCGGAATCTCAGCCTTGGCCACTGAACTCGCCGAGGGCTGTGCATGAGCCGGGCCGATTTGCTCAGCGCCGACAACGGCCTTCAGCTCGGCTCGGTCTTGATCCCATTCTGGGTCCTGGGGGCCCTTGCGCTCCTTGTCGTCCTCCTCATCGTCGGCATAGTCGTCTATCGCCTGGCTCGGCGTGCGCGGAAGCTGGCACGTGCCACGGATGATGCCGCGAAGGGCGCCGGCGAGGACTTCGGAGGGCACGGCTTCGGATACTTCGGAGCGGTCACCTCGGCGATCTCGATCACGCCGGATGTGAGGCCGCGATCTCACGACACCAACGGTTCGAACTCCGACGACTGAGACGTTCTGGTTCTTTTTACGGTCCTTTTTCGCTGCCTACCTGAGCTGCCCAGGGGTGTAGGTTAGGTATCCGACCGTGAGAACCACGTCACACCTTTGTCTGAGGACGATCTTCTTAAGACACCGCACCAACAGCTAGAGACAGCGCCGTCTTTAACGTAGATACCTACACCCCGTGAAGGCAGCGATGTACAGTGATGACTCTTCGAACCCGAAAACTTTGCGCCACCCAGTGCGCGCAGGACTCTACGATCCCGCCCTCGAGCATGATGCCTGCGGACTCGCACTCATCGTTCGCTACCGCGGACCGGCCGACCACAAGGTTGTCGAGCAGGCTCTGAGCGCTCTGCGCAAACTTGAGCATCGCGGCGGAATCGGCTCCGATGAGGGCACCGGCGACGGTGCTGGCATCACCCTGCAGATGCCTCACGACTACTTCGCCGAGGTGCTGCGTGAGCAGGGCGTCGAGCTTCCCGATCCCGGCGCCTACGCCGCGGGAATCGGTTTCTTCGCTCAGGACTACCGAGCTGACCTGACCAGAGCGTCTGAGCCCGAGCCCGCAGTCTCGTTCCCCTCGGCCCACAACGAGGAGTCTCTCCTCGAACGCATCGCCGCCGAAGAGGGGCTGTGTGTTCTGGCCTACCGCGACGTTCCCCACGATGCCAGCGTGCTCGGCGCCACCGCCCGCGCCACGATGCCCGTCATGTTGCAGGTCTTCTTCGGCATCGACGAACGCTACCCCTCACGCGACGACCATGACCTCACCCGCCGGGCCTACATTGTGAGGAAACGTCTCGACCACGCCGGAATCTACTTCCCCTCGCTCTCACCCGCGACGATCACGTACAAGGGCATGCTCTCGACAGGACAGCTCTCCGCCTTCTACACCGAATTGCTTGACGATCGTGTGACCTCACGGATCGCGCTCGTGCATTCACGATTCTCGACGAATACGTTCCCGTCCTGGCAGCTGGCACAGCCCTTCGGCACGATCGCCCACAATGGTGAGATCAACACGGTGCGCGGTAACCGCAACTGGATGAAGGCCAGAGAATCGACTCTGGCCTCTGTTCTCCTCACCTCTCCTGTGCCCGGGACCTCGTCGAGTCTCGAGAGATTGTGCCCGATCGTGCCCCCGGGTGCCTCCGACTCGGCCTCATTCAATTCCGTGCTCGAGCTCATAGTCGCCTCGGGACGATCCCTGCCGCAGGCGATGCTGATGATGATCCCCGAAGCCTGGGAGAACACCCCCGGCATGGGGGAGTCCCGCAGAGCCTTCTACGAATACCACTCCCTGCTGATGGAGCCGTGGGACGGACCGGCCTGTGTGGCCTTCACCGATGGCAAGCTTGCCGGTGCTGTCCTCGACCGCAACGGGCTGCGACCAGCGCGCTACGTCATGACATCTGACACTGTCGTGCTGGCCAGCGAGATCGGCGTCGTCGACTTACCGGAGACCGACATCGTTGCCCGTGGGCGTCTGACCCCGGGCCGCATGTTCCTCGTCGACACCGAATCCGAGCGCATCATCTCCGACACAGAGATCAAAAACCAGCTGGCCTCCGAACACCCGTATGAGGACTGGGTCAAGGGGTGCTCCCGACGACTGGCCGACCTGCCTACCCGAATCCACGTCACCCACCCGCAGGCTTCCGTCCGGAGACGCCAACGCACCTTCGGCTACACCGAGGAGGAGCTGCGGATCCTGATCTCACCCATGGCGGAGACCGGGGCCGAGCCGCTCGGAGCCATGGGCACGGACACCGCGATCGCGGCGCTGAGCACACGGCCCAGACTCCTCTTCGACTACTTCCATCAGAACTTCGCACAGGTGACGAACCCGCCGCTGGACTCCATCCGCGAGGACATCGTCACGAGCATGTCCTCGAGCATCGGCCGGGAAGGCAACCTGCTCCAGTCCACGCGACCTGACTCTGCGCACATCCTGCTCGACCGGCCCGTCATCGACAACGACGAGCTCACGGCGATCTCCCACGTCCAGGGCCACCACCTCGGCGTCGACGATGGCCGACCCAGCGTGACCCTGTCGGGCCTGTATTCGGTGAATGCCGGACCCGAAGCCATGGCGGCACGGCTCGAGGTGTTGTGCCAGGAGGCGAGCGCCGCGGTCGAGGCCGGAGCCGTGTTCATCATCCTCAGCGACAGGGACTCCACGGTCGATCTCGCTCCGATCCCGTCCCTGCTTCTGACCTCAGCGCTCCATCACCACCTGGTGCGAGCCCGATCCCGCACTCGTGTGTCGATCATCGTCGAAGCCGGTGACGTGCGGGAAGTCCATCATGTGGCCACTCTTGTGGCCTTCGGAGCGTCTGCGGTCAACCCGTATCTCGTCATGGAGTCGGCGGAGGCGCTCGTGCGCTCGGATCGCATCCGCGGTGTCAGTGAGGCAGCTGCCGTGGCCAATGTGCTCACGGCTCTGAACAAGGGCCTGCTGAAGATCATGTCGAAGATGGGGATCTCGACGGTGCAGTCCTATCACGGTGCGCAGACCTTCGAAGCCCTCGGACTCTCCGCTGACTTCATCGACGAGTACTTCACCTCCACCCCGCATCAGCTGAGTGGGAAGGGAATCATCGAGATCACTGGGGAGTCCAATGCCCGGCACGCCGATGCCCATCGCGACGATCATCCCGCACCCGCGCACCGGAATCTGCGTATCGGTGGTGAGTACCAATGGAGACGGGAGGGACCGGGCCACCTGTTCAATCCGGAGACGATCTTCAAGCTTCAGCACTCCACCGCCACCGGACGATTCGACATCTTCGGCGAATACACTCGGGCGGTCAACGAACAGTCCCGTGAGCTGATGACGCTGCGTGGCCTGTTCGAGCTCGTCCCCGCAGACACCGGACCCATCGACATCGCCGAGGTGGAACCCGCCTCGGCGATCATGAAGCGATTCTCGACCGGCGCGATGAGCTATGGGTCGCTGTCGCAGGAGGCCCACGAGACCCTGGCGATCGCGATGAACCGCATCGGCGGCAAGTCGAACACCGGTGAGGGCGGTGAAGACACCGAACGCCTGACCGATCCCGAACGCCGATCGGCGATCAAGCAGATCGCCAGCGGTCGCTTCGGTGTGACGAGTCATTATCTGAGCGAGGCCGATGACCTGCAGATCAAGATGGCGCAGGGAGCGAAACCCGGAGAGGGCGGGCAGCTGCCCGGGGCCAAGGTCTACCCGTGGATCGCAAAGACCCGGCACTCCACTCCCGGAGTCGGACTCATCTCCCCACCACCGCATCATGACATCTACTCCATCGAAGACCTTGCCCAGCTCATCCACGATCTCGGTCGGGCCAACGCCCGGGCCCGTGTGCACGTCAAGCTCGTCTCCGGGATCGGGGTCGGCACGGTTGCCGCCGGGGTGGCCAAGGCCGGTGCCGACGTCGTGCTCATCTCCGGCCATGACGGAGGCACGGGGGCCAGCCCGTTGAACTCGCTCAAGCACGCCGGCACACCGTGGGAGCTGGGCTTGGCCGAAGCCCAGCAGACGCTGGTGCTCAATGGTCTGCGGGACAAGGTCAGCGTTCAGGTCGACGGTCAGCTGAAGACCGGACGGGATGTCATCATCGCCGCTCTGCTCGGCGGTGAGGAGTTCGGGTTCGCGACCGCGGCTCTCGTCGTTTCCGGCTGCATCATGATGCGCGTGTGCCACAAAGACACCTGCCCCGTCGGTGTGGCGACGCAGAACCCGAAGCTGCGCGAACGCTTCCACGGTCAGGCCGACCATGTGGTGAACTTCTTCACTTTCATCGCCGAGGAGGTCCGCGGCTATCTTGCACAACTGGGACTGCGGACGCTCGATGAGGCCATCGGCGCGGTCGAGCGGCTGCGCATCGATGAAGCCCAAGAGCGTGCCTCCGGCCTGCACCTCGACCTGGCATCCATCCTGAAGGTGCCCGAAGATGTTCACGGCAACACCACGGTGGCGCGCAGGTGCACGAGCGCGGTCGACCGGGACTTCGCGGACGAACTCGACCTGCGTCTGTTGGCGCAGGCGCAGGCGTCGATCCGGTCCGGGACGAAGGTCACGATCACCTCGGCGATTGCGAACACGGACCGCAGCGTCGGCACACTGCTGGGCCACCACGTCACCCGCACCCATGCAGATCGGGGGCTGCGTGAGGACACGATCAGACTGTCGCTGCACGGAACCGCAGGACAGTCACTCGGGGCGTTCCTGCCTCACGGTGTCACCATCGACCTGCACGGAGATGCCAACGACTACGTCGGCAAGGGACTCTCCGGGGGAACGATCAGCGTGCATCCCCAGCCTGAGAACCCGACCCGTCCCGAACACAACGTGATCGCCGGAAATGTGCTGGGCTACGGTGCGACGGCCGGCAAGCTGTTCGTGTCCGGTCAGGTGGGGGAGCGCTTCATGGTGCGCAATTCCGGCGCCGAGGCGGTCGCCGAGGGCATCGGCGATCACGGCCTTGAGTACATGACAGGAGGAATCGCCGTGATCCTCGGCAGCACCGGACGCAACTTCGCCGCCGGAATGTCCGGTGGCACGGCGTACGTCCTCGACTTCAACCCGGCCCGGCTCAACCCCAAGGAACGCGCCGCCGGGGTGTTCCGCTTCACCGGGGTCGGAATCGCCGATACGGACGTGCTGCAGCGACTGCTATCTGAACATGTTCAGTGGACGAATTCACCCCTGGCCACGCAGCTGCTCGAGGGACTGCGCAGGGGAGAAGACGTCCTCTCCCGATTCACGAAGATCATCCCCGTCGCCTATGCGTTGGTCAAAGACGTTCAGGACGAGCTCACCGCGTCTGGAGAGCCCCTGGATTCCGAAGCCGCCTGGCACACAATTCTGGAGGTTGCCAATGGCTGATCCACACGGATTCCTAAGCGTCGATCAGAGGGAGACGCCCCGGCGTCGACCGGTCCCCATCCGCCTGATGGACTATCGCGAGGTCTACGAGGCGGGGGACCCCGAACAGCTGCGCAGACAGGCCTCACGGTGCATGGACTGCGGCGTCCCCTTCTGCCATCAGGGCTGCCCCTTGGGCAATCTGATTCCCGAGTTCAATGATGCAATGTATCGCGGAGAGCTGCCCCGGGCGGTCGAACTGCTGCATGCGACGAACAATTTCCCTGAATTCACCGGCAGGGCATGCCCGGCACCATGTGAGAACGCCTGCGTCCTCGGCATCAACCAACCGGCCGTGACGATCAAACAGGTCGAGGTGACCATAGTCGACCAGGGCTTCGAAGCCGGCCTCATCCAGCCGGTGATCCCGGAGCGGATCACCGGGCACACGGTGGCCGTCATCGGCTCCGGGCCCGCCGGCCTGTCAGCAGCCCAACAGCTGACGAGAGCCGGTCACACGGTCGTCGTCTACGAACGCGACGCCCGCCTCGGCGGCCTGCTGCGCTATGGGATTCCCGACTTCAAACTCGAGAAGCACCACATCGACCGCCGACTCGACCAAATGCGTGCTGAGGGCACACGCTTCAAGACGTCAATGGAGATCGGAGTCGACATCAGCCTCGAGGAGCTGCAGTCGAGCTTCGACGCGGTCATCGTATGTACGGGAGCCACGGTTCCCCGAGACATGGGCATCGCCGGCCGGGACCTCGACGGCATCGAATTCGCGATGGACTATCTGGTGCCCTCGAACAGGGTGCAGGCAGGGGAACAATCTGGGGTGCAGGACACCGATCAGTCGGGGCGCGGGAAGTCCGGAGGCTTCATCGATGCCCGCGGCAAACACGTGATCATCATCGGCGGCGGCGATACGGGTGCCGACTGCTTGGGCACGGCACTGCGGCAGGCCGCTGCCTCGGTGACGACACTGGCGATCGGAACGCAGCCTCCCGCCGAGCGCAGCGAGTCCGATCCCTGGCCGACGGTTCCGCGGATCTTCGAAGTCCAGTCCTCTCATGAGGAGGGCGGAACACGGCGCTACCTCGCGTCGACGACTGGATTCGTCGGCGACGACGGGGGCAGCGTCATGGGCATCGACGTCGCCGAGACCCGCTTCGTCGATGGCGCACGAGTTCCAACTCCTGGTACCGAGCACCGTCTCGACGCTGACCTCGTCCTCTTGGCATTGGGGTTCTCAGGTCCCGAGTCTGAAGCGTTGGGCCTTGACGTTGCAGAAGGAGGCGCCTTCGCCCGCGATGACTCCTATGTGGGTTCGGCGCCGGGTGTCTTCATCGCCGGTGACGCAGGTCGGGGCCAGTCGCTGATCGTGTGGGCCATCGCTGAGGGGCGCTCGGCGGCGGCCGAGGTGGATCGCTTCCTCACCGGCTCATCACGGCTCCCAGAACCGGTCAGACCACACGAAAAGAGTTTTAAATGTTAAGATAGTCCGTGTCATTTAATGAGAAGTCCGCACGTAGGTGTGTGTGATTCTCCTCCGACGAACAGACGTGGCAGGCGGTTCGTATCGCCTGCCACGCTACAGGTAGGGTGGTGTGCATGAGGCGTGCAAAGATAGTCGCAACATTAGGTCCGAACCAGAACTCCTATGAAGAGATCCGCGCTCTTGTCGACGAAGGCGTCGATGTGGCCAGATTCAATCTCAGCCACGGCAAGCGGGAAGAGCACGAAGAGAAATTCGCCTGGGTTCGCCAGGCTGCACTCGATACAGGTCGCGCAGTCGCATTGCTGTTGGACCTGCAGGGCCCCAAGATCAGGGTCGGCAATTTTGCCAACGGCAAGGAAGAGCTCGTCGAAGGCGCAACATTCACGATCACCAACCGTGACATCGCGGGCACAGCGGAGGTCGTAAGCACCACGCTCTCGACCCTGCCGGGCGATGTCTCCGTCGGAGATCCGCTGCTCATCGACGATGGGCGCCTGCGTCTGCGTGCCACCGAGGTCACCGACACCGATGTCGTCACCGAGGTGGAGATCGGCGGAACGATCTCGAACCACAAAGGCATCAACCTTCCCGGTGTTCCGGTCTCCGTGCCGGCACTGTCGGAGAAGGACATAGAGGACCTCAAATGGGGCCTCAACCTCGGCTTCGACTGGGTGGCTCTGTCCTTCGTCCGCAGCCCCGAGGACATGGATGACGTCAGGGCGGTGATGGACGAAGTCGGCATCCACGCCCCCGTCATCGCCAAGCTGGAGAAGCCGCAGGCCGTGGAGCAGCTCGACGCGGTCATCGACGCCTTCGACGGAATCATGGTCGCCCGCGGCGACCTCGGCGTGGAACTGCCGCTTGAGCAGGTCCCGATCGTCCAGAAGCGTGCGGTCGAGATCGCTCGACAGCAGGCCAAGCCCGTCATCGTGGCCACTCAGATGCTCGAGACCATGATCGATGCCACCAGGCCCACCCGCGCCGAGGCGAGCGACTGCGCCAACGCCGTCCTTGACGGTGCCGATGCCCTCATGCTCTCCGGTGAGACCTCGGTCGGCGAATACTGGGTCGAAGCGATCCGGACCATGAGCCGCATCATCGAGTCCACCGAAGAGCACGGCATGGAGCGCATCCCGCAGCTGGGCACAGTTCCCCACACCAAGGGAGGGGCCGTCACGGCCGCCGCTGTCCAGATTGCTGAACAGCTCGACATCGATCTGCTCTGCACCTTCTCTCAGACAGGTGACTCCGTGCGCCGGATGTCGCGTCTGCGTCCCGCCTGGCCGATCCTCGGGTTCACCCCTGATGCGCAGGTTCGCCACCAGCTGGCTCTGACCTGGGGCGTTCGCCCCTACCTGGTCAAGACAGTGCGACACACGGACCAGATGGCCAGACAGGTCGATGCCGTGCTGCTAGCCGACGGAACAGCACACGAAGGCGATCAGTCCATCCTCGTAGCCGGTTCCCCTCCCGGCATCCCCGGGTCGACCAATGCCCTGCGCATCCACACCATGGGTGATGCAGCCAAGGGTGTTGCCGCAGCCTACGAAGACTCCTCGGACGATGAGGAAGATCCTTTGGCCGGGTACGGCATCGTCTCCGAAACGCCGGTCACTCATGAGGTGCCGATCGTCAAGGAGAACGGCACACCGAGGCACTGAGTGCCACAACAGCGCCCATGCGCTGAGTCTGTCGATAACGGCGGTCGCCCCATCTGGGGTGGCCGCCGTTTGCCATGTGCGGGTGGTGACCGGAGTGGCTTGGGGAGGTGGTGGCCGGTGCGGCTTTGGTGAGTGAGACCCACTTCACTTGGACTTGCGGAATTTCATAGATTGCTCAACAGTTGTGTCTTGAGTTGAGCAATGCTTGAGTCAAGCATCGCTTGCGTTGAGCATTGTTTCGAAACTGACAGGCAAAGAAGAGGAATCGCATGAGATTGCCCAAGTGGAGCAGATCCTTCGGGGTGCAGGTCACCATAGCCCTGATTGCGGGCGTGGTGCTCGGGCTGATCGCCCGGTCCTGGGGTCCGGTCAGTGAGGGTCAGGACAACTGGCTCGGTCAGACCTTGGACACCATCGGGTCCTCGTATGTGACACTCCTCAAGGCGGCCGTCGTGCCGCTTGTGATCACCGCGATCATCGCCAGCATCGGCAACCTGCGCAAGGTCACCAACGCTGCCAGTCTTGCAGTCTCGACACTCCTATGGTTCGCGCTCACGGCCCTCATTGCTGTCCTCATCGGCCTCATCCTCGGCGTTGTGATCCAGCCGGGCATGCACGCTGATGCCTCATCGTTGAGCGAATCTGCACCGGATTCGAACGGCAGCTGGATCGGATTCCTCACTGGTCTCGTGCCTGTGAACTTCCTCGGCCTCGAGGTCGGCACCTCCGCCGATGAATCCGGCGCTATGGTCTCCGAGGTCAACTTCAACATCCTTCAGCTCATCATCGTCTCCGGCGCGATCGGCATTGCCGCAGTCAAGGTCGGAAAGGCCGCCGAGCCATTCCTCCAGTTCGTGGAGGCGGCCCTGGCCGTCGTCCAGAAGGTGGTGTGGTGGATCGTGCGCATCGCCCCGATCGGCACCCTCGGGCTCATCGGCAATGCCGTGAACTCCTACGGCTGGTCGACCATGGGTTCCCTGCTGTGGTTCGTCGTGGCCGTCTACATCGGCCTGGCAATCGTCTTCTTCGGCGTGTACCCGACCCTGGCGAAGCTCAATGGCCTCTCCGTGCGTCAGTACTTCTCCGGAGTCTGGCCCGCAGCTCAGATGGGCTTCGTCTCCCGGTCATCGATCGGTACCATGCCGGTCACCCAGAAGGTCGCCACCGACAACTTCGGAGTTCCCCAGAGCTACGCCGCATTCGCGGTTCCCTTCGGCGCGACCACGAAGATGGACGGCTGCGCCGCGATCTACCCGGCGATCGCTGCGGTCTTCGTGGCCCAGTTCTTCGGAATCGACCTCACAATCGTCCAGTACTTCCTCATCGTGTTCGTCTCAGTCATCGGCTCGGCGGCAACAGCAGGGACAACTGGTGCCACCGTCATGCTGACACTGACGCTGTCCACGCTCGGACTTCCACTTGAAGGTGTGGGACTGCTGCTGGCGATTGAGCCGATCGTCGACATGGGGCGCACCGCGCTCAACGTCTCCGGCCAGGCCCTCGTGCCTGCCATCGTGGCCAAGCGCCACGGAATCCTCGACGAAGCACGCTATGACTCGGACCGCATCAACGGCTATGTCCCGATGGGCGAGGACGTGGATGCAGGTGAGAACGGCGCAGGCACGATCGAAGCCGAACTCGAAGAGTCCTCACTCGAAGGCTCCTCGGGTGGGACCCGAGCCTGAGTCCACGATCTGAGCGGTGTCGAATCGGCTGAGGCGGAGTTCGCCGGTGGAACACCGCCTCAGCCGAAATGCAGAGAACCCCCGAGCAATCATGCTCAGGGGTTCTCTGCTGTCAGAACTCTGCCGCCTCTGGGGCGAAAAGTACCGGATGTGGGACTCGAACCCACACGTCTCTCGACAATGCATTTTGAGTGCACCGCGTCTACCGATTCCGCCAATCCGGCTGAGCACGGATTGAATCCGCGCCACGCTAGAGTTTACGACAGCTTTTGCGCGATTGCACAATCGACTGCGGTGGCGGCGATCACACGGGTGGCTACCATCACAGAAGAAACTTGGGTACCGAGGTCGGTCCACGCGTGGGCCTGGTTTAGACTGGTGCCGTGCTTTCAAACAGCGAACAACCAACTTCAGATGAGTCCGTGCCGGTTCGCCGCGTCGTAGTGGCGGAAGACGAGGCCGTGATTCGTCTCGACATCGTCGAGATGCTGCGCGAGGTCGGATACGACGTCGTCGGCGAAGCCGCAGACGGTGAATCCGCAATCCGCCTGGCCGAAGAGCTGCGCCCCGATCTCGTCGTGATGGACATCAAGATGCCCATCCTCGACGGAATCTCCGCAGCGGAGAGGATTGCCAAGGCGCGCATCGCTCCGGTGGTCCTGCTCACGGCGTTCTCGCAGAAGGAGCTCGTTGAGCGAGCCCGTGATGCGGGAGCAATGGCCTACGTGGTCAAGCCCTTCACCGCAGCGGACCTCATCCCAGCCCTCGAGATCGCCCTGTCGCGTCATGCGGAGATCAGCTCCCTCGAGAGCGAGATCTCGGATCTGACCGAACGCTTCGAGACCCGCAAGGTCGTCGAACGTGCGAAGAGCCTGCTCCAGACCTCGATGGGTCTGAGCGAGCCAGAGGCCTTCCGTTGGATCCAGAAGACCTCGATGGACCGCCGCCTGACAATGCGTGAGGTCGCGGACACCGTTCTCAAACAGATCGGCTCCGACAAGTAGTCAGCACCCACCCGAACACACACTGAGGCCGGCGAATCCGAAGATGATTCGCCGGCCTCCTGCGTTGCCGCGAAGCAGTGACAGCGCATTGGCCATCATTGCCTGTCATCGGCTGTTACTGCCCGGGCATCATTTCGGGTCGGTCTTGAGGATCATGTTCGTGATCCGCACGATCGAGAGAAGCCGACCGGCTTCATCGGTCATCTTCACCTCATGGGACACGATCGTGCGTCCCTGATGGAGCACCTCGGCGCGGCCGGTCACCGTTCCATCTCGCGCGGCGCGCAGATGCGTGGCATTGAGGTCGACACCGACGACGTTCTTACCCCCGGAGATGAGGAACGAATGCATGGATGCCAGCGATTCGGCGAGCACCACATGACCGCCACCGTGGAAGAGGCCCATGGGCTGAGTGTTGCTTTTCACCGGCACGTGGCCGGTGACATGTTCGTGAGTCAGCTCTGTGAACTCGATCCCCATTTTCGCCGCCAGATCACCGATTGCTTCGGGAGCATTGAGCTGGCCGAGCAGCTCCCTGCTCTGTCCCTCAGTGGTCTGCGCGGTCAGTGATGCCTCTGGTCTGAACATCGTTCTCCTTCATGTCAGTTTTGAACGATAGGCTATGCCATGTGACTCAAGTAAACGAATCTCTCCTGCTCATCGATGGACACTCTCTGGCGTACCGGGCATTCCACGCCCTGCCGGTGGAGAACTTCGCCACCAGCACCGGCCAGCCGACGAACGCCATCTACGGCTTCATCTCGATGCTCATCAATGTCCTCAGGGACGAGTCACCGAGCCACGTGGCCGTCGCCTTCGACCTGGGGCGACAGACATTCCGTCTGGAGGAGTACCCAGAGTACAAAGCCGGACGTGCCAAGACCCCACCGGAGTTCCATCCCCAGATCGACCTGATCAAGGACATCGTGGTCGCAATGGGACTCACCGTGGTGACCAAAGAGGGTTTCGAGGCCGATGATGCGCTGGCGACCATGGCTCGCATGGGCACCGAGGCGGGCGCCGCTGTCGAGGTGATGAGCGGGGACAAGGACTCGTTCCAGCTTTCGAGCGATTCCGTGACGATCCTCTACCCCAAGCGCGGAGTCAGCGATCTCAACCGCATGACCCCGGACGCGATCGAAGAGAAGTACGCGGTCACTCCCGCAAACTACCGTGGACTCGCAGCCCTTGTGGGGGAGAAGGCGGACAACCTTCCCGGAGTACCCGGTGTCGGTGACAAGACTGCGGCGAAGTGGCTGGCATCCTACGGTGACCTGCCCGGCGTGCTTGAGAATGCGGAGTCGATCAAGGGCAAGGTCGGTGAGAAGCTGCGGGACCACATTCCTGATGTCGAACGCAATTTCCGGCTCAACCGCCTGCTCGACGATGTGGACCTGGGTCTGACCTATGCCGATTTGAAATGGGAAGAGGGTGATCCGGCCGAGCTCTCGAGCCTGTTCGACCAGCTCGAATTCCAGGCGCTCGGCAAGCGACTCAGTGCGATCTTCGGCGAGGAGGCCGTGCCGGAAGCAGCTGCCGGTCCGGCTCGGGAAGTCTCCATTGAAACTCTCGAGGTTCCCGGTCTGCTTGAGAAGTTGGCAGATTCCGATGTGCTCGCCCTCGATTCCGATGCGCGTTTCGAGCTCGGACGCGGTGATGTTCGGATCCTCGCCGTATCCGGTGCACCTGAGGAAGCTTGGGTCGTCGACCTCGCCGAGGCGGGGGAAGCCGCCGTCTCCAAGCTGAGCTCGGCGCTGCGGACGAAGACCCTGATTCTGCACAGCTCGAAGACGCAGCTCAAGGCCTGGCGTTCGCTGGGCCTGGACGTCGACGATGTCGCCGGTGACACGGCGTTGGCCGCCTATCTCCTGGTGCCCGATCAGCGCAGCTACGAACTGCCGCAGATCGCGCTCGAGCGCACCGGCATCGAACTCAGCGACTCCACTGGCGACAGCGGTCAGCTGGCCCTCGACCTCGACTCCGACCAGACCGCTCAGACTCACGGGCACAGAGCCGCCGCGCTGCTCGAAGTCCACGACAAACTGGCCACGGCGATCGACGAGGCGAACATGAGCCAGGTCTATCGCGACATCGAACTGCCGCTTGTTCCTGTGCTGGCCGAGATGGAGCTCGCTGGCATCGCTGTCGACGAGGCTGGCCTGTCCGGTCTCATCGAGGAATTCACGAAGCAGGCGAACGCCAGCGCCGAACTCGCCTACGAGGCAATCGGCCATGAGGTCAATCTCGGGTCGCCGAAACAGCTGCAGGCCGTGCTCTTCGACGAGCTCGACATGCCCAAGACCAAGCGCACGAAGACCGGGTACACCACCGATGCCGAGGCGCTGGCAGAGCTGTTCATCAAGACCGAGCACCCTTTCCTGCAGCACCTGCTGGCTTACCGGGATTCGACGAAGCTCAAACAGACCGTCGTCGGGCTCCTCAAAACCGTGGCCGAGGACGGTCGCATCCACACGACCTATCAGCAGACCGTTGCTGCGACAGGTCGACTTTCCTCACTGGATCCGAACCTGCAGAACATTCCGGTCCGCACCGAATCAGGGCGGCGGATCCGTGAGATCTTCATCGCCGACCCGCAGGTCACCGACTCTCGGCTCCTGACGGCGGACTACTCGCAGATCGAAATGCGCATCATGGCCCATCTCTCGGGCGATGCGGCACTCATCCAGGCTTTCAAGGACGGTGAAGACCTGCACTCCTACGTCGGGTCGAAGGTCTTCGGCGTCGGCATCGACGAGGTCGACTCCGCGATGCGCTCGAAGGTCAAGGCCATGTCCTATGGGCTGGTCTACGGACTCTCCGCCTATGGGCTCTCCCGTCAGCTGGCGATCGGTGTGGACGAGGCGAAGAACCTTATGGAGCAGTACTTCGAACGCTTCGGTGCGGTCAAGGACTACCTCGACGAGATCGTCGAGCAGGCCAGGACCAACGGCTATACGGAGACCATCATGGGGCGCCGTCGCTACCTGCCCGCTCTGCACAGTGACCGGAGGCAGCTGCGGGACATGGCCGAACGCGCCGCCCTCAACGCCCCGATCCAGGGTTCGGCCGCCGACATCATGAAGATTGCGATGCTCAAGGTCAGCGACCGCCTCGGCGATCTGAAGTCGACGGTCCTGTTGCAGGTCCATGACGAGATCATCGTCGACGTCCACCCTGATGAGGTCGATTCGGTGACATCGATCGTGACCGAGGAGATGGGATCAGCCTTCGAGCTGGACGTGCCCCTCGACGTCAACGTCGGAACCGGCGTCTCCTGGCACGACGCCGCCCACTGAGGGCAGTGGGCAGTGCAGAGACAGTCTGCTGTTGAGTCAATCCTTGCTGAGTGTGGTGGAGAAGATGACGGTGCCGGGCATCAGGGTCCCACGCAGCGGAGACCAGCCGCCCCAAGCGGTCTGGTTGGACTCCGGCCATTCAGGTTCGGTCACCGAATCGATCGTGAAGCCGGCTGTCACCAGTAGGTTCACCCAATCACCCATGGTGCGGTGGTGTTCAGCATAGACCGGCTGGCCGTCTGCGGAGATCTCCACATAGGGGGTCCGGTCGAAGTAGGAGTACTCAACGGTCAGGCCAGATTCGCCGGGCACGTCGGGGAACATCCAGCGCATCGGATGCGTCGTCGAGAACGCCCACCGTCCGCCCGGACGGACCACACGGGCGACCTCGGCGAGAACCACCTCGGCGTCCTTCACGAAGGGCAGCGCCCCATAGGAGGAGAACGCAACGTCGAAGCTGTTCGAGGCGAAGGGAAGCTGACGGGCATCGGCGTGCAGGAACGTCGGGGGAGTGGCGTCGTCGCTGAGCGGGTGCTCACGCTGCAGGCGCGAGGCCTGCTCGAGCATGCCGGCGGAGACATCGACTCCGGTGGCGATTGCACCCTCTTCGGCCAACCAGCGTGAGCACTGACCCGCGCCGCAGCCGACCTCGAGGATCTGGCGTCTGCTCACATCTCCGAGCAGACGGACATCCGATTCATGAATTCCCTCGGGACACCACATGAACTCGGAGGCACCGAGGAAACTGCCGTGCTCGGCGAGATATTCCTCAGCTGAATTGTCCCAATAGCCTCTGTTGGCGCGGACAGATGCCTCTTCATCGATGGGCAGATAGCCACCGCTGATGACCTCGGCCCGATAACTTCCGTCGCTCATCATTCCTCCGTGGCGATTGCCATGTTCTGTTTCCGACTGCGGCGTGCATTCACGCCATGGATGATGCTAGTATTGACAACCGTATGCGCGTATGCATGCATGTCCAAAATCGTAATCGAGACCGGATCCAGTTCTCGGGCTGTTTCACAGCATCGCCTCAGAGTATCGGATCTGGACCATAATTCCATCGGAGTCCCAACCTATATGACCACCACCACGCCGGAATCGGTGCAGCCGAAGCAGATCGCTGTCAACGACATCGGAACCGCTGAGGATTTTCTCGCCGCCGTCGATGAGACGATCAAGTACTTCAACGATGGCGACATCGTCGAAGGAACCGTCGTCAAGGTCGATCGCGACGAAGTCCTCGTCGACATCGGATACAAGACGGAAGGCGTCGTCCTTTCGCGAGAACTCTCCATCAAGCATGATGTCGATCCCGGCGAAGTCGTCGAGGTCGGGGACGAAATCGAAGCCCTCGTTCTTCAGAAGGAAGACAAAGAAGGCCGACTCATGTTGTCCAAGAAGCGCGCTCAGTACGAGCGCGCCTGGGGTGACATCGAAAAGATCAAGGAAGACGACGGTGTCGTCACCGGTACCGTCATCGAGGTTGTCAAGGGCGGCCTGATCGTCGACATCGGTCTGCGCGGCTTCCTGCCTGCCTCCCTCGTTGAGATGCGTCGCGTCCGCGATCTTGCTCCTTACATCGGCCAGCAGGTCGAAGCCAAGATCATCGAACTGGACAAGAACCGCAACAACGTCGTTCTGTCCCGTCGCGCATGGCTCGAGCAGACCCAGTCCGCGGTTCGCCACGACTTCCTGCAGACCCTGCAGAAGGGCCAGGTCCGTCCCGGCGTCGTCTCCTCCATCGTCAACTTCGGTGCATTCGTCGACCTTGGTGGTGTCGACGGACTCGTTCACGTCTCCGAGCTGTCCTGGAAGCACATCGATCACCCAGGCGAGGTTGTCACCGTTGGTGACGAGGTCACCGTTGAGGTGCTCGACGTCGATATGGACCGCGAACGTGTCTCCCTGTCGCTCAAGGCGACTCAGGAAGACCCATGGCAGCACTTCGCTCGCACTCACGTCATCGGTCAGATCGTTCCCGGCAAGGTCACCAAGCTGGTTCCGTTCGGTGCATTCGTGCGCGTCGAAGACGGCATCGAAGGCCTCGTCCACATCTCCGAACTCGCAGTTCGCCACGTGGACCTGCCAGAACAGGTCGTCTCCGTTGACGAGACCATCTACGTCAAGGTCATCGACATCGACCTCGAACGTCGTCGCATCTCGCTGTCGCTGAAGCAGGCGAACGAAGGCGTCGACCCCGAGGCCGACGAATTCCTCGACCCTGCCCTCTACGGCATGCCGCAGGAATACGACGAAGACGGGAACTACAAGTACCCAGAAGGCTTCGATCCAGAGACCAACGAGTGGATGGAAGGCTTCGACTCACAGCGCGAGGTCTGGGAGCAGCAGTACGCTGCCGCTCAGGAACGCTGGGAAGAGCACAAGAAGCAGGTCGCCAAGGCCATCGCTGCGGATGCCGAAGCAGGCTCCGAAGAGGCCGGCAGCGCTCCTGCCGAAGCTGCACCAGCCACCGGATCGTTCTCCTCGGAAGAGGCAGCCGACGAAGGAACACTGGCCAGCGACGAAGCTCTCGCAGCTCTGCGTGAGAAGCTTGCAGGCAGCTGATAACAGCACTCACAAGGGCTCCCGGTCGATTGGCCGGGAGCCCTTTGTGTATGCATCCACCCTGCGACAGCGAGCCCGACCGTGGCTGTGGTATGCGCTTATGCTCACTGTCATCAGCATCTGCGTGTTCGGACAGGTCGCCGCCGATCCCGGAGGGCAAGTTGTCGCCGGCAACGACGACTCCTCCCTCTTCATCTGGTGGCTCGGACACGCCGCGGACATCTTCGCCTCGCAGCTCGGCTTCGGCACCCCTCAGGCAGGATCGGCAGACGGCCTCCTCTACACGGAGGCGATGAACACACTCAACGGCGGTGTCAACGGAGCCTGGAACACGTCCCTGGCCGGCCTGGCCCTGATCCTGGCCCCCGTCACCTGGGCGGCAGGACCCATCGTCAGCTACAACCTGCTCATCATCTCCATCCCGGTGCTGGTCAGCCTCGCGGCTGCGGCTCTCTTCACCCGGTTCCTCACCCGAATTCCTGCCTTCATCGCGGCCGGCGGAGTGGGGTTCTCCAGCTACGTGATCGCCCAGACCTCCGGCCATCCCAACCTCGCCTTCGCCGTCGCACCACCACTGGTGGCATTGATCCTCCTCAAACTCCTGCTGCGGGCTCCTCGGGTGGGAATCGGCAGCCGTGAGTTCTGGACCTTGAGCCTCGGACTGGGAGCTGTGCTGGGGTTCCAGTTCTACGTCTCCACCGAGGTCCTCGCCGGTACCTTCATCGCCGCACTGTGCCTGCTGGTCAGCATCGCCGTCTTCGGCAGGAAGGTCTGGAACCTCGCCGGCTGGCTGAGATTGGGCCTCGGCGGTGTGCTCGGATCCGCGCTGGCGCTGTTCATCGCCCTGCCCCTCCTGTTCACGATGCGCGGACCCAACGCGCCCGGCAGTGCGATTCGACCCCACGGAGTATGGAACACGGATCTGCTCGATCCCATCATCCCCGCCGGTCCGACTCTTCTCGGGTCAGGTGCCTCACCCATTCCGCGCATCATGGACATCGATGCCGCCGAACTCGGCGCCTACGTCGGAGTGCCCGCCCTCATCGTCGCTGCCCTCATCGTCATCTGCCTGGTCCGCAAGCCGAGGTATGGAACGATCCTGACCATCGCCTCGGCGACGGGGCTCTTGGTCTTCGTCCTCTCGCTGGGCTCACCGGTACTTCTCGATGGGAAGAGCATCCTTGGGACCGGTCCCTTCGCATTGGTCGAAGCGATACCGGTGCTCAACAACGTCCTGCCCATGCGCCTGGTCCTGCATTCGACGATCGCACTGTTCGCGATCCTCGGCTGCGGACTGCAATGGGTGCTTGAGAATATCCGGCTCCGCGTCGGCCAAGCTCTGCTGGGGCTGCTGGCAGTTGCCGCGGTCACAGTGATTCCTGGTGTGCAGACGTCACGCGAGGTCTACGTGCCCGAGTTCTACACCGAATCCATCGCCGAGGTGATTCCCGCAGGATCGGTCGTGAAGACTGTTCCCCGCCCGCTGGCCTGGGCCGAACCCCATGCCGACGAAGCCATGGTGTGGCAGTCGGTGAGCGGTTTCCACTACCGGGAGTCCGGCGGCTATTTCATCGGCTCGAGCCCGGATGCGGGTGTCACCTATGCAGCCCCGGAGGATGCTCTGGACACGCTGCTGCACGAGGTGGTGTACTCCGGTGCGCCCTTCCCAGATCCTGAGAGCAGTGAGATGAGCGCGGCCGTCGATGAGCTGCGCGATTCGGGTGTCGACTTTGTCGTCCTTGCCCCGGACGCGCCGCTTCTGCCCGGTGGTCCCGGAGAATACGAGAACTTCCTCAACACCAGCCTGGGCGAACCGGTGTTCGCCGAGGAAGGAGTTTTGGTCTACTCGCTCGATCGCTAGGTGCACCTGATCTCGCTAGGTGCACCTGAAATGGCTAGGCTGAGGTCATGCTGAAAATAGGTCTCACCGGTGGAATCGGTGCCGGGAAGTCAACCGTCTCCGAGATCCTCGCCGCCCACGGTGCCGCGATCATCGATGCCGACAAGATCGCACGGGAGGTCGTCGCACCGGGGGAGCCCCTGCTCGATGACCTTGCTGAGAGATTCGGTGAGGCCATCATCGGTGACTACGGTGGACTCGACCGGGCGCAGCTGGCAGCCGCGGCATTTGTCGACGAGCAGTCCACCGCGGCTTTGAACGCGCTCATGCATCCCGCGATCCGTGACCGCACCCTCGAGCACTTCGCCAGGCATTCCGACGCCGAGGTGGTCGTCCACGATGTGCCGTTGCTCGTCGAGAACGCGATGACCCCCGCCTACCACCTCAATCTTCTCGTCGACGTCCCGGCCGAACTGCGCCTGGAACGGCTGATGAGGGCCAGGGGTATGACCCGCGACGACGCAGAATCGCGCATCGCCCGACAAGCCAGCGATGAGGACCGGTATGCCGTCTGCGACGTGATCATCGACAACGCGGGCACGGTCACTGCAACGCAGGACCGCGTTGCCGACCTCGTCCACGACCGGATCCTTCCCTTCGCAGAGAATCTGACAGCGCAGCGGCGTGCAGAACGAGGCCCGGCCGTACTCGTTGACCCCGATGGCCAGGACTGGGAGCTGCAGGCACAGCGGATCATCGCCAAACTCCACCACGGCCTCGGCGATCAGTTCCACATCGACCACATCGGGTCGACAGCAGTACCGGACCTCGCTGCGAAGGACGTCATCGACCTGCAGATGCTCGTACCCGATCTCGATACTGCACATGAACTCTCTGACCGGCTGGCAGAGCTGGGATATCCGGGCAAAGAGGCCGTCGACAACCTCGGCGAGGGGCAGCTGGAGACCAAACGATTTCACGCGAACACGGACCCGGGGCGGGCCGTCAACCTCCATGTCCGAACGACGGATTCCGTGGGTGCCATCTTCGCGCGGGAATTCGTTGAACTGCTGCGTACGGACACCGTCGAACGCGACCGATACGCACAGCTGAAGTCCACTTTGGCCCTTGACTATGCCGGCGATGATCACTCCCACGGATATGCGGAGGCGAAGGAACCCTACTTCCTGACGATTCGCCGACGACTCGTCCCCGGCAGCTTCGACTGAGCGGCGCGCGCCCCAGTCCTATCCCGACGACAGTCCCACCCCCGAGAATTCCCTGTGGCAGGTCCCAATAGTTCCCTGTGCCAGGTCCCGATCATTCACTGCGTCAGTGCCGAGGGCTAGTGTGGGACCATGAGCTCAGAACGTCCCCTGCCAGCCATCGGCCACAGGCCGGATGTCACGCGCACAGTCGCCCCCTTCGAAGTCGTCTCCGAATACTCCCCATCCGGTGATCAGCCCACCGCAATCACCGAAATATCGGAACGTCTCGACCGGGGTGAGCGCGACATCGTCCTGCTCGGCGCCACCGGTACAGGTAAGTCCGCAACCACGGCCTGGCTGATCGAACAGGTTCAGCGCCCGACCCTGATCATGGCACCGAACAAGACCTTGGCCGCACAGCTTGCCAATGAGTTCCGTCAGCTGCTGCCCAACAACGCCGTCGAGTACTTCGTCTCCTACTATGACTACTACCAGCCGGAAGCATACGTTCCCCAGACCGACACCTTCATCGAGAAGGACTCCTCAGTCAACGACGAGGTCGAACGTCTGCGCCACTCGGCAACGAACTCCCTGCTCACCCGCCGTGATGTCGTGGTCGTCTCGACGGTGTCCTGCATCTACGGTCTGGGCACACCCGAGGAATACGTCGACCGGATGGTGACGCTGAAGCGCGGCGAACAGTGCGACCGCGATGAACTCCTCAAGCGCTTCGTGTCGATGCAGTATGCCCGCAACGACATGGCATTCACCCGCGGCACCTTCCGTGTCAGGGGCGACACTGTCGAGATCATCCCGCAGTATGAGGAACTGGCCCTGCGGATCGAGTTCTTCGGCGATGAGATCGAAACTCTCCAGACGCTGCACCCGCTGACAGGTGAGATCGTGCGTGAAGAAGAGACGATCCATGTCTTCCCCGCTTCCCACTACGTCGCCGGTGAGAACCGTATGGGTCGAGCCGTCAGCGAGATCGAGAACGAACTGCAGACACGGTTGAGCGAGTTCGAATCGCAGAACAAGCTCCTCGAGGCTCAGCGCCTGAAGATGCGCACGACCTACGATCTCGAAATGATGGAGTCGATGGGCTTCACCTCCGGCATCGAGAACTACTCCCGGCACATCGACGGACGTCCCGCCGGGTCGGCACCGAACTGTCTGCTCGACTACTTCCCTGAGGACTTCCTTCTCGTCGTCGACGAATCCCACGTCACCGTGCCGCAGATCGGCGGCATGTACGAAGGCGACATGTCGCGCAAGCGCACACTGGTCGAACACGGATTCCGTCTGCCCAGTGCGATGGACAACAGGCCGCTGAAGTTCGATGAGTTCCGTGAACGCATCGGGCAGGCCGTGTACCTGTCGGCGACTCCCGGCAACTTCGAGCTGGGCAACGCGAACGGATACGTCCAGCAGATCATCCGACCCACCGGTCTCGTCGACCCGGAGATCGTCGTCAAACCGACCAAGGGACAGATCGACGATCTGCTCGACGAGATCAGAACCCGCGTCGACGCCCAAGAGCGGGTCCTGGTCACAACACTGACGAAGAAGATGGCCGAGGACCTCACGGACTACCTCCTCGAACACGAGGTGCGAGTCGAGTACCTCCACTCCGACGTCGACACTCTGCGGCGAGTCGAACTCCTGACAGAGCTGAGAGCCGGCTCATTCGACGTCCTCGTCGGAATCAACCTTCTTCGTGAGGGCCTTGACTTGCCCGAGGTCTCCCTGGTGGCCATCCTCGACGCCGACAAGGAGGGTTTCCTCCGTTCGGCCACCTCTCTGATCCAGACGATCGGTCGTGCAGCGCGTAACATCAACGGCCAGGTTCACATGTACGCCGACACCATCACACGGTCCATGCGGGAGGCCATCGACGAGACCGACCGTCGACGCGAGATCCAGGTCGCCCACAACAAGGAACATGGAATCGATCCCATGCCGTTGGTGAAGAAGATCGCCGACATCACCGAACGGCTGCAACGGGAGGACGCGGACACACGTGAGCTGCTGACCGAATTCGACTACGGCAAGGGCAAACGCGGGTACAACTCGACACTCACCGACGAACAGCGTCAGGCTGCCGGCAAGGCCGGTTCCCTGCGTCCACCGGCAGCGGACCTGACCGAGCTCATCGAATCCCTGACATCGCAGATGCACACGGCAGCGGCGGAGCTGCAGTTCGAACTCGCCGCCCGCCTCAGAGATGAACTCTCGGACCTGAAGAAGGAATTGCGGCAGATGAAGCAAGCCGGGCACGCCTGAATCGGTGCGCATGTGCGTGGCCCAGGATCCGCCCGACTATACTGGTGAGGCTGGCGAAAGGGAGTATCCCGTCCATCCGTGCTCGTCATCACGATCCTTCGAAGGGTCCGGGCGCGGAGCGCACGCCGCCACTGCCGCAGTGGTCATAGCGTGGGAGAGACTTTCGGCACGGGTACATCACCGACTCCTTTTGAAAGGCATCCATGGATATCCTGTCCTCCACTCTCGCAGCAGGCGGTCAAGCCGCAGCTGGCAGCGAGTCCGCCATTCCTCCGTGGTTCATGATCACCTCGGGCATCGTCGTCGTCGCGATCCTCATCTTCGATCTTCTGCTCGTCGTCAAGCGTCCCCATACCCCGTCGATGAAGGAAGCGGGCATCTGGGTCGCGTTCTACGTCGGCCTCGCCATTGTGTTCGCCGGTGCGCTCTTCGCCATCGGCGACGCAACGCACGGCAGTGAGTTCCTCACCGGTTGGCTGCTCGAATACTCGCTCAGCATCGACAACCTGTTCGTATTCATCATCATCATGGGCAGCTTCTCAGTGCCACGGAAATACCAGCAGGAAGTTCTCATGGTGGGCATCATCATCGCCATCGTCTTCCGCGGTATCTTCATCCTGGCCGGTTCTGCGATCATCACCGCGTTCGTCGAGGTCTTCTTCATCTTCGGCATCTTCCTCCTCATCGTCGCGTACCGGCAGGCATTCAGCGATGAGGATGAGGGCGATGGAGAAAACGGACTCATCCGTCTTCTGCGCAAACGAATCAATGTCGTCGACGAGTACCACGGCAACAGTCTGCGCGTCACTCTCGAAGGCAAGAAGTACTGGACACCAATGTTCATCGTCTTCATTGCGATCGGTTCCACGGACGTCATGTTCGCGCTCGACTCGATTCCGGCGATCTTCGGTGTCACCCAGAATACGTTCCTCGTCTTCACCGCCAACGTCTTCGCGCTCATGGGTCTGCGCCAGCTCTACTTCCTGCTCGGAGGTCTCGTCGACAAGCTCGTCTACCTCCATTACGGAATCGCAGCGATCCTCGCCTTCATCGGCGTCAAGCTCTTCGTCCACGCTCTCCACGAATCGGACTGGGACTTCCTGTCCTGGGGCGCGTCAATCCCAGAGATCCCGACGTGGCTGTCGCTGAGCTTCATCGTCGTTGCCATGGCGGTGGCAACGATCGCTTCCTTGGTGAAGATGAAGAAGGACGGCATTCCCATCCGCAGCACCGACGCCGAGGAGTCAGACGACTCCCAGGACTGAGCGAAGGGCCCGCTGGCCACCGGTATGACTGTGCGCGGGTATCCTCCCGAATGGGGAGACCCGCGCACAGCGGCCATGCGGCCTCACTCCTGAGGGAATAGGCTCAGGCTGGGGAGAACGGACCGAAGACTGGGGTCCACTCCCGAACGACCGTTTCGTCGATGACACCGATCGAGGCGTAGGGATCGTTGGCCAGATGGGCATCGAGTTCCTTGCGGTCGGCGGCCTGCATCAGCAGCAGGCCACCGGGCACCGGCTCATTGTCCAGCGGACCCGAGGCCAGTACAGTTCCGGCTTCATACAGATCGGACTGCCACGCACGATGAGCGGGGCGCGCATCCATGCGAGTATCTGTATCGGGACCATAAACATAGTTGACGGCGAAAACCGGCATCTGAAACTCCTGAGGTTCGATCAATAGGATGGACATCAGTCTAAACGGAAAGGTCTGTGCATAGTTGTGGTGCGATTGCAGGAGATCCCAGCGGAATTCGCTGATGAAGACGCGGTGTACGAGGCCTTCGGCCACTACTGCGACGAGCTGGGAATCGAACCGTACCCCGCTCAGGACGAAGCCATCCTCAACATTCTGGCCGGCGACAACACGATCGTCGCCACGCCCACAGGTTCGGGCAAGTCACTGGTGGCGCTGTTCGCCCTCTACCAATCATTCACCCGGGGGATCAGGGCCTATTACACGGCCCCGCTCAAGGCTCTGGTGAGCGAGAAGTTCTTCTCCCTCATCGACGCCTTCGGTGCTGAGAACGTCGGTATGATCACCGGCGATTCCACCGTCAACGGAGATGCGCCCGTGATCTGTGCGACGGCTGAGATCCTGGCGAACCAGGCTCTGCGTGAAGGCGGTCTGGTCGATGCAGGCATGGTCGTCATGGACGAATTCCACTACGTGGCCGATCCTTCACGCGGCTGGGCATGGCAGGTTCCGCTGCTCGAAATGCCGCAGGCGCAGTTCGTGCTCATGTCGGCCACCCTCGGCGACACGAGTGAAATCTGCCGCACCATGGAAGACACCACCGGCCGTGACAGCTCCGTAGTCACCTCGGCGACCCGACCGGTGCCTCTGGAATACGAATACTCCACCGAACCCCTCTCCGACACGCTGCGCTCCCTGGTGCGCAATGACAAGGCCCCCGTCTACGTCGTGTCCTACTCACAGGCGGGCGCCATCGACCTGGCCACAGGTCTCCTCTCCGTCGACCTCGCGTCGAAGGAGCAGAAGGCCGCAGTCGCGGCAGCCATCAAGGGCTTCACCTTCGCGAAGGGATTCGGGCAGAGTCTGCGCAAACTGCTCCTACACGGAGTCGGCGTCCACCATGCCGGAATGCTGCCCAAATACCGCAGGCTGGTCGAACAGCTCGCGCTCAAAGGCCTGCTGTTGGTCATCTCCGGAACCGATACCCTCGGCGTCGGCATCAACGTTCCCATCCGCTCCGTGCTGCTGACAGGGCTGACGAAGTTCGACGGCCGGAAGATGCGCAAACTCAGCGTCCGCGAATTTCAGCAGCTGGCGGGCCGTGCTGGTCGCGCCGGTTTCGATACCCGCGGCTACGTCATCGCGCAGGCACCAGAACATGTCATCGAGAACATGCGGGCAGAAGCCAAAGCGGCCAATGCGGACAAGAAAAAGAAGAAGGTCAAGAAGAAGTCCGCCCCCGCCGGGTTCGTCGGCTGGTCGGAGGAGACCTTCACAAAACTCATCGAATCCCAGGCCGAATCTCTGCGCTCACGCATGAAGATCGACCATTCGACGATCCTCAACCTGGTCGCCCGCCCAGGCTCGAACGTGGCGATGATCAGCCGCTTCATCGACAAGACCCACGAAAGCCGGGAACGCCACCTCGATCTCAAACTCACGGCACTGAACATCGGGCGCTCACTGATCGACGCCGGTCTCATCGAAGCCGAGGACGGAGAGCTGGTGCCGACCACGGACCTGGGACCCCAGTTCGCTCTCAACCAGCCGCTGGCACCCTTCGTGCTCGCCGGACTCGAACTGCTCGACCCTGATTCAGAGACCTTTGCCCTCGATGTGGTCTCATTGGTCGAATCCACCACACCGGTGCCGTTCCCCGTCCTCAAAGGCCAACTCGATCGGATCAAGAAGGACACCTTGGCCGAGCTCAAGGCCGAAGGCCTCGAGTACCCCGAGCGGATGGCCATCCTCGACGAGATCGAAGGACCGAAGCCGCTGGCGGAGGTCCTCGAACCCGCCTTCGAACACTTCATCGAGGTGCACCCGTGGTTGCGCTCCGGCAACTTCGAACCGAAGTCGATCGTGCGCGACATGGTCGAGCAGGCGATGGGCTTCACCCAGTTCGTCAGCTACTACGCTCTCACCCGGGTCGAGGGCAGCCTCCTGCGCTACCTCACCGACGTCTTCCGGGCACTGACACACAATGTCCCCGCCGATGACAGGACCGATGAACTCTCGACCATCATCGAATGGCTGGGGGAGACGATCGCCCGAACCGACTCATCCCTGCTCGATGAATGGCGCACCCTGCAGGGACTGTCCCCGACGGACTTCGCGGACGAAGAGCTGCCCGACCTCGATCGGAAGTTCTCCGACAACGTGCGGGTCTTCACCGCCGAGGTGCGCAATGCTCTGTTCCACCGGGTGCTCCTGGCCGAACGCGCCGACTACGCGGAACTGGGCCGTCTCGATGCCGACAGCGGCTTCGACGCCACAGCCTGGGAAGACGCGATCGAAGACTTCTACGAAGAGTACGGTGACCTCCTCACCGACGGGAAGGCCAGAGGCAAGGAATATATCTCGATCGAACCTGGTTCCCAGACATGGACCGTCCGTCAGACCTTGGCCGATCCCGATGACAACCGGGACTGGGCCATCGACGCCGAGGTGGACGTGCGCGCCAGTGATGAAACCGGAGACATCGTGCTCCGTGTCCTCGCAGTCGGAGAGATCAGTGCCCGTCCCCATTCAAGCAATGTCAGTGCCGAGTAATACAGTGGACAGGTGATGAAAACTAACAGTGGTGAGCAGTCGGCAGGCGTGTCACATCTCGACACTCTGTGGGTCAAGGGCGCGCGCGCCCATAACCTCAAGAACGTGGAGGTCGCCCTGCCCCGCGATTCCATGATCGTCTTCACCGGTCTGTCGGGGTCAGGGAAGTCATCTTTGGCGTTCGACACGATCTTCGCCGAGGGGCAGCGCCGCTACGTCGAGTCCCTGTCCGCCTATGCCCGAATGTTCCTGGGCCAGATGGACAAACCCGATGTCGATTTCATCGAGGGTCTGTCACCGGCGGTGTCGATCGATCAGAAATCGACGTCGCGTAACCCCCGATCCACGGTCGGCACCATCACCGAGGTGTACGACTTCCTGCGTCTGCTGTGGGCTCGGATCGGAGTACCGCATTGTCCTGTGTGCGGTGAGATCATCACGAAGCAGACCCCACAGCAGATCGTCGATCAGCTGCTCGAACTCGAGGAGAGGACGAAGTTCCTCGTCCTCGCACCGATCGTCCGCTCCCGTAAGGGCGAGTTCGTCGATCTCTTCACCGAGCTGCAGGCCAAGGGCTTCGCCCGCGCCATCGTTGATGGCGAGCAGATCAGCCTGAGCGAACCACCAACCCTGGAGAAGCAGTACAAGCACACGATCTCCGTCGTCGTCGACCGGCTGGTGTCGAAGTCCGGCCTGCGCCCCCGGCTGACCGACTCCGTCGAGACGGCCCTCGGCCTCGCCGATGGACGCATCGACGTCGAGATGGTCGACGAGGGCGTGACCCGGACCTTCTCGGAGCACATGTCGTGCCCGAACGAGCACCCATTGGCCATCGACGAGATCGAACCCCGCACATTCTCGTTCAACTCACCCTTCGGCGCGTGCTCCACCTGCGACGGCATCGGCACTCGTCTCCAGGTCGACGAGACTCTCGTCGTCCCCGATGAGGACCTCAGCCTCGGAGAGGGAGCCATCGCCCCGTGGGCCGGCGGAAAGCAGGTGACGAAGTACTTCAACCGTCTCCTCAAGGGCCTCGGGGACGAACTCGGTTTCGACATGAAGACCGCGTGGAAGGATCTGCGCAAGTCAGACAAGACAGCGATCCTGACCGGCAAGGATTACAAGGTCCACGTCAAATACAAGAACCGGTTCGGGCGCGAACGCACCTACTCAACCGGTTTCGAAGGCGTCTACCAGTACATTCAGCGCAAGCACGAGGAGACCGAGTCCGAGTGGTCGCGGGAACGCTACGAGTCCTATATGCGCGAAATCCCCTGCGCGAGCTGCAACGGTGCCCGGCTCAAGCCGGAGATCCTCGCCGTCAAGGTCGGCGGCAAGTCGATCGCCGAGGTGTCCGAGCTCGCTCTCGACGAATCCGCGGAATTCCTGTCGCAGTTGGAACTGGATCCCCGCGACGCAGCCGTGGCAGCGCAGGTGATGAAGGAGATCAACGCACGTCTGGGCTTCCTCCTCGACGTCGGGCTCGACTACCTCAGTCTCGACCGTCCCGCTGGCTCCCTGTCCGGCGGTGAGGCTCAGCGCATTCGCCTGGCCACGCAGATCGGTTCGGGCCTCGTCGGGGTCCTCTACGTCCTCGACGAACCCTCGATCGGCCTCCACCAGCGTGACAACAGGCGCCTCATCGAGACCCTGAACAAGCTCAAAGAACTCGGCAACACACTCATCGTCGTCGAACACGATGAGGACACCATCGCATCGGCCGACTGGATCGTCGACATCGGCCCCGGCGCGGGCGAACACGGGGGAGAGGTCATCTACTCCGGCCCGGTCCCCGGGCTCAAAGACGCGGACCGGTCCATCACCGGTGACTATCTGGCCGGGCGCCGAGCAATCCAGGTCCCCACGACCCGTCGGCCAGTGGACAAAGAACGAGTCGTCACAGTGGAGAAGGCCGTGGAGAACAACCTCCGCGACGTCTCAGTCTCCTTCCCGCTGGGTGTGCTCACCGCCGTCACCGGCGTCTCCGGATCAGGCAAATCGACCTTGGTCAACGAGATCCTCTACACTCAGATGGCCAACGTCCTCAACGGCGCCTCACGGGTACCCGGTCGACACAAGCGAGTCACCGGTCTGGACAACCTCGACAAGGTCGTCCATGTCGACCAATCGCCGATTGGTCGCACCCCGCGGTCGAACCCGGCGACCTACACCGGTGTCTTCGACCGCATCCGTCGCCTGTTTGCAGAGACCGAATCGGCGAAGGTCCGCGGTTACCAGCCGGGACGCTTCTCCTTCAACGTCAAGGGCGGACGCTGCGAGAACTGCAGCGGCGACGGCACGATCAAGATCGAGATGAACTTCCTGCCCGACGTCTACGTCACCTGCGAGGTCTGCGGGGGAGCCCGCTACAACCGCGAGACGCTGGAAGTGACCTTCAAGGGCAAATCCATCGCCGAGGTGCTCGAGATGCCGATCGAACAGGGCGCGGAATTCTTCGCCGCGATCCCCGCCATCGCACGGCACCTCAACACCCTCGTCGAGGTGGGCCTGGGCTATGTTCGCCTGGGACAGCCCGCGACCACACTCTCCGGTGGTGAAGCTCAACGCGTCAAGCTCGCGGCTGAACTCCAGAAGCGTTCCCGCGGCCGCACCGCCTACGTGCTCGACGAACCGACCACCGGACTGCACTTCGAAGACATCTCGAAGTTGCTGCATGTGCTGCAGGGACTCGTAGAAAAGGGCAATACGGTCATCGTCATCGAACACAACCTCGACGTCATCGGAAACGCCGACCACGTCATCGATCTGGGACCCGAAGGCGGACGCGGCGGTGGCAAGATCATCGCCCAGGGCACACCAGAAGAGGTAGCGGTCAACAAGAAGAGCCACACCGGACGGTTCCTCAAAGCGATGCTCGATGGCTGATCCAGCGTCCTATCGCCCGGCCACGGGCAGTATTCCGACTTCGGCCGGGGTCTACAAATTCCGTGACCCCGACCGGCGGGTGATCTATGTCGGGAAGGCGAAGAACCTCCGCAATCGACTGAACTCGTACTTCTCGAACCCTGCGCAGCTGCATCCGCGCACCTCGACGATGGTCCACACCGCCTCCTCGGTGGAATGGACAGTCGTCGACACCGAGGTCGAGGCGCTGCAGCTGGAGTGGACGTGGATCAACGAATTCAACCCGCGGTTCAACGTCATGTTCCGCGACGACAAGTCCTACCCCTACCTCGCGATCACGATGAATGAGAAGGTGCCGCGGGCCTTCATCACCCGTGGCAAACGTCGCAAGGGCGTGAAGTACTTCGGCCCCTTCGCTCAGGTGTGGGCGATCAAGGACACACTCGACCTGCTGCTGCGGGCCTTCCCGATGCGTACCTGCACCGCAGGAGTGTACCGACGAGCCGAACGCAGCGGTCGTCCCTGCCTGCTGGGCTACATCGACAAGTGCGCCGCCCCCTGTGTGGGACAGATCAGTGTGGAGGGCCACAAGGACCTTGCCCGCAGCATCTCCGACTTCATGTCGGGCAACACCGGCCGCTTCATCAGCTACCGGCAGAAGGAGATGGCCTCGGCGGCGAAGGAACTCGACTACGAACGGGCGGCGCGCCTGCGCGATGAGATCGCTGCCCTACAGAAGGTGCTCGACAAATCGGCGGTCGTCCTCTCCGTCAACGCCGACTGTGATGTGTTCGCACTCGTCACTGAGGAACTCGAAGCCTCGGTGCAGGTCTTCCACGTCCGGCAGGGACGCATTCGGGGACAGCGAGGCTGGATCATCGAACGCTCCGACGATCACAGCCCAGCCGAACTCACCACCGATTATCTGCGGCAGGCATACACAGGTCTCGACGCGGATGCCATTCCCCGCGAGATCCTCGTCGACACGGTCCCCGCCGATCTTGCCTCACTCGAGATGTGGCTGAGTGAACAGCGCGGATCCCGAGTCACAGTTCGGGTTCCGGAACGAGGAGAGAAGAAGGCAGCTCTCGAAACCGTCGCGAAGAACGCGAAGGAAGCGCTGCTTCAGCACAAACTCAAACGGTCCTCCGATCTGACCACCCGCAGCACGGCGCTCAAAGAGATCCAGGAATACCTGTCGCTGCCTGAGGCGCCGCTGCGAATCGAATGCATCGACATCTCCCACACCCAGGGATCCAATGTCGTGGCTTCACTCGTCGTGTTCGAAGACGGGCTCGTGAAGAAGCGCGACTATCGTCATTTCGCCATCCACGGTGAAGCCGCAACCGATGACACGGCATCGATGTACGACGTCGTCTCACGTCGATTCAGTCGGTACCTCGAGCAGATGAGCTCCGATGATCCCGATGAGCGGTTCGGCTACCGCCCCAGCCTCCTCGTCGTCGACGGCGCTGGTCCCCAGGTGGCGGCGGCGACCAGGGCACTGCATGATCTGGGCATCGTCGACATCTCGGTGGTGGGATTGGCCAAGCGTCTCGAAGAGGTGTGGATCCCAGACGATCCGTTCCCTGTCATCCTGCCCCGGAACTCCGAGGGACTGTTCCTCATGCAGCGCCTGCGCGATGAGGCTCACCGCTTCGCCATCAGCTACCACCGTTCGAAACGGGCCAAGGCGATGACCAGCTCCGTCCTCGATGACATCTCCGGTCTGGGCGAGTCCAAACGGACCGCGCTGCTGCGCCATTTCGGCTCGGTGAAGAAGGTTCGCGCGGCGAGCATCGAAGAACTGTGTGAGGTCCAGGGCATCGGCCAAGCTCTCGCAGAGAAGGTCGCCGCCGCACTCGCAGACTGACGTCGCAGCCGGCGCTGAGGCCACTGGCGGACAACTGCTCTAGAGTAGTCTTCGACAGCTGTCTTCAACCGTGCAGCCCCAAGGAGGACGTGTGAGTACGCAGGCCGAATCGAACGGCGCCGACCATCCCATCGAGGTTGTCCTCGTGACAGGAATGTCCGGAGCAGGTCGGACCACCGTGGCCAATGTGCTCGAGGACATGGACTGGTACGTCGTCGACAATCTGCCTCCGCAGATGATGCGTCCCCTCGTGGAACTCGTGGCCCGCGCCGACGGTGCACTGCCGAAGATCGCCATCGTCACCGACTCTAAGGGGCGAGCGAAATACGAAGAACTCGAAGACACGATCAGTGACTTCGTCGATCAGGGGCTCTCCCTGCGCATCCTCTACCTCGAAGCCGCAGACGAGGTCCTCGTCAGACGCTTCGAATCCACCCGCCGTCCCCACCCGCTGCAAGGCGACGGGACGCTGCTGGATGGAATCGAAGGCGAACGCTCGGCTCTCGATTCGCTCAAACGCCGTGCCGACATCATCATCGACACCTCGGACCTCAACGTCCATCAGCTCTCCACCCAGGTGCGCAAACGCTTCAGCACCGGAGACACCCCGCTGCTGCGTCTGACCGTGATGAGTTTCGGCTTCAAATACGGTCTGCCGAAGGACGCTGACCACATCGCCGACGTCCGCTTCCTGCCCAACCCGTACTGGATTCCGCATCTGCGTGGACATAACGGGCTCGACTCAGATGTCGCTGACTTCGTGTTGAACCAGAATGGGGCCGAAGAGTTCATCGAGCGTTACACCGCGACCTTGGAGACGGTCTCGCAGGGCTACCTTCACGAAGGTCGCGGCTATGCCATGATCGGTATCGGCTGCACCGGCGGAAAGCACCGTTCGGTGGCGATCAGTGAACGCGTGGCCAAGAGCCTCGCCGCGCTGACCGGTATTCCGGTCACCGTGCGTCACCGTGATCTGGGGAGAGAGTGAGATGGAGACCGAAGATCTCCCGCAGATCATCCCCGCGGTCAAGGACAAGGGTCCCAAGATCGTCTCCTTCGGGGGAGGCCACGGCCTCTACTCCGCTCTGCGTGCCTTCCGCCTGCTGACCGAGTCCCTCACTGCCGTCGTTACGGTAGCCGATGACGGAGGTTCCTCCGGTCGGCTGCGCGACGAACTCGGCGGACTCCCGCCCGGGGACCTGAGGATGGCCCTGGCGGCCCTCTGCGACGACGGGAACTGGGGCAAGACCTGGCGCGACGTGATCCAGCACCGGTTCGACTCCGACGGCGAGCTCAGCGGACATTCCGTGGGCAATCTGCTCATCTCCGCTCTGTGGCAGATCCACGGTGATCATGTCGCCGGGCTCGACTGGATGGCCAAGCTGCTGCGTGCCCACGGTCGCGTCCTGCCCATGTCTTCGATCCCGCTGACGATCGAGGCAGATGTGAAGTTCCCGGGCTCCTTCCAGGTCGTGCGCGGTCAGTCCGTGCTCGCCTCCACCCTCGGACATGTCGAGACCGTCCGGCTCGATCCGCCTGTCCCGCCGGCACGGCATGAAACGATCGACGCCGTCGCCGAGGCCGATGTGCTCAACCTCGGACCCGGATCCTGGTACACCTCGGTGATGCCGCACCTCCTCGTGCCCTCTCTCGCGGAAGCGATCGGACGATCTTCTGCGGTGAAGTCCCTCACGTTGAACCTCAGCTCCAGCGACGCCGAAACAAGAGATCTCAGTCTCAGTCAGCACCTCGTATCACTGCACAAGCACGCGCCCTCCCTCGAGCTGAACTATGTGCTCGTCGACGAGGCTTCAACACTGGCAGAGCCTGATCTGGAACGGTGTGCACATGAGATGTTCAATGCCAAGCTGTGGGCCCGTCCCCTGCAGTCACGACGGGCAGGACAGCATGACACCCTCAAGCTCGCCGCGTGTTACCGTGACATGTTGGTGGACGCTGGCATCGGCGTGGACGAGCAGTGGTAGCAAATTCAGTTGCAGGAGGACGAACAATGGCACTGACCGCTCAGGTCAAGGACGAGTTGGCACGGGTGAAGATCACCCGTACTTCTGCTCGCAAAGCCGAAGTGTCTGCGATTTTCCGCTTCTCTTCTGCACTTCACCTCGTCAATGGTTCGATCGTGCTCGAAGCCGAACTCGACACCGCCCAGGCCGCCAAACGTCTCCGCAGCGAGATCAAGGATCTCTACGGTCAATACGCTGACATCGTCGTCATCAACGCTGCCGGAATCCGCCGATCCAATCGCTACCTCCTCCGAGTCACCCGTGACGGCGGAGCCCTGGCTCGCCAGACCGGTCTCGTCGACAATCGTGGACGGCCCGTGCGCGGACTGCCTTCTGCCATCGTCAACGGTTCTGTCGCCGATGCCGAAGCTGCCTGGCGAGGAGCGTTCCTCGCCCACGGATCGCTGACCGAGCCAGGTCGTTCCTCTGCGCTCGAAGTTACGTGCCCGGGACCAGAAGCGGCACTGGCCCTGGTCGGTGCTGCCAGGCGACTGGGACTGAGCGCGAAGGCACGCGAAGTTCGCGGCGTCGACCGCGTCGTCATCCGCGACGGTGACGACATTGCGGCCCTGCTCACCCGCATGGGATCTCACAGTGCTGTCCTCGTGTGGGAGGAGCGTCGAATGCGGCGGGAGGTGCGTGCCACGGCGAACCGTCTGGCCAACTTCGACGATGCGAACCTGCGCCGCTCCGCCAGAGCCGCAGTGGCCGCCGGTGCCCGAGTGGAACGCGCCCTGGAGATCCTCGGCGACGAGGTTCCCGAACACCTGCGCTACGCCGGACAGCTGCGCGTGACACACAAACAGGCATCGCTGGAGGAATTGGGCCAACTGGCCGATCCGCCGATGACCAAAGACGCCGTCGCCGGTCGCATCCGTCGTCTCCTGTCCACGGCCGACAAACATGCCGAAGATCTGGGAATTCCGGGCACGGAGGCCAGTCTCACCCCGGAAATGCTCGAAGATCGCTAAGATCGAGGCATGAGACGAATCGCCATCAACGGCTTCGGCCGTATCGGTCGTGCCCTGTATCGCCTATCCCTCGAACCCTCATCCGACTTCGAGGTCGTCGCCATCAACGATCTCACCGACACACAGACACTGGCCCATCTGCTGGCCTATGACTCGGTGTGGCCGCGCTTCGAGCACACTGTCGAAGCCGGTGACGATTCGCTGACCGTGGACGGGAATACCATCTCGGTGCTCAGCCAGGCCGATCCGAACGAAATCGACTGGTCCGCACACGAGGCTGAACTCGTCGTCGAATCCACCGGCCGCTTCACCCGACGTGACCAAGCCGAGGCCCACCTCGGCGGGACCGTGAAGACAGTGGTGTTGTCGGCTCCGGGCAAGGATGTCGATGGAACGTTCGTCATGGGCGTCAACGAAGCCGACTTCGACCCCTCCCAGCACACCGTCGTCTCAAACGCCTCCTGCACAACCAACTGCATGGCCACCATCGTCAAAGCCGTCGATGACGCCATCGGAGTCGAATCGGGACTGCTCAACACCGTCCACGCCTACACCGGCGATCAGATGCTCGTCGACGGTCCGCACCGCGATCTGCGTAGGGCCCGTGCCGCGGCCGTCAACATCGTCCCGACCACCACAGGCGCCGCCCGCACCGTCGGCAGAGTGATGCCCCACCTGGCAGGCAAACTCGACGGACTCGCGATCCGCGTTCCCGTCCCTGCCGGGTCGATCATCGACTTCACCTTCACCCCGAAACAGGGGGCCACCACCGAAGAGGTCAACGAGACCCTGGCGAAGGCCGCGGAATCCTCGCCGTACCTCGAATACAGCACAGCACCACTGGTGTCGACCGACATCGTCGGCACCACCGCCTCGGCGATCGTGGACTCTCAGCTCACGATGACACTTGGCAATCAGATCAAGATTGTGGCCTGGTACGACAACGAATGGGGCTACACCAACCGCCTCAAAGACATGGTCAGCTACATCCTCGGTGAAAGGAACAAATGAGGACTTACGACGACCCGCAGATCTTCTCCCACCGCACGGTACTCGTCCGCAGTGACCTGAACGTGCCGATGGATGAGGGCACGATCACCGACCGCGGTCGCATCTTGGCCTCGGCCGGCACGATCAAGGCTCTCGCCGAGGCTGGGGCGCGGGTGATCGTGATGTCCCACCTGGGACGGCCCAAGGGTTCACCCGATCCGCAGTATTCGCTGCATCCGCTGGCTCCTGAACTCGCCGAGGCGATCGGCCGTGATGTCGCATTCGCCGCCGACACCGTCGGTGAGGAAGCGAAGACCAAAGCGGCAGCATTGGCCGACGGTGAGGTTCTCCTGTTGGAAAATCTGCGCTTCAACCCGGGGGAGACCTCGAAGGATGACAGCGAGCGGGCAGCCTTCGCCGCGCAGCTGGCCGAGCTGGCAGACGATTTCGTCTCCGACGGCTTCGGAGTCGTCCACCGCAAACAGGCCTCCGTCTTCGACATCGCCAGCCTGCTGCCGCACTACGCAGGATCACTCGTGCGAGCAGAAGTCGAAGTCAGCGATCGCCTGCTCAACGATCCGCAGACACCTTTCTCCGTCGTCCTGGGGGGCTCGAAGGTCTCCGACAAGCTCGGAGTCATCGACAACCTCATCGACCGTGCAGACAATCTGCTCATCGGCGGCGGGATGGTCTTCACCTTCCTCGCCGCACTGGGCCACGACATCGGATCCAGCCTCGTGGAGAAGGACCGAGTCGAGGACGTCAAGGGCTACCTCAAACGTGCCGAGGCTGGGGGAGCGAACATCATCCTGCCCACGGACATCGTGATGGCAGCCTCCTTCGCTGCCGACGCGGAGAACTGGGTGCGCCCAGTTGCAGAACTCGAGTCGACCCCCGCCGGCGCGCAGGGTCTGGGACTCGACATCGGACCCGACTCGGCCGCAGCCTATGCTGATGTGATCTCCGAATCGACCACCGTGTTCTGGAACGGCCCCATGGGCGTCTTCGAATTCCCCGCGTTCGCGGCAGGAACCAAGGCCGTGGCAGCGGCACTGACCGATGAACCCGGCGCCGATTCGTCACGACTGACCGTCGTCGGCGGAGGAGATTCGGCCGCAGCCGTGCGCACGCTCGGCTTCGCCGACGACGAGTTCGGCCACATCTCCACAGGTGGCGGTGCCAGCCTCGAATACCTCGAAGGCAAGACGCTGCCCGGACTCGAAGCACTCGCGTGAGAAAGAAGGCGACAATGAGCGACCGCACCCTGCTTCTGGCCGGCAACTGGAAGATGAACCACGATCACCTCGAAGCGATCTCGAGCGTCCAGAAACTCGCCTGGGCACTCGAGGACGCCAAACTCGACGAAACCAAATGCGATGTCGTCGTCATCCCGCCCTTCACCGATATCCGGTCCGTGCAGACCCTCATTCAGGGCGACAAACTGTGGTTGACCTACGGTGCGCAGGATGTTTCACAGTACGAACCCGGAGCCCACACCGGAGAGATCGCAGCATCGTTCCTGTCCCGTCTCGGCTGCACCTATGTCGTCGTCGGTCACAGCGAACGGCGAGCGAACAACCACGAGACCAACGACGTCGTCGCAGCCAAGGTCAAGGCTGCTCTCGCGCAGGACATCACACCGATCCTGTGTATCGGTGAGTCGCTGGAGCAGCGACAGGAGAAGATCCACGTGGACTTCACACTGACTCAGCTGGAGGAGTCGCTGGCCGGCCTGGACGCCGCCGCACTCGAGGGACTCGTCATCGCATATGAACCTGTCTGGGCCATCGGCACGGGAGAGACGGCAACCGCCGAGGATGCAGCTGAGATGGCTGCGGCCATCCGCGCCCACTTGGTCGAGAAGTACGGCTCCGCATTGGCGTCGAGCACCCGGATCCTCTACGGCGGTTCGGTCAAGACCGACAATGTCGCGCAAATTCTGGCCTCCGATGACGTTGACGGCGCACTCGTCGGGGGAGCCAGCCTCAACGGGCCCGACTTCGCCGCTTTGTGCAAGGCCGCAGTGGCGAAGTAGACTGACCAACACATCCTCTGACGAAATATAGGTAGTTCTCGACGTGGAAATCCTCAACATCATTCTCATTGCGCTGCTCGTGCTCACGAGCATCTTTCTGATCCTCCTCATCCTCATGCACAAGGGCAAGGGTGGAGGCATGTCAGACATGTTCGGCGGCGGCATGTCCTCATCGCTGGGATCCTCTGGCGTGGCCGAGCGCAACCTGAACCGGTTCACGACGCTGATGGCGATCATCTGGGGTGCATGCATCATCCTGCTGGGGCTCATCACCCGCTTCAACGCCTGACATTGCCGTCGGCTCTCCCTGACACTGCAGCCGACTCTCGTGGGCACAGGCAGTGTATCTGCATGGCCCCTGGCCGGTGCAGTCTCTGGTACAGACCCTGAACGTTACGACATGTGCGCTTTCCACGTTCGATGAAGAAGGACCCTGACCGATCGGTCAGGGTCCTTCTTCATGCTCAGAGCCGGGAAGTGTCAGTCGACTCCATAATGATGCCTGAGCTCCACCTCTGCAATCGCACGGCGCAGCTGCTCAAGGCCCTGCGCACGGTCGAGCAGGTGAACCCTGAGGAGAGGGCGGCCCTTCTCACCCAGTGCAGCGGCATCGCCGAGGGCCTGCGCACGCTGCAGCTCGGTGAAGCCGTAGCGACGCCCAGGTACCAGCAAGTCCGTCCGAGGTTCGGCTGTGATCTGCAGGAACACCCCATTAGGGTGCCCACCCTTGTGGTACTGGCCGGTCGAGTGCAGATACCGGGGTCCGAAACCGAAGGTGGTCTGCACACCGGAATGCTGTGAGACCAAGGCACGGAGGTTTTCAGCTTCGGCATCCGCGATGCGGTCGAGGAACGCCTGCACACCGACGTAGCCGTACTCGTCGACCTGCGCGAAAAGTTCTGCGATGGCGTCGACGAGATCGGTGGCCTGTTCGAACTCACCGTAGACTTCGATCTGCTCCTCACGGATCGCCGGCTCTGCCGGTGCCGTGGACGAGCCGTGTGATAGTGCCTGCCGGGCGTGTTCCTTCGCCGACTCCACATCCGGTTGGTCGAAGGGATCGACTCCGATGCTGTAGCCGGCGATCGCAGTGGCGAACTCCCACAACACGAACAGTTCGCCCAGGTCACCGTCGAGTTCGGAGTCGAATCCGGATGGAGCCTCGACCTCGGTGATGGGACCCAAGGTGCACAGCATCGCATCGGCGCGGGCATCGGAGAAGCCGATGTCAGCGCAACCGTTGACGACGACCGGCAGGATACCCTGACCGTCCTTGCCCAAAGACTCCGCCACGAGCTGTTCGACCCATTTGCTCAGACCCGACAGAGCCGGGGTGGTCTCGGCGAGGACGAGCTTCTCCGTGGCCCTGGCATGACCTATGCCCAGCCACGTGCCGAACTGCAGCGCGGGATTATCAGGAGTATCGGCTCCCAATCCTTCCACGGTCTCGGCCGCCGACGCCGCAATCGCACGGACGTCGACACCGGCAAGTCCGGCAGGGACGAGACCGAAGGCCGACAGGGCACTGTAGCGTCCCCCGACCGTGGCATCGGCATGGAAGGTGGCCAGGAACCCCTGCTCAGTGGCCAAAGTGTCGAGCTCGGTGCCGGGATCGGTGATGGCGATCAGGCGAGACGCAGGATCGATGCCCACCGATTCGAAGGCTGCCGAGAACGCACGCCGAATCGCATCGGTCTCGATCGTCGTGCCGGACTTGGACGCGACGATGAGCACAGTGTGTGAGAGATCGGTCCCGATCGCCTCGGCGACCTGATTGGGGTCGGTGGAATCCACGACCTCAAGCCTGACTCCGGCAGCTTCGGCCATGACCTCTGGGGCCAGGGACGAACCGCCCATCCCCGTCAGACTGATCGAGCGCAGGCCCTGGGCCTCCAGCCGAGACCGCAGAGCCTCGATCTCAGCGACGAGCTGTTCAGCCCTCTGTGGCAGATCTACCCAACCCATGCGCGGCACAGGCTGCTCATCAGCGGTGAACAAGGACGCATCCTTGGCCGCCAGACGAGAGGGAACACACGCTTCGAGGAGACGGCCTAATTCGGCCTCATAGTCCTCAGAGACCGGAACACTGTACTGGAGTCTCATGCGCGGTCCAAAGCAGTGCGAATCGTCTCCTGGAGCTCTGCCCAGCTGACGTCGAATTTCTCGAGTCCTTGAGTCTCGAGCACGGTCATCACCTCCGCGTAGTCGATTCCCAGTCGTGCCAATCGGTCGAAGACCTCGTCAGCGGCCCGGTAGTTCTCCGGAGCGATCTTCGCAGTCACTTCACCGTGATCGGCGAAGGCCTGCATCGTGGGCTCAGGCATCGTGTTCACGGTGTTCTGGGCCACGAGTCCCGACACGTACATGGTGTCGGGGTAATCAGGGTTCTTGACTCCGGTCGACGCCCACAGCAGTCGCTGCGGAGTGGCGCCGGCGAGTTCGAGTACCCGGAAGCGCTCGGAGGTGAACAGCTGCGAGTGGATCTCATGAGCGAGGACGCAGTTCGCGATTCCCGCCTGCCCCTTGAGTTCTGCTGCAGCTTGGTCATCGATGCTGTCGAGGCGCGCATCGATCTCCGCATCCACACGAGAGACGAAGATCGAGGCCACCGATTTGATCTGGCTGAGGTCATGCCCAGCAGCACGTGCCTTCTCTAGGCCCTGGAGGAAGGCCTCCACAACATGTCGGTAGCGAGTCAGTGAGAACACCAGGGTGACGTTGACGCTGATGCCTGCCGCGATGGTCTCGGAAATTGCGCGCAATCCGGCTTCGGTCGCGGGGATCTTGATCATCGCATTAGGTTCGCCGACGCGTTCCCACAAGGCCTTCGCCGCTGCGACGGTGCCCTCGGCATCGTGTGCCAGTGGGGGAGCGACCTCGATCGACACACGCCCGTCCTCGCCGTTCGTGGCGTCGTAGACGGGCCGGAAGAGTCTGGCCGCTGCTGCCACGTCCGAGGTGGTCAGAGATTCAATCGCCTCATCGGCGGAGACCTTGTCCGTGCCGAGTTCGGCAACGGCGGAGTCGTAGCTGTCGGACCCGGCGATGGCATTGGCGAAGATCGTCGGATTCGTGGTTACTCCGGTGACATTCGAGTCCTCGATGAGCCGCGCCAAGTCGCCGGATTCCAGGCGGGTCCGTGACAGGTCGTCGAGCCAGATGGAGACTCCGTGTTCGCTCAGCTGTGCCAGATTGCTGCTCATGCGTCCGCCTTCGTCGCTGCGATCGACTCTTCGGCGGCGGTGACGACTGCCGCCGAGGTGATTCCGAACTTCTCGTACAGTGTGGCGTAATCGGCCGAAGCGCCGAAGTGCTCGATCGACACAGCACGGCCTGCATCGCCGAGGTATTTGTGCCAGCTCATGGCCGATGCGGCTTCGATGCTCACGCGGGCCTTGAGGCCGCGAGGGAGAACCGCCCGGCGGTAGTCCTCGGGCTGCGCGTCGAACCACTCCTGGCACGGCATCGAGATGACACGTACGGCGGTGCCCGCCGCCTGCAGCTCTTCGGCAGCGGTGATCGCGATGGCGACCTCAGAACCGCTGGCGAGGATGGCCACCTCGGGCTCTACGGCGGTGTCGAAGAGTACGTAGCCGCCACGAGCCGCCTCGGAGGCCGGAGCGTACTTCTCCCGGTCGAGGACGGGAACGGCCTGACGCGTGAGCACGAGTCCGCTGGGTCCATCGGTGCGATCGAGGATCTTGCGCCACACGACCGAGGTCTCGTTCGCGTCGGCAGGGCGGACCAGATCGAGACCGGGAATCGCACGCAGTGCGGAGAGGTGCTCGATCGGCTGGTGGGTGGGACCGTCTTCGCCGAGACCGATCGAATCGTGGGTCCACACGAACACGTTCGGCAGCTGCTGCAGAGCGGCCAAGCGGATGGCAGGGCGCTGGTAGTCGCTGAAGACGAGGAAGGTGCCGCTGTAGGGGCGAGTGCCGCCGTGCAGCGCGATGCCGTTGCCGATGAGTCCGGCAGAGAACTCACGGACGCCGAAGTGGATGTTGCGCCCGTACTCGTGGCCGGAGAATGCACCTGTCGAACGATGCTCAGGCAGGAAGCTCGCATCGCCCTTGATCAGTGTGTTGTTCGAACCGGCGAGGTCCGCGGATCCGCCCCACAGCTCGGGCATGGTGGCGGCAATGGCGTTGAGGACCTGTCCGGAGGCGGCCCGAGTCGCGATGCCCTTGTCGCTGGCTTCGAAGACAGGGAACTGGTCGTCGAGTCCTGCTGGAAGTTCGCGCTTGGACAGACGGTCGAAGAGTTCGGCGCTGGCCGGGTTCGCCTCGCGCCATGCCTTGTAGGACTCGTCCCATTCGATGTGGGCGCTGCGGCCGCGGTCCAGTGCCGAACGGGTGTGATTGAGCACCTCGGCGGGGACATCGAAGGTCGCCTCGGGATCGAAGCCGAGGATCTCCTTGGTGGCCTTGATCTCATCATCACCGAGTGCCGAACCGTGTGATCCGCCGGTGTTCTGCGCATTCGGGGCGGGCCAGGCGATGATCGTCGAGAGACGAATGAAGGAGGGACGTGAGTCCGCCTTCGCCGCTTCCATGGCTGTGTGGAAGGCATCGAGGTCTTCCTTGTACTCGGCGCCGGCTCTGAAGTCCACGTGCTGCACGTGCCAGCCATAGGCGGCGTAGCGTGCGGCGGTGTCCTCGCTGAACGCGATCGCCGTGTCATCCTCGATGGAGATCCGGTTGTCGTCCCAGATCACGATCAGGTTCGACAGTTCCTGGGTTCCGGCCAGGGATGAGGCTTCACCTGAAACGCCTTCCTCGAGGTCGCCATCGGAGGCCAGGACCACGACGGAATGGTCGAAGGGAGAGGTTCCCGGGGCGGCACCTGGGTCGAAGAGTCCGCGTTCACGGCGTGAGGCCATGGCCATCCCCACCGCCGAGGCGAGGCCGGATCCCAGCGGGCCTGTGGTGATCTCGACGCCTGCAGTGTGACCGACCTCCGGGTGGCCGGGCGTCAGGGAACCCCAGGTGCGCAGTGCCTTCAGATCGTCGAGCTCAAGTCCGAAGCCGGAGAGGTAGAGCTGGACGTACTGAGTCAGTGAGCTGTGTCCGCACGAGAGAACGAAGCGATCGCGGCCGGCCCAGCTTGGGTCGGCGGGATCATGCTTGAGCCCGTACTGGTAGAGGTAATGGGCAACAGGTGCCAGACTCATCGCGGTTCCGGGGTGACCATGTCCAGCCTTCTGCACAGCATCTGCGGCAAGGAGGCGGGCGGTGTCGACTGCGCGGTTGTCGAGTTCTGTCCAGGACAGGGAGTTCATGTCTTCGAGCGATCCTTCGTTCGTCTTAGAGGCGTGCACTCAAACTCTACCGCGCCGGGTCGCAAACGCGAGGGCTGAGATAGGGTGTCATCGCCCGCACCCGTTCCAGGCAGGTAGCACCGTGGCCGAAGACAAGAGCACAGTGACTAAATCGACAGCCTGCCTCGGTGCGTGGTCGGCACCGGTTGTGCCTGCAGCATTCATCGTCATCACGTTCGTCGTGGGATGGATCCTGGGCCGACCGCTGACTGGTGAGACTGACGCTTCGGCACTGGTCTCATGGCTCCTGTTCGTGGTGATTCTGGCCTCGCCGTGCTGAGCGACGAGTCGTCGACCGCAGCTCTGGGGCTGCTCTCCGTCATCGTCGTGCAACTGGCCATGTTGGCACCGCTGACCTTTGTGGTGGCCTTCATCATCTGGACCGTGCGACGCAGATCTGGCCCGAGAACAGACTCCGAAACACAGCATCCGCCGACTGGCAAAAAATTCGACAGAGGGTAGAATCGACGACGTGAGTGAACTTCGTCAGAACCAGGACACGCAGAGTGAACGTCCTCTGCAGAGGGCAATCGACGAGGAACGACTTTCAAAAAGTCCTCGCTCGATCATCAGTGCCTACATTGCGCTGACCAAACCTCGCGTGATCGAACTCCTGCTGGTGACCACCGCGCCGGTGATGTTCCTCGCCGCGCAGGGAATGCCGAATATCTGGCTGGTCATCAACACTCTGATCGGCGGCGCAGCGGCCGCAGCCTCTGCTTCGGTCTTCAACTGCTATGTCGATCGTGACATCGACGCCAAGATGGAGCGCACCAAGTACCGCCCGCTGGTGACCGGTGAGATCACACCACGAGCCGCACTCATCTTCGCCTTCGCCCTGGGCCTGGGGTCGATCTTCTGGCTGGGCGGCTTCACGAACTGGGTGACCGCCGGTCTCACCGCCTGCGCCATCCTGCTCTACGCGGTCTTCTACACCCTGATCCTCAAGCGCCGCACGACGCAGAACATCGTCTGGGGCGGCGCAGCAGGCTGCATGCCTGTGCTCATCGGCTGGTCCGCCGTCACCGGCGGGCTGTCCTGGGAAGCTCTCCTGCTCTTCCTCGTCGTCTTCTTCTGGACACCTCCGCACTACTGGCCGCTGGCAATCAAATACAAGGCTGACTACGACGCCGCAGAGGTTCCGATGCTGCCCTCAAAGGTGCCGCCGACGAATGTCGGGCGTCAGATGATCGCCTACACCTGGGCGATGGTCGCGTGCTCGTTGGCGCTCATTCCACTTGCCCCGATGGGCCCCGTCTACACAGCAGTCGCGGTCCTCGCCGGTGCCTGGTTCCTGTTCTCCTGCTACGCTCTCGTCTCCCGGGCGAAGAAGGGCAAGAGCGGAACGCAGCTGCGGGCGATGAAGGTCTTCCACGGCTCGATCACCTACTTGTCGCTGCTCTTCCTCGCAGTCGCGATCGACCCGTTCGTCCTCCCCGGCTTCTGGTAGACCTCAAACGCCCTCTGACGGGCTCTCTCCGACAGACTCCGGCATCCATGAATTTGCTCATTGTCACTGTGCGCCGAGAATGGTTGGCACAATCAGCAAACTGATCCCGCTTTCTGCCTCGACATATCGAGTTGACGCTGGCCGAACCAGGGTGTGTTTGCTTTGCCGTGGAGCAGAGTGACAATCCGTTGGTGTGGGAGGTCTCCGAATGTTTCAAGGACGTTCGTTCCTTCGAATTCCATCAAGAGCGTCAAAGCGAGCGAATGGGGTCGTGCGACGGCCATTATCAAGCGCAGCTACAAAGTGTCGGGTAGGTAGCGCACGATCGTAGACCGACCTGTCCGTACTGGGACGTGAGCGCCGGACGCAAGGAGCGGGCAAGTGTGTAGGGGTCGGGCCGCTCAGCCGGCGTTGACGAGCTCTTCGATGACGGTGTTCTTCATCCCCATCAGCGCCTACAGCTGAGCATCTCCGTTCATCAGCTCGCCGAGGTTGGCCGGAATGATCTGCCAACTGATCCCATACTTGTCCTTGAGCCAGCCGCACTGCTCGCTGGAGTGAATAGCCGATAGCGACGACCATAATGGTCGATCTCGGCCTGGTCACCGCGTTCGACGGTCAGTGTGATCGCTTCATTGAAGGTGAAAGCAGGGCCACCGTCGAGGCAGATGAATCGATTGCCGTCGAGTTCGAAGATCCCTTTGATGACCTTGCCGCTCATTCCCGCGTAATGCGGGTCGAGGGACTCATCCGGGTAACGGTCGATGGAGACGATGTGCGAGTTGGGGAAGACGGAGCAGGAGAACTCCATCGCCTCCAAGGCGTGGTCAGTGAACCACGGGCGCGGCCTGATCGGTGTTGGCATGAGTGCCCCTCGGGTATGCGCTGTCGAGGACGACAACGCTTGCCGCGATCGTGGCCGAGAGGCCGATCATATGGAATGCCACGAGCACTATCGGCACCCCGGTGAAGTACTGGACGTAGCCGATGATCCCCTGAGCGACCTCGACGATGAGAAGCACAACCAGGGGCTTGACCATGACGGTATGCCGTTTCACCGCGAAGACGAGTGTGGTGATGGTCGCGATGACGAGCAACCAGACTGGGAATCCGTGGGCGCGGGTGATCCAGATGTTGTCCAGACCGTTTCGCGTCGACATCGTCGAGCCCGAGTGTGGTCCCGCACCTGTGGTGAGGACACCGAAGACGACGATGATCGCTGTCAGGGCAAGGATGATCCAGCCCAGGGCAGGCAACGGGGACGGTGCCTTTTGGCCGGTGCGCACACCAGTGTCGTAGGTGCGGCGAACGAAGTAGGCGGCGACGCCGACGGCGATGGCCGAGGGGACGAAGTGACCGGCAACGATCCACGGATTGAGCTTCGTCCAGACCGTGATCCCGCCGAGGACTGCCTGAAACGGCACGATGGCGAGGAGACCGAGATTGAGCCAGAACAGGTCAGGGCGCTGTTTGCGGCTCTTCCACAGCATGAGCAAGATGATGACGCCGAGAATGGCCAGGAGCACCGCGAGGGTGCGGTTGCCGAATTCGATGAGGCCGTGGATCCCCATCTCAGGCGTCGTCACGAGGGAGTCGTCCGTGCATTTCGGCCAATTCGTGCAGCCGAGCCCCGAACCGGTGAGGCGGACGATGCCGCCGCTCAGGATGATTCCGGCCTGCGCAATGAGCATGGCCCAGGCGGCGACGCGGATCCTCTTTGTGACCATTTCTCTCCTCATTCGAATCGGAACCACCTGCGTGCCGCAAGCGTTCCCACCAGCCCCCACACGAGGAGCACGATCAATGCTTTGATATCCATTCCCGCACCGCCGACGGCAGCGCGCATCGCATCGCCGAGGGCACCGGAAGGCAGATAGCCGACCACGGTGCCCCATTCTCCCGGGTGCGCGATGACGAGCCCGCCGACACCGGCCATAAGCACCCAGATCAGGTTCGCGCCTGCCAGAGTGGCCTCGGCGCGCACGGTTCCTGCCATGAGCAAGCCTAGAGACAGGAGTGCTGCGGTGCCAAGAACCGTGGCCAGGATCAGTGCGAGGACGTTCATGGGGCCGTCGAAGCCGAGGCCCAGAGCGATAGCGAAGGCAAGTATGAATTGGATGATGACAACGGCGATCACCGCTCCCAGCTTGCCCAGGATGAGACCGTTCGTGCCCAGCGGCGTCGTCGCCAGCTGGCGCAGGACCCCATAGCGGCGGTCGAAGGCAGTGGCGATCGCCTGACCGGTGAACGCGGTCGACGCCAGACACAGACTCAGTGCGCCGGGCAGTGCCACGGTCAGCGGGTCCGTTCCCTCTGCTACGATGCCCAGGCCGCGGAGCAGAGGAGTCTTCGCCAGGAATATGAGCATTCCCAGCGGCAGGATGAGTGAGAGCAGCAGCTGTTCGCCATTACGGAGGACGGAGATCGTCTCGAACTGCACCTGCGACATGACGCGTCTGGAACTCATTGCGTAATCCTGGCTCATCGCAGCGGCCTGCCAGTGAGTTCGAAGAACACATCAGCCAAGGACTGCGAATGCATGTCGATGTCCGTGATCGCCAGTCCCGCATCGGCAACTGCCGTACACAGGCCCGCGATCTGTGCACTGTTGAGGTCGCCGTCGGCGACGAAGGCCGGTCCCACCGCCGAGGTGGGGGCGATCGTGTTCATGGATGCGAGAAGTTCTCGTGGTGCCGGCTCCAGGAGCTGGCTGACGGTGATGACAAGTCGGCGACCGGCGGGGGAGGCATTGCGCAGCTCCTCGGGTGCACCCTGGGCGATGATGCGACCGCGATCGATGACGACGACCTCATCGGCGAGCTCTTCCGCCTCGGCGAGGTCATGGGTGGTCAGGACCACAGCCACCGAGGCGGCCGCGAGCTCCCGGATGAAATCGTGGACGACCGCCCTAGCCTGGGGATCAAGCCCCGCGCAGGGCTCATCGAGGAAGACGAGCCGGGGCCGACCGATCAGTGCGGCCGCCAGTGCCACGCGCTGCTTCTGGCCGCCGGAGAGGCGACGAATCGTGCGGGAGGAGAATTCGTGGATGCCCAACGGCTCGGCGAGTTCGTCGATGGTCAGCGGGTTGGGATAGAGCGAGGCGAGATGTCGCAGCACCTGGAGTGGTTTCGCGCTCATCGGCAGCCCGCCGTCTTGGAGCATGACACCGGCGAGCAGCGATGTGCGTCCATGTTCACGGTAGGGATCGTGGCCGAAGATCTCGACCTGGCCGGCATCGGGAGGCCTTGTGCCCACCGCCAGGGAGATCGTCGTCGACTTGCCAGCACCATTGGGGCCGAGCACACCGAGGATGGATCCGGTGGTGGCATCGAGGTCGATCCCGTCGACGACGTGGTGTGCGCCGTACGAGTAATGGAGACCACGGATAGTGAGGGCCGATTCTGACACCACACCATTCTACGACGCGTCGAATCGGCCTGTAGTTAGGCTCACCTAGTTTTACGAAACAAATTACGCAACAATAGTGTTGTGTTAGTCAAGGAGGTGGAGAATGGCTGCGAACGACACAGAAGATCGCCGTACCCGAGAGAAGGTATTTCGATCGGTGCTCGATGAAGGGCCGATCACTGCCTCGGCGTTGGCGAAAGGGCTTGACCTGACTCCGGCGGCGATTCGTCGTCATATGGATGCGCTGGCGGACGAGGGCTTCATCGAAGTCCGAGAGCTCGCTGGCAAGCAGGCAGGCCGTGGCAGACCGGCCAGACATTATGTGGTCACCTCGCGTGGTCACGGGTCGGTCAGTCACTCCTATGACCAGCTGGCAGTCGACATCCTGCGGTTTATGAAGGACCGAGTCGGTCCTGAAGCCGTTGAGGGTTTCACCGAGGACCTGGTTGCGAAACTCCGCGACCGCCTCGGCCCGGAGCTGGACCGACGGGGAGGCACCACCGTGGCTTCCCGCTCCCGGGGACTGGCTGCCGCATTGACCAAGGAAGGGTACGCCGCCTCAGCGACACCGGTGGCGGCCGGAACCCCTCTCGAAGCGATGCAGCTGTGTCAAGGGCATTGTCCGATCCAGGCAGTCGCCTCCGAGTTCCCCGAGATCTGCGAAGCAGAGCTCGCGATGTTCTCGGACTATCTGGGCGTCGATGTTCGTCGGCTGTCCTCACTGGCTCACGGCGACCATGTCTGCACCACCCACATTCCGACCTCGGAACTCACCAGACCACTCATCCACAGCAATGATCGACCTCAAGGAGGTTCACGATGACTGACACAGGCAATCGGATCATCGATGCTAACCCCGAGCTCAAAGACCTCGGGCAGTACGCATACGGTTGGCACGACAGCAACGACGCAGGCGAGTTCGCTGCGCGCGGTCTCTCGGAAGACGTCGTCCGCAACATCTCGAAGCTCAAGGACGAACCGGACTGGATGCTCCAGCGCCGCCTCAAGGCGCTGAAGCTGTTCGAGAAGAAGCCGATGCCCAGCTGGGGTGCTGACCTCACCGGCATCCACTTCGACGACATCAAGTACTTCGTCCGCTCGACAGAGGGCCAGGCTACGTCCTGGGAAGATCTGCCAGAGGACATCCGCAACACCTACGATCGCCTCGGCATCCCCGAAGCAGAGAAGCAGCGTCTCGTTGCCGGTGTGGCCGCCCAGTACGAGTCTGAGGTCGTCTACCACCAGATCAACGAAGAGCTCGAGAAGCAGGGCGTCATCTTCATGGACACCGACACCGGTCTCCGTGAGTACCCCGAGATCTTCGAAGAGTACTTCGGGTCGATCATCCCCTCCGGTGACAACAAGTTCTCGGCACTGAACACGGCAGTCTGGTCCGGCGGCTCCTTCGTTTACGTCCCCAAGGGCGTCCACGTCGAGATCCCCCTGCAGGCCTACTTCCGGATCAACACCGAGAACATGGGTCAGTTCGAGCGCACCCTCATCATCGCCGACGAAGGCTCGTCCGTGCACTACGTCGAGGGCTGCACCGCACCGATCTACAAGACCGACTCGCTGCACTCGGCGGTCGTCGAGATCGTGGCCAAGAAGGATGCGAAGGTCCGTTACACGACCATCCAGAACTGGTCGAACAACGTCTACAACCTCGTCACCAAGCGTGCCATCGCCGAAGAGGGCGCTTCCATGGAATGGGTCGATGGCAACATCGGCTCCAAGGTCACCATGAAATACCCGGCGATCTGGCTCACCGGTGAGCATGCACGCGGAGAGACCCTGTCCGTGGCATTCGCCGGCGAGGGCCAGCACCAGGACACCGGTGCCAAGATGGTCCACTCGGCTCCGAACACGCACTCCTCGATCGTGGCGAAGTCCGTGGCTCGCGGCGGCGGACGCTCCGGCTACCGTGGACTCGTCCACGTGCACCCTGGAGCCAAGGGCTCGTCGAACAATGTGCTCTGTGACGCGCTCCTGGTTGACAACATCTCCCGGTCGGACACCTACCCATACATCGACATCCGTGAGGACGACGTGACCCTCGGTCACGAGGCCACCGTGTCGAAGGTGAGTGAGGATCAGCTCTTCTACCTCATGAGCCGCGGCATGGAAGAGACCGAGGCCATGGCGATGATCGTGCGCGGGTTCGTCGAACCCATCGCACGTGAGCTGCCGATGGAATATGCCCTCGAGCTCAACCGCCTCATCGAAATCCAGATGGAAGGTGGCGTGGGCTGATCCAGCCTGCCACCGACTGCTTAAGGAGTTTTCTAAGTGACTGATACCACCAATCCGTTGGGCCTCGATGAGCACTCTCATGGCGCCGACGTTCATGTCCCCGATTCCAAGCGGGACGCACGCACACGCAGCTTCGATGTCGACGACTTTTCCGTCCCGAACGGACGCGAAGAGGAATGGCGCTTCTCACCGGTGCGCAAGCTCAGCGATTTCTTCACCGATGCTGCTTCCGGGGCGAAGCTGACCACGAAGGGCGAACTGCCAGAGGGGATCTCCGTTGAGGAGATCTCGCTGGAGGCCGCACAGGAGCTGGGCATCCTCGAGCCCGAGGACCGGGCCGCCGTAGTGGCAGCCAACCGTGCTCCCGCCGTGACCCACTACTCGGTTCCCGCCGGAACTGAGATCGATGGCGCTGTGATCATCCACGCCGACGGCACCGGCAACGACATCTCGCACGGGCATACCGTCGTCTCCGTCGGAGCGAACGCGAAGGCGACCATCGTCGTCGAACACGAAGGATCGGCTCGGTTCTCCGAGCTCGTGTCCCTCGTCATCGGTGATGGTGCAAACGTGACCTTTGTGTCCCTGCAGCTCTGGGATGACGAATCCCAGCACCTGGGCCAGCACGACGCGATCGTGGGCAAGGATGCGAAGTTCAAGCACATCGTCATCACCCTCGGCGGTGACATCGTGCGCCTGAACACGAACGTGCGCTACTCGGCAGCCGGGGGAGAGGCCGAACTGCTCGGACTCTACTTCGCCGATGCCGGTCAGCACCTCGAGCACCGCACCTACGTCGACCACAACACGCCTAAAGCAACGTCGAACGTCCACTACAAGGGCGCTCTTCAGGGCAAGGACGCACGCAGCGTCTGGATCGGCGATGTGCTCATCCGCCCCGAGGCCCTCGACATCGACACCTACGAGCTCAACCGCAACCTCATCCTCTCCGATGGGGCACGTGCTGACTCGGTGCCGAACCTGGAGATCGAGACCGGCGACATCGCCGGTGCCGGACACGCCTCCTCGACCGGCCGTTTCGACGAAGAGCACCTGTTCTACCTGATGAGTCGCGGCATCCCCGAGGAAGTCGCCCGTCAGCTCGTGGTCCGCGGATTCTTCAACGAAGTGATCCAGAAGATCCAGGTGCCCGAGATCGAAGAAGTCCTCAATGAGCGAATCGAGGAAGAACTCTCCCGGAGCGTTCTGTGACCATGATCGACGTTGCGGCCGCCTCCGAGGTGGCCGCGGGCGCGACGATGCGAATCGAAGTGGACAACTACGAGATCTGCATCGCCCGCGACTCCGACGGCACGATCCATGCCATCGACGATGTCTGCACCCACGGCGAAGTGTCGCTGGCCGAGGGCGAAGTGGAGGGCTGCGCCATCGAATGTTGGCTCCACGGCTCCCAGTTCGACCTCACCACCGGCCGACCACTGAGCCCACCGGCCTTCGAGCCCGTCGCAGTCTATGACTGCAAGGAGATCGCAGGCCGCATCCTGCTTGACCCGAGCACAGTGCTCAATTGACCAGCACGCTCAACTGATCACCACGCTTACCCTGAACTGAAAAGGATTGACATGTCCATTCTGAAGATCACCGACCTGCACGTCAGCGTCGAAACCGAAACCGGTCCCAAGCCGATCCTCAACGGCATCAACTTGGAGATCAACTCCAACGAGACCCACGCCATCATGGGCCCCAACGGCTCCGGCAAGTCGACTCTGGCCTACTCCCTGGCCGGTCACCCGAAGTACAAGGTGACCTCCGGCGAGGTCACCCTCGACGGAGAAGACGTCCTCGCGATGTCCGTCGACGAGCGCGCTAAGCACGGACTCTTCCTCGCCATGCAGTACCCCGTCGAGGTCCCCGGCGTGACCGTGACGAATTTCCTGCGCTCGGCCAAGACCGCCATCGACGGTGAAGCTCCGAAGCTGCGTCACTGGACGAAGGACCTCAAGTCCGCGATGGAGAAGCTGCGCGTGGATCCCGAGTTCGCCAGCCGCAACGTCAACGAAGGATTCTCCGGCGGCGAGAAGAAGCGCCACGAGATCTTGCAGATGGAGATGCTCAAGCCCAAGTTCTCCGTTCTCGACGAGACCGACTCCGGTCTCGACGTCGATGCCCTGCGCATCGTCTCCGAGGGCATCAACCGGGTGCGCGAAACGACGGATGTCGGCGTTCTCCTCATCACCCACTACACCCGCATTCTCAGCTACGTCAAGCCCGATCACGTCCACGTGATCATCAAGGGCAAGGTTGCTGAAGAAGGCGGACCAGAGCTGGCCGAGCGCCTCGAGAACGAAGGCTACGACCGCTTCCTGCAGGCCCCAGCCTGATGTTCTCTCGCCTGCGGAACGACTTCCCGATCCTGGACACCAGGATCGGGAAGTCGTCCCTGAGCTATCTCGACTCGGGCGCGACTTCCCAGAAGCCGCAGTGCGTCATCGACACGTTCACCGAGTACTACTCGCAGCGCAATGCCGCCGTCCACCGTGGAGCTCATTCGCTCGCGGTGATGGCCACCGACGCATTCGAGGCAGGCCGGGAAGCAGTGGCGAACCTCGTCGGCGGAACACCGGAACAGGTGATCTGGACGAAGAACGCCACCGAGGCACTCAATGTGGTCGCGCTGGGCATCGACCGAGCCAGCCATGGCTTCGGGGGACAGGCCGCACAGCGTTTCGCAGTGGGACCCGGTGACTCCATCGTCGTGACCGAGATGGAACACCACGCGAACCTCGTCCCCTGGCAGCAGCTGGCACAGTCCACTGGCGCCCAACTCCGTTGGCTTCCGGTCACGGATTCCGGGGAACTCGACCTCAGCAACCTGGATTCCATCGTCGACGAGACCACCAAGGTCTTCGCCTTCACCCACGTGTCGAATGTGCTCGGCACCATCAACCCGGTCGACACGCTCGTCGCTCGGGCCCGGCAGGTCGGAGCGCTCGTCGTTCTCGACGCCTGCCAATCCGTCCCGCACATGCCCGTGAACTTCGTCGACCTCGACGTCGACTTCGCCGCCTTCTCCGCACACAAGGCGCTGGGACCCACCGGTCTCGGCACCCTGTGGGGCAGATCGGAGCTGCTGAATTCACTGCCGCCCGTGCTGACCGGCGGTTCCATGATCACCACGGTGACCATGGAAGGGTCAGAATTCATGGATGCTCCGCAGCGTTTCGAGGCGGGCACACAACCTGTGGCCGAGGTCGCGGCATTTACCACCGCGGTCAATTACCTTGCCGAGGTGGGCCTGCAGAATATCTTCGATCATGAGCGCGAACTCGCCACCGTACTGCTCGATGGAATCGCCGAGATCCCCGGTATCACGGTTCTCGGGTCCGCCGAGAACAGGATCGGGACTGTGGCCTTCGACGTCGACGGAGTCCACGCCCACGATGTGGGTCAGTACCTCGACTCCCAAGGAGTCGCAGTGCGGGTCGGGCATCATTGCGCGCAGCCTCTGCACCGACGCTTCGGCGTCACTGCCACGACACGGGCGAGCACCTACCTGTACAACAACACCGAGGACTGCGAACAGTTTCTGCACGCCCTGGGCGAAGTCCGCGGCTTCTTCGGAGTCGAGTGAGGGACGTTTCATGAGCACTCAGATGCAACAGCTCTACCAACAGGTCATCCTCGATCATTCCCGGGAGCGTGCTGGCAACTCCGACTTACTCGGCGACAGTGCTGCTGGGGCACACGGCTCCTCGCACCAGATCAACCCCACCTGTGGCGACGAGATCGAACTCGAGACCGAGATCGGCGAAGACGGCGGAATCGCCGTGCGCTGGACCGGTGACGGATGCTCGATCTCCATGGCCTCGGCCTCTGTTCTGACAGAGCTTGCTGCGGAGAACAGTGTCGAGGGCATGCTCGACATCGAAGCGAAATTCCACGAACTCATGCACTCTCGTGGAACAATGGCGGGAGATGAGGAAATACTCGGCGACGCTGCGGTGTTTTCCGGAGTGTCCAAGTTTCCGGCCAGGATCAAGTGCGCGCTCCTGTCCTGGGTCGCGTTCAAGGACGCACTCAACCAAGCCCAAACGTCTCTGAAGGAGTAAGAATGCCCGAAGTGATAGACGCACCGCAGAATGCCAGCATCGACGAGGTGCGCGAAGCGATGATGGACGTCATGGATCCTGAGCTCGGCGTCAACATCGTCGACCTCGGACTCGTCTACGGACTCTCCGTCGAAGACGACGGCACCGCCGTTGTCGAAATGACACTGACGTCTGCGGCCTGCCCGCTGACCGATGTAATCGAAGACCAGACCGCTCAGTGCCTCGAGGGCATCGTGCCGGCCTACCGGATCAACTGGGTCTGGATGCCGCCGTGGGGTCCCGACAAGATCACCGAGGACGGACGCGAACAGATGCGTGCCCTGGGCTTCAACATCTGAGCTTCTGATTGCTGCCGACGTCCCCGCGGGGACGTCACACCCTCACCTCGCCGAGGTGGGAGCGCCGATTCCGGTGCCCCCACCTCGGCGATGTTCATGACGGGGTCCCTCGCCTGCGGGACCGTAGGGGGTTGTGGAGATCACCTGCCCTGAATGCAGGGGCTCACGCTCGGCATGAAAGAATGAAAGCCGACTTTCCTAGGAGAACCATTGACGATCATCGCGGCCGCAGACGGGTCAGCCCTCGGCAACCCCGGACCCGCAGGCTGGGCCTGGTACGTCAACGACGACTGTTGGCACGCCGGCGGGTGGAAAGAGTCGACGAACAACCGTGGTGAACTCATGGCCGTCCTCGACCTCCTGAACTCCACAGCGGAAGCGGATGAGGACCTCAAAGTCTTCTGCGACTCCAAGTACGTCATCAATGCACTCACGAAGTGGATGCCCGGCTGGAAGCGCAAGGGGTGGAAGAAGGCTGACGGCAAGGATGTGCTGAACAAGGACCTCCTCGAACAGCTCGACTCCGCGCTCAAGGGCCGCGAGGTCGAATTCGAATGGGTCAAGGGCCACTCCAACCACGCCATGAACGAAGCGGCAGACGACCGCGCGCGGGCCGCAGCCACCTCGTATCAGAAGAACACCTCGGTGCCGGCCGGACCCGGATACGTCCCCGTGGGGACGTCGGAGTCGATCACCGCGCCCTCCGCACCAGTGTGTTCCGCACCCGCGGCACTGATCGCGGAAGACGACCGGAACGGCGTAAAGGACCGGGCCGCCGAAGGGAGCCGAGACGCCGAGGCTCCGTCAGCCGAGGGTTCGGCGGCGGCGACCACGCTCGTCTCCTGTCGAGTACCCACCTACATTGCAGACGAACTCGTCAAGCGGGCACAGTCTCAGGGAATCCACCCGCAAGAATTCTTGGCCGATATCATCGGTCGCAGTTTGGAGAATGAATGATTCAGGCATCCGACCTCGAAGTCAACGTCGGCGCCCGTACGCTGATGTCCGAGGTCTCCTTCCGCGTTGATAAGGGCGACCGGGTCGGCCTCGTCGGACGCAACGGGGCGGGCAAGACCACCCTGACGAAGGTGATCATGGGTGGCCACAGCGCCGCGAAGGGCAGCGTGTCCGTGTCCGGGTCGGTGGGCTACCTGCCTCAGGATCCCCGCAGCGGTGACCCACAAGCCACCGGCATGGAGCGGATCCTCTCTGCTCGCGAGCTCGACGTTCTCGTCAAGCGTCTGCGCAAGGCAGAGAACCAGATGGCCTCTCCTGACGAGAATGTTTCGACGAAGGCTCTCGATCGCTACCCGCGCATCGAAGCCGCATTCATGGCTGCCGGCGGCTACTCGGCGGAGTCTGAGGCCTACGCGATCGCTGCCAACCTCGGCCTCGACGAAGATCTCATCAACCAGGAGATCGGCACCCTCTCGGGTGGTCAGAGGCGCCGTGTGGAACTTGCCCGCATCCTCTTCTCGGCCCCGGACACGATGATCCTCGATGAGCCGACGAACCACCTCGACGCGGAATCCGTGTTGTGGCTGCGCGACTACCTCAAGGGCTACTCCGGCGGGCTCATCATCATCAGTCACGACCTCGACCTCATCGACGAAGTCGTCAACAAGGTGTTCTTCCTCGACGCGACCCGGCAGACGATCGACATCTACTCGATGGGCTACCGCCTCTACCTCAAGCAGCGCGAAGACGACGAACGTCGACGCCGTCGTGAGCGCGCCAATGCCGAGAAGAAGGCGTCTGCCCTGCACGCCCAGGCGAACAAGATGATGGCGAAGGCGACGAAGACCGTGGCCGCCCAGCAGATGGCCAAGCGCGCCGACCGTCTGCTGTCGGGACTCGATGCCGAACGCAGTTCAGAGAAGGTCGCAAACCTGCGGTTCCCAGCCCCAGCCGACTGTGGACGGGTGCCACTGACGGCGGAGGGACTATCTCGCAGCTTCGGGTCTACAGAGGTCTTCACCGGCGTCGACCTGGCTATCGACAAAGGCTCACGTGTGGTCATCCTCGGCTACAACGGTGCAGGTAAGACAACGCTGCTGCGCCTGCTGGCCGGTCTCGACGAACCCGACTCGGGTGAGGTCGTCCCCGGCTTCGGTCTTAAGCTCGGCTACTACGCGCAGGAACATGAGACGCTCGACCTGGACCGCAGCGTGCTGGAGAACATGAAGCGCAATTCTCCGCACCTCGATGACACCGCTGTGCGCAATGTGCTCGGTTCGTTCCTGTTCTCCGGCGATGACGTGCACAAGCCTTCGAAGGTGCTCTCCGGTGGTGAGAAGACTCGTCTGGCGCTTGCCACTCTCGTGGTCTCCAGCGCCAACGTCCTCCTCCTCGATGAGCCGACGAACAACCTTGACCCGGCCTCTCGTGAGGAGATCCTCTCGGCGATTCGCCGCTATGAGGGCGCCATCATCCTCGTCACACACGATGAGGGCGCGGTCTCCGCGCTCGACCCCGATCGTGTGCTGCTGCTTCCAGATGGCGACGAAGATCTGTGGAACGACACCTACCTGGACCTCGTCACGCTGGCCTGACACGGAATCAACTGGCCTGACGTTGAATGTCGCGGCCCCCTGACCATTGCGCTCAGGGGGCCGTTTTCATGTGATTCCTCGCTCAGCTGTGCCTGAACCGGTCCTCGATGAACGCGTCTTCTTCAGCCTCATCGTGACCGTAGATCTTCGCCGATCCCAAGCGGTTGCGCCCGTAGCGGTTGCCGGGTTGGGAGATCTTCGCACCCGCACCCAGAGCCGCCTTGTCGACCACGACGTACTCGACGTCGCCGGTGAATTTCTGGGCCGCCTCGGCGTCGGCTCGTCGTTCTCTCCTGGCGGAGATCGACACGGCGATGATTATCATGATGCCGAAGGTGAACCACTGGAGCATGTAGGACAGGTGGTTGCCCGGATCGAGGTCGGGTGCGGGCAGAGGCATCAGGCCGTTCTCGTCGGGCTGGCCGCTCCCGGTGTGCACGGCCTCCGCATAGATGTTCTCGTACGCTGAGTCCATGCCCGGGATGCGGGCGGGATCGATCGCCTTGATCAGCCCGTCCGGATTGTTGTCCTTGGATCCGTCTTGAGCAGGTTGCAGGCGGGCTTTGATGGTCTGTTCTCCGGTGGGGGCCGGCGGGGCATCTTCGGGTTCGGAGACCCAGCCCCGCACGATTGCGATCGTTTCTCCGGTTGTGAGTTCGAAGGGAACGACGGCGTAGAAGCCCACCTTGTCATTGACCGTGCGGTTGCGAGCGAAGACGGTATCGGATTCCAGATAGTGGCCGGTCAGGGACACCTGACGCCACTCATCGTCCTCATCGAGGTGCGCCGAGGTGGAGCCCAGGATGCTCGTGATGTCGACTGGTGCGGACGAATAGTTCGCATTGACCGTGGCGATCTCGTGTTGCCTCTGGTCCTGACGGTCCTTCTGCCACAGGGCCAGGAAGACGCAGGCGATGACGACGATGATCGTCATGGCGATGTACTTCAGCCAGCGTGCGCTGAAGAGGAAGGAATAGCGAGACATCAACCGGCATCCTCCGGGATGTCGTTGATGTCAACGTCGCTGATGTAGAAGCTGCGCAGGGTGAGGAACTCACGCAGATAGTCGAGATGTTCATCACACGCCAGCCAGGTCTTGCGGCGTTTGGGCATGTGCAGGCTGGGATTGTTCCACAGGATTGCGCGGGTGGCATCTGCCCGGCATGCCTTCGCCGAGCACTGGAGCTTCTCGGTCAAGTCTCATCACCTCGAGTCGGGTCTGCATGTGGTGTTTCATCGGCTGACCCGGTCTCTTTGGCTGACGCAGCGTCATCGGCCTCACCGGGAATCGTGTCCCCAGGGATCGTCTCCCCGGAGATCGTGTCACTGGAGATGGTCTCTCCGGTTGCCGGCGGCAGCTCGGGCATCGGTGCCCCGTCAAGCAGTGCGGCGGCGTCATCGTTGGTACGTTCCCGGCCGGCGTTGGCGAAGATCACGGCAGGGTAGGGGAGGATGACAGCACCGCCGACGCAGATCCACATCAGCACCGTCAGATCCGCCCGGAACATGAAATAGGCGGCCACGAAGCAGAACGTTCGAATCCCCATGGTGATCGAATATTTGATGATCCGCGACTTCATGTCGTCATCAAGGGCGGTGTCTGCCGTGGTGATCTGCTGCGGGTGCTTAGACATAACCTTCTTCGCTCGATTACTCCTACAAAATCATACTCTTCGTTTGTGTGAGTCGTATCGACACCCGTCGGTTCACGATAGGTTAGTGACGGTAAGTTTGATCTCAAGAGTCGATCAATCTGTATTGTCCACCAACAGGAGAGATTCGTGTCAGAACCACGCATAGTCCTCGTGACCGGAGGAAACCGCGGAATCGGCCGCACCATCGCCGAGGAATTCCTCGCTCAGGGCGACAAAGTCGCCGTAACCTCCCGCAACGGAGACGCACCCGAAGGTGCTCTGGCCGTGTCCGCAGACGTCACCGATACAGCTTCCCTCGATGCGGCCTTCGCAGAGATCGAAGAGAAGCTGGGCCCTGTCGAGGTGGTCGTGGCCAACGCCGGCATCACCCGCGACAATCTGCTCATGCGCATGAGCGATGAGGAGTTCGAAGCGGTCGTCGACACCAACCTCACCGGAACCTTCCGCACCATCAAGCGTGCCATCACCGGAATGATCCGGGCGAAGAAGGGCCGCATCGTGCTCATCTCCTCCGTGTCCGGACTCTACGGAGTCCCCGGTCAGGCGAACTATTCGGCGTCTAAGGCCGGACTTGTCGGTCTGGCCCGCTCGGTCACCCGTGAGCTGGGATCGCGCGGCATCACCGCCAATGTCGTTGCCCCGGGCTTCATCCGCACAGACATGACGGATGAGCTGCCGGAGAAGCAGCAGAAGGAATACCTCGCGACGATTCCCGCGAAGCGATTCGCCGAGGCGAGCGAGGTCGCGAAGGTCGTGCGCTGGGTGTCCTCGGACGAGGCCGCATACATCTCCGGTGCCGTCATTCCCGTCGACGGCGGACTGGGGATGGGGCACTGAGCCCCGTCAACATCTAGACTTCACACCAAGGACGGCGCCTCCAAAGGCGTCGACGACAACGATTTCACCCACGTTTGAACAGTTTGAAAGGACCACAATGGGAATTCTTGACGGAAAGCGCATCCTCGTCACCGGCGTTCTGACCGAGGCATCCATCGCCTTCGCAGCCGCCCGCATCGCTCAGGAGCAGGGTGCCGAAGTCATCCTCTCCAGCTTCGGCCGCCAGATGAAGATCACCCAGGTGATATCCGAACGTCTGCCCGAGCCCACCAAGGTCATCGAACTCGATGCCACCAACGAAGAGGACCTCGCGGCACTGCCCGAGCGCCTCGAAGGCAACATCGACGGCATCGTCCACGCCATCGCCTTCGCCCCTAAGGACGCGCTCGGCGGCGTGTTCCTCGACACCCCCTGGGACTCCGTGTCCGCAGCGATCCAGGTCTCCGCGTTCTCGCTCAAGGCCATCACGGTCGCCGCGAAGCCCGTGCTCAACGAGGGAGCCGGTGTTGTCGGACTGACCTTCGACGCGACCATCTCCTGGCCGGTCTACGACTGGATGGGTGTGGCCAAGGCCGCCTTCGAGTCAACTGCCCGTTACCTCGCGAAGTACGTCGGCGAGGACGGAATCCGCGTCAATCTCGTCTCGGCCGGACCGCTGAAGACCACCGCCGCCACCTCGATCCCCGGCTTCGGAACGCTTGAAGACATGTGGGGCGACCGCGCACCGCTGGGCTGGGACCAGAAGGACACCACCCCTGCGGGCAAGGCGATCGTCGCCCTGCTCTCCGACTGGTTCCCCGCCACCACCGGCGAAATGGTCCACGTCGACGGCGGATTCCACTCCACCGGCGCCTGAGCCACCCACCGAACCGGAGACGATGACGATGCCTGTGCTCATTCTCGCCCGCCATGCGAAGGCCGAGGCCGAGGGCCCGACGGACTTCGAACGCTCGTTGAGTGCCAACGGTCTGGCTCAAGCTGTCGAAGCCGGAGCCGAGATCGCCGAGCGCTGGTCACCAGACGTGGCCATCGCCTCGGCGGCCAGGCGCACCGTCCAGACGGGACAGGCCGTGGTCGAAGCCGTCAACCGGCACAACGGGGAACCCGAAACGGGTGTCGGCCTCGAACTGCGCCAGGACGAGTCCCTCTACAACGGAGGAGTCGATGACTGGGTCGACGCGATCAACTCGATCCCGGCCGATTCTCAGTGCGCCTATATCGTGGGCCATCAGCCCACCGTCGCCGAGGTGCTCGGCCACCTGAGCCCCGCCACCGGGGTTCCGGATGCGTTCCGTCCCTCCTCGCTCGCGATCTTCGACCTCGAGAGCTGGGACGTCGAGCCTGGGAACTACCCCGCACCCGAACTGCGGGTCTTCCTCGGCGTGTGAACGCCTACACAGGCGAAGAACCAGGTGCCCCAACGAGATTCAGGCACCTGGTTCTTTTTCACATCACACCTGAGCGCGTTCCTCGATGAGGGTCAGCACCTCACGCAGATCACGCTTGTTCACCGCAGCGTCGGCGGCGGCCACGAGGGCCGGCTTCGCACAGAAGGCCACACCCAGACCCGCCGCCTGGATCATTCCGATGTCGTTGGCGCCGTCGCCGATGGCCACGGTTCGTCTCGGATCGCAGTCATATTTTTGTGCGAGCTGTCCGAAGATCTCGGCCTTCGCACTCGGATCGATGACCCGACCGCTTGTGGCTCCGGTCAACCGGCCGTCCTCGGACTCGAGTCCGTTGGCAAACACCTCGGTGATGCCCAGGCTCTTGGCAACAGGGGCGATGATCTGAGTGAAGCCGCCGGAGACCAAGGCGACGACGCCACCGTCGGACTGGACGGCGGCCACCACTTCCCGAGCGCCCTGGGTCAGCGTGATCTGTGCGCGCACCTCGTCGAGAACGGTCACCGGCAGGCCGTTGAGCAGGGCCACTCTCTCGGCCAGGGAAGCGGCGAAGTCCAACTGGCCGGCCATGGCACGTTCCGTGATGTCGGCCACCTGGTCGCCGACATTCGCGTGGACGGCGATGAGGTCGATGACCTCCTCGTTGATGAACGTCGAATCGACGTCCATGACCAGCAGCTGGATTGAGTTCTCTGGCATCGGGGTTGCGGAGTCTGAGTCATTCACCCCTTCATCGTAGCGACAGCCATGATGTAGTCGGCGGCCGCGGGGTGAAGGCGTGAGAGCAGATCGCCGAAGGCTGGTGGCGCCACTGTGGCCGGAGCCAGCACAGTGCGCATCCTCTGGTGGATGTCGAGGGCGGCATAGATGGCGCGAGCGTCGGCGACGGACGGAATGAGCCTCGAGATCGGGTGGTGCATGCTCAGCTCCTCCTGCCAATCCCGCCACGGCCCCTCCCTCCAGTCGGCCGGAACCTCGATCGTTTCGATGAGGTTCAGACCCTCCATGACGAGCAGCCGCAGGCGGCGCAGCGCCTCGGCGGGTGTTCCTACCGTGACCGGGCGAAAGACCGTGTTCCGGCAGGCGATGATTTCAACGTTCGCCTCGGCGCCGAGGAGGGCCACCGCAACCTGGTGGGAGCCGGAATGGAGGACGATCGGGGCACTGTGGCGACCGACCCTGAGCCGGTCGACCTTGTCCACGGGAGGCGTCGTATGCGGCAGTGAAGGATGGTGCAGGGCCAGCCGGGCATGCGTGATCCCGGCCGCCGCAGCCTCGGCGGTGAAGAGCAGCAGTCCGGTCGGTGGCGAGGTGCCGAAAACTTCGTCGGCGACGATGAGAGGGACATCACGATCGTCGTCGAGAAAGGCGGCACTGACCTCGTCTGGGGCGAGGCTGGAGTGCAGGCGATGGTTCATCGCCAGGGTCAGCAGCAGTGAGTCGGTAGTCAAGTCCATGTCGAACCAGAATAGACGCCGAGCCTGCGATAGAGTTGGCTGATATGAGTGATGTCCTGACTTTGGATTCTGTTTCCGTGCGCCGAGGAGCCAATTTCCTCCTCCAAGATTTTTCCCTGACCGTCTCCGAAGGTGAGCATTGGGCCGTCCTCGGACCCAACGGCGCCGGGAAGACGACGCTGCTGGAATTGGCCGCAGGACGAATGCACCCGACGACCGGTTCCGTCGGAATCCTCGAGGAGCGCCTCGGGCGCGTCGACGTCTTCGAGCTGCGTCCGCGCATCGGCTATGCTTCGACGGCCCTGGCCAACCGCATTCCTCTGTCCGAGGCTGTCCTCGACACGGTCCTGACCGCCGCCTACGGCGTCACCGGTCGTTGGGTCGAGGAATACGAAACCGATGACATCGAACGGGCCAAGGACCTCCTCGGAGCGTTCAACATCAGCCACCTGGCAGATCGCACCTTCGGCACCCTGTCAGAGGGCGAGCGCAAGCGTGTGCAGATCGCACGTGCGCTGATGACGGACCCTGAGCTGCTGCTCCTCGACGAGCCCGCTTCTGGGCTCGACCTAGGCGGACGTGAAGAGCTCTTGGCAGCACTGACGGAGATTCTGTCCTCGAAATGGGCCCCGGCGACGATCATGGTCACCCACCACGTCGAGGAGATCCCTGTCGGCATCACGCACGTGCTGCTGCTGGCCGAGGGCACTGATATGGCTGCCGGGCCCATCGATGAGACCCTGACGGCCGACAACCTCTCTGCGACCTTCGGTATCGACGTCAAGCTCACCCGCGACGGGCAGCGTTTCCACGCCCGATCCCAGTACTGAGCATGGACCCAGTTCTCGGAATGGAACTGTGGCAGATTGCGCTGATCGTCCTCGCCGGAATCGCCGCGGGCGGAATCAACGCCGTCGTCGGCTCCGGCACTCTCATCACCTTCCCGGTACTCGTGGCTTTCGGTGTGCCACCGGTCGTGTCGACGATGAGCAACGCGGTCGGACTTATCCCCGGCAATATTGCCTCGTCCTTCGGCTATCGGGAAGAGCTGAAGGGCCAATGGCGGCGGATCCTAGGCTTCGTGCCTGCTTCCATCCTGGGCTCGCTGACCGGTGCTTATCTGCTGCTCCACCTGCCCGAAGACGCCTTCGAGACGATCGTCCCGGTCCTCCTCGTCGTGGCCCTCATCATGGTCGTGGGTCAGCCTGCACTCTCCCGCCACCTCAAAAACCGTTCCGTGCGCCGCGCCGAAAAGGCGGGCAAGGAGCATGTGCCGGCCTCGGTCGGTGACACGCTGACCACCGGCCGCTATATCCTCGTCCTGGTCGTCGTCTTCCTCACCGCGATCTACGGGGGCTACTTCGCCGCCGCCCAGGGGATCATCCTGATCGCTCTGCTCGGCCTCCTCCTCCCCGATGACCTGCAGCGTCTCAACGGACTGAAGAACGTCTTGGTCCTCGTCGTCAACACGGTCTCGGCCAGCACCTACATCATCGTCGGCCACGACCGGATCAACTGGATCGCCGTCATCTGCATCGCCATCGGCTCCCTCATCGGCGGCTACTTCGGTGCCAGGGTGGGACGGAAATTCTCGCCCGTCCTGCTGCGCTCCGTCATCGTCATCCTCGGACTCGTCGCCATCTGGCGCATCCTCACCCTGTGATCGTATGAATACACCGGCCAAGGCACCACTGACACAGCAACAGGTCATCGACCGTGCCGCCGAACTCGGCATCACTGCCGAGCGTCTACGGTTCTTCGATGAGGGAACGGTGGCCACCGACAATGCCACAGGCGCTGGGGCCTCTCCGGCCGACCTCCACGACTACACTCAGCTGACCGATGTCGGCCTGCGCAGTGTTCGCGAACCGGCCGAGGGCCTGTTCATCGCCGAATCCTCGAAGATCATCCGCCGTGCCCACGCCGCAGGCATGGTTCCCCGGTCGTACCTGACCAGCCCCAAATGGCTCTTCGACCTAGCCGACCTCATCGCCGCCAATGATGCTCCGATCTTCATCGGCACCGATGCCGCAGTCGAATCCCTCACCGGCTTCCACCTTCACCGAGGTGCTCTGGCCGCGATGCACCGACCGCAGCTTCCCAGCGTCGCCGAGCTCGTGACCGATGCTCAGCGCATCGTCGTCATCGAGGACGTCGTCGACCACACGAACATCGGCGCCATCTTTCGGTCAGCCGCAGCCTTCGGCGTCGATGCCGTCCTGGTGACGCCCAGGTGCGCCGACCCGCTCTACCGTCGTTCGATTCGTGTCTCCATGGGCACCGTGTTCCAGGTCCCATGGACTCGGATCGAGTCCTGGCCGGCAGGGGTTGATGCCCTGCGTGAGCTCGGTTTCCACGTCGCTGCGCTGGCTCTCGAACAGGATTCTGTGGCCATCCGCGATTTCGCCGCCGACGCTCCCGAACGCACCGCGATCGTCTTCGGCACCGAGGGTGACGGTCTGCGCCGATCGACGATTGCCGCCTGCGATTCGACTGTCATGATCCCGATGTCTGGGGGAGTCGACTCACTCAACGTCGCAGCCGCCTCGGCGGTGGCCTGCTTCGCCCTGCAGGAAGACTGACCTCGTGTCAGAGGTCCACAAGGCAGCAACTTGCCACGCTGTAGGGCAGAGACGTGAAGACTATCGGCAAGCACGCAGCCAATGCATTACGCGAAGAGTTTGCCGATGCATCAGTTGTCGCAAAATCTGCGACAACTGCAGCACCTGAGACTGAGAGGACCACAGTGGATCGCACCACACTCGCCCACACCCTGGAAGCAGCTCGCATCACCGGTGAGGTGGGGACACCCCGAGAGAACAACCTCTCACACATCCATCGTTTCCTGGCACAGGAGAAGCAGTTCGACTTCGGCGTCGATCTGACCCGAGACTGGGACTATGACTCCGTGTTCTCGCTTATGGTCGACCGGTGCGGGCTGCGCCCGGAACCCGATTTCGTCGAGGGCATCGACACGATTTCGACGCAACGCTGCATCGACGCACTCGAACAGTTAGCCACCGCCATCGGCGCGGTCACCCGAGCTGGGGGAGAGATCCTCTTCGCCACCGGCCACCCGGCCGGGCTGCTTCCTGTGCACATGGCGATGGCCGCCGCAGCCGAGTCCCACGGTGCGCGGATCACGCACCAGGCCAACGCCGTTGACGTCCCGGGCATCGGCGGCGACTGCCGACAGATCAACCGTGTGTGGACCTGGCATCAGCATGGCGGGACCCCGCACACACACCTCGCCGAACCCATGCATGCACTGCTTGACGACATCACCCGCCGAGGCGGCCAGACCCCAGATCTGATCGTGGCCGATCATGGGTGGGCCGGTGCGGCCTCGAGCCGTGGGCTGCGCACGTTGGGCTATGCCGACTGCAACGATCCGGCACTCTTCGTCGCTGAGGCTCAAGGAGCCATCGAGGTCACCGTTCCCCTCGATGACGACGTCGTGCCCTACCTCTACGAACCGCTCATCTCCTATGTCCTCGACAAGGCAGGACTGAGCTGACCGAGGACCTCAGTCGATCTCGTTTGCGAGCCCCTCGACCACCTCGGCAGTGGGAAGCGATGCCAGCGCCGCGCCGGAGAGCATGAGTTTGGAACCACGGATCCCCGAACCGATGATGAGCTCGTCGGCCTCGGCCACACGTGAGTCGATGAGGATCCGGTAGTCGGCAGGCAGACCGATGGGTCCGATGCCGCCGTACTCCATCCCCGATTCGCCGACCGCGCGATCCATGGGCAGGAACGAGGCCTTGCGCACGTCGAGGAGCTTCTTCACCCGCTTGTTCACATCGGCACGGGTATTGGCGAGGACCATGCAGGCAGCGATTCGTTCCTCACCGGAGCGCGCACCGGCCACGAGAACACAGTTAGCCGAGGTTTCGGGTCCGAGACCGGTGGCATCGAGCAGGGCCGCTGTGTCTGCGATCTGCGGATCGATGGCGAACGCATCGACGTCGCCGGTGATCGAAGAGATCGCCTCGGCGGTGGATGCGGCCATGAGTTCGGGAGCAGATGCTGCGGGCGTGAGGTCGAATTGCGCGGAAATGCGTTCCTTGGTGTTCATGGCCACAGTTTAGGAGACAGTGCGGGAATCGCTTTGAGCCAGTCCATCAGATAGACTGAGCTGTCGCTTCGTGTCCGGTTCCTACGGTTCGAGGCGTGTCCAGCAGACGAATTCGGGCACTGGCGGATGGGTCGACCCATACCAGGCGCCTGAGCGGATTCAGCAAAGGTAAGAATATGAAAAAGGACATCCACCCGGAATACGCACCGATCGTGTTCAACGATCTGTCGTCGGGAACCAAGATCTTGACCCGTTCGACCGCGAAGAGCGACAAGACGATCGAATTCGAAGACGGCAACACCTACCCCGTCATCGACGTTGAGATCTCGAGCGCATCGCACCCGTTCTACACCGGAAAGCAGCGCATCCTCGACTCCGCAGGCCGCGTCGAGAAGTTCAAGGATCGCTACAAGGGCTTCGGCAAGCGCTGAACCCCAGTCGGTTTCGGCCGACCCGACGGTTCCGACCGTCATGCATGACTTATGCGAACTGCCCCGCACGCCTGAGATGGTGTGCGGGGCAGTTCCTTTTCTATCTGCTTTGGAGCCTCAGTCCACGCTGACGCGGATATCGGGCGAGGGCTGGGTGCGAGCCGCCGGATGGAACAGCGAGGCCACGCCGGTGGCATTGTCGAGGCAGTTCGCGATGCCGTGGGCGACTTTCTCCTTCGCTGAGACGACCGCGTCCTCGATGCTGAGACCGGTGGCGATGCCAGCGGCGATGGAGGAGGCGAATGAACAGCCTGCACCGTTGACGAGTTTCTCATTGACCTTGCGTGAGCGCAGCGTCGTGACCTTCTGACCGTCGAAGAGGATGTCGATCGCGTCGTCACCGGCCAGGCGCGCACCGCCCTTGACGACGACGTTATTAGCACCCTGACCGTGGATGATCTTCGCGGCCTCGATCATGCCCTCAACCGAATCGATCGGATCGAGGCCGGCCAACGTTGCGGCCTCCTCGAGGTTCGGGGTGATGACGGTGGCCAAGGGCACGAGGTTGTCGACGAAGAGATCCTTGAGATCGACCATGGTGCCCGCGCCCTTGCACACGAGGACAGGGTCGAAGACATAGGGCAGCTCGTTCGTCTTGAGCTTTTCGGCCAGCACGAATGCCGAGTCCACGGACCCGAGCATGCCCGACTTGATCGCGTCGAACTTGTGCACCGCCAAGGTCGATTCGAGCTGCCTGGTCACCACCTCGGGGTCGATGAATTCGACGACGTGGCTGAAGCCATCGGCCGGATCGAAGGTGACGATGCAGGTCACGGCGGCGGTGCCGAATGCGCCGTATTCTTCGAACATCTTCAGGTCGGCTTCGAGCCCAGCTCCGCCTGAGACATCGGAACCGGCGATTGTGAGCACTTTGGAAGTCATGGTGGTCCTTTCGAAATTACTGTCGGGCAGAAGTCTACGCGCGTTCAGGCCCCCGCGTATCCCTGTTGCCGCCAGGCCTCATAGATTGCAATCGATGCGGAATTGGCGAGGTTGAGCGAACGCCTGGAAGGCAGCATCGGGATGCGCACGGACAGATCCACATGCTCATCCTCGACGACGGAATCGGGCAGACCCGTCGACTCCTGACCGAAGAGGAGGACATCACCATCACGGTAGCCCACCTCGGCGAAGGACTGATCCGTATGGGTGGTGAACGCGATGACCCGACGCTCGCCGAGGTGGTTCCACAGATCCGTCAAAGACGTATGGACCGTGACGTGGGCAAGATCGTGATAATCCAGTCCCGCACGACGCAGCTTCGCATCGGAGAGGTCGAAGCCAAGAGGTTCGACGAGATGGAGGTGGGCACCCGTGACCGCGGCCAGGCGAATGGCATTGCCGGTGTTGCCGGGGATCTCGGGCGTGTGGAAGACGATGTCGATGTTCATATGACACCTATTTTGTCACTGTTCGGCCGTTGCCCGTTCCCCGGGTGCAGTCGTGGTGGTTGTGGTGGCCTCCAGGCGGACGAGCAGATAGCCCTGCCGTGTCCTCTCCGGAAACTGGCCGGCCAGGTCCGGCTCGCGTTCGAGCCGAGTCGCGGGTGCGAACCCATGTTTGTGAAGAAACGTGAGAACCTGATCGATCGAGCGGCGGTGGAAGTCGAGATCGACGTCGAAGCCGGCCGCCTCGGACTGGTGGTCGATACGGTCGCCGAGCTGGAAGGCCAGCTGGAACCATCCACCCGGCCGCAGCACTCGAGCAGCCTCGGAGAAGACGGTGTCCAGGGACGCATCGGGAACATGGATGATGGAGTACCACGCGACGAGTCCGGAAAAGCTGTTGTCCTCATAGGGCAGTGCCGTCATCGATCCGGTGGTGAAATCGAGATTCGGGTAGAGACGAGATGCCAGGGCAATCATGGCGGGAGAGAGGTCGAGGCCGGAGGGGGCCAGACCCGAGGCGGCAAGGAAAGCTGTGATCCGCCCTGGGCCGCACCCGATCTCAAGGGCCTTGGGTTTCCCGGTGGAGAGCACGAGTTCGGAGAAGGCTGCGAGGACGGCACGATCGTGTGGCTTGGCTGTGAGCTCGGCGGCGATCCAGTCCGTATAGGTCTCAGCGATCGCATCGTAGGAGGCCCGAGTGGCTGCCTCTCTGGCTGATTCCCGCGCCCCTTCCACGGGGAGTTCTGCCGCGTCATCGGTCGTCCCATCGTTCATGAACTCAGCCTACGGTGTGAGGTTCGGATTCAGCGTCGGCGTCCCCGCGGGGACGCTTTGGTGATGGTGCGATTCCACGTGTATAGAACAAAGAGAGCTCCGTATAGTACACATGGATCTTTACGGCGAATCCGATTCGAAAGCAGATCATTCATTCACTCGACTGGATCATTACGATTCCGATCTTATGTCAGTGGCGCCTCGTATGGTGAAAGCACGGTTCGAGGTCATGGGGACTCACGAACCGAACGGCCGCAGAGGTCGAAAGGGGAAAGGTGGGAACCATGGTCGAGAACACGGCTGCAGATCCGTTTGCGGACTATCCGGATCCATTCGCAAGGTCGGAGCTGCTCACAGCGATGAGTGTCGATCCTGATGACTACGGCGGAGATTCGAAGGCGCAGTCGGATACCGCCGAGTCTCTGCAGACCGAGTCAAGTGCCGACGTGGGCGCTGGCGCGAGGCTGGGTGATCTCACGTCCGAAGAGCTGGTTGCCGACATCCAGCGCAACATCTCGTGCATCGCGTTCTGCCATGCCCGTGTCATTGCGCTCATCGACGAGGTCGAGCGCAGAGGCTTGTGGGCGCAGTGGGTGGGCGTGACGTCGCTGCCCCAGTGGGTCATGCACATTGCGGCGGTGAGCGCACACACTGCACGGGAATACGTCCGAGTGATGATGGCGCTGCGCGAAATGCCGAAGGTGAAGAAGAGCCTGGGGGAGGGCAACGTCAGCTTTTCCAAGGTGCGTGAGGTCACCAGGCTGGTGGGGAGGATCCCCGATGAAGAGGCGCTGCGACTGGCCGATGTCTCCACCGGAAGCCAGATCGGAGTGATCGCTCGCAACTACCTCCAACTGTCCGGCGGGAACGAGGACGGGGAAGCTCCCTGCGCCCTTCCGAGCGACAGCGTGAGTATGCGGACCATCGGGCCTGGACGGACTCGCATCACGATCGATCTGGGCGAGGATGAGGCCGCGGAGTTCTCCTCGATGCTCGACGCCGCTCGGCATGTTCTCGAACAGCCGTCCTCTGCGGATGACGCCGGCGGCGAAGGGCAGGAGGATGAGTCATCGTATGAGCCGATCTCGCAGGTCATGTGCCTGATGGAGATCGTGCATGCGTTTCCGCAGGCAGCGTCGCCTGGAACCGTTGACGTTGACCGCGCCCGCATGCTCGTCCATGCCTCCGCCGAGGTGGTGACCCGATCCGGCTCCCGTGCCGAAGCCCTCGACGACGTCCCCGCGGGGACGTCTGCGGATCAAAAGACAGACCTGACCTGTCGAATCGATGGCTTCGGCGGCATCACCTCGGCGACGGCGGAACGGCTGAGCTGCGAAGCTCTGATCAGCGGAACGATCAAGGACGCCGATGGAGACGTACTCATGCTCGGACGGTCGAAGAGGCTGGTGAGCAGGCGCCAACGCCTGGCGTTGAGCGCACGGGACATGGGATGCCAGTTCCCCGGCTGCCGTGCCCGCCGAAGGTGCGACGCACACCACATCCGCCCCTGGTCACAGGGCGGAGCGACGGACCTGGACAATCTCATCCTGCTCTGCCGCACCCACCACACGGCGGTGCACAGATATGAGTTGAATATCTCACGGACCTCAGCTCCCTTCGCCGGAACTCTGGGCGGGCAGGCGGCATTCGCCTTCTTCCTGCCCGGCGGTTCGCAGCTGCTTCCGCTTGAAGAGGGGAAGCGCGGGCGCATCGTCTTCGACACGGCACGGCTGGTCAAGGTCGCCGAGGAGGCGGTCGCGGAAGCGGATCCGAGGACCGTCGGCGGCGGGTACGGCTTCAGCCTGGACTATTGCATTGCGTGGATGTTCGAGGCGGAATGGAGACACGCCCGGGCGAACAATGTCGCTGCGTAAATCTTGCCTATTTAGAACACTAGTTCGATAATGGATGTCATGTCTGCAGTGCCACTCGTTGAACAGCTCAGCCGGGAGATGGGTATCTCCACGGCCGCCGCTCTGTTCGATGGGCTTGCCCCTCGCACAGTGGATCAGGTGTTGGCACCGATGTTTCGCCGAGGCGGCCTTCCCCGAGGGGAGATCGTGACACTGACCGGGGGCCAATCGTTGAGCTGTGCCCTCGCCACGATCGCCGTCGCAACCCGGGAGCAGAAATGGTGTGCCGGTATCGGACTCGGCGAACCTGCCGTGTCATCCATTGCCGATCTGGGTGTTGACCTCGACCACTTCGTCAACCTCGTCACCCCGGCCGAGGACTGGCTGCGTGTGGTCTCAATCCTCATCGAATCTTTCGACGTCCTCGTCGTCGACCCGGGGTTTCTGCCCAGTGCTGGGGAGCGCGCTCGGCTGCTGGCGAAGGTGCGCGAACGCAAGATCAGCTTCATCAGCCTGACATCGATGCCCGGAAGCACGGAGCAGATCGAGATCACCGACACGCAGTGGTCGGGCACAGAACGCGGTCATGGACGTCTTCGCTCCTGCCTCGTGCAGGCCCGATCACAGACCGGCGTCCACCGGTTCCTGCTGCCGGGACCGGAAGGGACTCCTGCCGAAGCACCAGCGCCCACCCCGGCGGAGGGCATATTCGAACGGCCGGTGATCCGCAGTGTCAGCTGACGTCGCTGCCGAATCCACCGCTGTGCGCATCGATGACCATCGCACACTCGTTCTCAGCGTTCCCGACTGGTCCGCGGTGGCTGCTGCGACCGAACATGATCTCAGTCCTCGTACTCCGGTGGCGGTGCTCAGCGGAGGCCAGGTGGTCGCGGCCAATGCTCCTGCTCGCGCGGCCGGAATCGCTCTGGGCAACAACAAGCGGGCGGTCGGATACCGCTGCCCCGAAGCACATGTGGTCGCTTGGGACGAGGAGGCAGACAACAGACACTTTTCTGCCGGAGTCGGAGCGCTCGAGGAACTCGTGGCACGGTTCACTCTGCTCAGTCCCGGCACGCTCGCCATTCCCCTGGACTCGCTCAAACACGGCTATGCCGATGAGCCCAGCGCCGTTGAGGCTCTGATCTCAGCACTCGTATCGGCGACCGGGTGGGAGTTCTTCCCCGGCATTGCCGGCACCGTGTTCGCAGCAGTCCTTGCCGCGGGGCAGGCACGCCGGGTCGAACCAGGCGAGACTGCGGAGTTCCTAGCTGTGCAGCCGGTCAGCACCCTCGAATATGCCGGGGCAGGTGCGACCGAACTCATCGATACCTTCACCCAGTTGGGCCTGCGAACCTTGGGGGATCTGGCCGCGCTCGACGCACGGGACGTGAACTCACGATTCGGGGCGCTGGGCAAGCGTGCGCACGACCTGGCCACGGGAGTCGAGTGGGCGCCTCTGAGCGATCATGTCCGGGAAGAACGACTCAATGTCGAACTCGGTCTGGACACGCCGACGACTCGCAGTGACACTTTGGGATTCCTGACCCGCCAGCTTGCCGCCGAGCTCCTGACCGCCGTGCGCAGCCGAGGACTCGTGTGCACACAGATCACGATCGAGCTCATCGCCGTCTCGGGACAGTCCTCGAAGCGGACCTGGCGGATCGAAGACATGAACGAGAACACCATCGCCGACCGTCTGCGGTGGCAGGCAGAGGGGTGGTTGGCCGGAGCCACTCGACAGGGACCAACCGCTGCCAGAACCGGACCACAGACCGGATCCGGACCACAGGCCCAGGCCGGGTCGGCTCCTCAGATCGGAACGGCTCCCGACGATCTTGGCCCCGATCCGGAGGACTTCTCCGAGGAGGGCATCATCGCTGTGGGCCTTGTGGCCGCGGAGCTGACCACTCCCATCGGCGCGACGAGGAGTCTGTTCGATGAGAACACCGGGCAGGTCACTCACACGCTGGAGCGGCTGCAGGGACTGTTCGGCCCCGACTCGGTCCTGGTCCCGGGTCTGCAGGGCGGATGGGATCCGGCCGAGACCAACCTGTGGACACCGTGGCAGCAGGCGGCATCGCCTGTGCGCAGCCCCGGAGCTCCCTGGCCCGGGGCACTGCACGCACCCCGACCCACGACGGTCGAACATCTGCCCGTCGATGTGCTCGCCGCAGGAGGGCGACCAGTGGGGGCTCGTCCCGCAGGTCTGGAATCGGCACCGTATGCGATCCGCTTTCCCACCGGGACCACCGAGGAGATCGTTGACTATTCAGGTTCCTGGCCCGTGGAATCCGGTTGGTGGGATCCGGCGAAAGCCATCTATCGGACCCGCCTGCAGGTCGTCACCGGCTCGGGGCAGGCGCTGCTGCTGAGCAAAGAGAACGGCCAGTGGTACATAACCGGACGGTACCGCTGATGGGCTTTTCGAATCCGCGCACCCCCTGGTCCCAGCTGGCCCAGCGGTTGGAAGGCAAACACGCCGATGGGTCCGATGCTCCTGCCTTCTCCCGACCCGATCGTCATCAGGTGTCGGTGGGTCCCGGCGGCTCCGATGGCACCGGTCGGTATTCGGGTCCCGGGCAGGGGCCCCTTCTGCGGACCTCCACGGTCGAGTGGGCCGAGCTGCATGTGCACTCCCAGTTCAGTTTCCTCGATGGGGCCTCCGACCCGGAGGAACTCGTGACCGCAGGCGCCGCAGCAGGGCTGACGTCCTTGGCGCTGACCGATCACAACGGTCTCTACGGTGCGGTGCGGTTCGCCCATGCCGCCGCCGAGGTGGGTCTGCCCACCGTCTTCGGCGCGGAGCTGTCCGTGGGGTTGGAGGAGAAGATCCCCGGCCAGACCGACCCCGATGCCACCCACCTTCTGGTCCTCGCCCGCGGGGTCGAGGGCTACCACAGACTGTCGATGGCCATCACCGAGGCCAACCTGGCCGGGGAGAAGAACCGACCGGTCTTCGGTCTCGAAGAGCTGGCCGCGATGAGCGGGGACTGGACGATCCTCACCGGCTGCCGCAAAGGTCCCCTGCGTCGAGCCCTGAACGACCCAGATGGTGGACTCGGCGCCCTGCAGAACCTCATCGCGCTCTTCGGAGCCGAACGGATCGCGGTGGAACTCAGCCGGGATGGGACTCCAGACGATGATGAACGGCTGCGCCACCTCGGCGAGCTTGCACAGCGAACGAATCTGCCGGTCGTAGCCAGCAACAGTGTGCACTTCGCTACCCGGGCGCAGTGGAAGTCAGCGCAGGTGAGAGCCTCGGTGAGGTCTCGGCTGTCCCTCGACGAATTGGCCGGGTGGCTGCCTGCGACGGCGAATGCCCGGATCCACACAGGGGAGGAGATGGCCGCACGCTTCCCTCGTCAGGCTCTGGAGAACGCCGTGGCCATCGGCAAAGAGTGCTCCTTCGTTCTGAACTCGGCGCGTCCGGATCTGCCGCGTGCCCCGATGCCCGATGCCAGGGGCGCCGAGGAATATCTGCGTGAGCTCATCGAAGATCGCGGCGCCAAGCGCTACGGATCCCGGAGCGTGAATCCGAAGGCCTGGGCACAGCTGGATCGGGAGATGAACATGATCGCGGAACTGGGGTTCTGCGGATACTTCCTCATCGTCTACGACATCACCGAGTTCTGCCATCGGGTGTCCATCTTCTGCCAGGGGAGAGGCTCGGCGGCGAACTCCGCAGTCTGCTATGTCCTCGACATCACCGCCGTCGACGCGGTCAAGCACGAACTCCTCTTCGACCGCTTCCTCTCACCCGATCGCAAGGGCTACCCGGACATCGACATCGACATCGAATCGGGCAGGCGCGAAGAGGTCATCCAATATGTCTATGATCATTTCGGCCGTGAACGGGCCGCCCAGGTCGCCAATGTCATCACCTACCGGGCGAAGTCAGCGATCCGCGACGCGGCCTTCAGCCTGGGCTACGAACCGGGTCAGCAGGATGCGTTCTCAAAAGCCAGCAACCGCTGGTCAACCCTGCCCGAAGCGGAGGACTCCCCAGTTCCGGCCCCGGTGCTCAGCATCGCAGATGACCTTCTCGGCTCACCCCGGCACCTGGGCATCCACTCCGGCGGCATGATCCTCGCCGATCGTCCCATCGGTGAGGTCGTGCCGATCGAGAAGGCCACAATGGGTCATCGCACCGTTGTCCAATGGGATAAGGATGACTGTGCGGCCATGGACCTGGTGAAATTCGATCTGCTGGGACTGGGCATGCTCACCGCACTCCACGAGATGGTCGACCTGGTCCACCGGCACACGGGCGAACTCATCGAACGCGCCCACATCGACGACGAGGACGAGGCGGTCTATAAGATGCTGCAGAAGGCCGATGCGGTGGGAGTCTTCCAGGTCGAGTCCCGGGCTCAGCTGGCGACCCTGCCGCGCCTCAAACCCGAGAAATTCTACGACCTCGCCGTTCAGGTCGCCCTGATCAGGCCCGGCCCCATCCAGGGCGGATCTGTCCACCCCTACATCCGCAGACGGCAAGGACTTGACGACGTGGAATACCTCCACCCTCTGCTGCGCAAGTCCCTGGCCAAGACCTACGGGGTGCCGCTGTTCCAAGAGCAGCTCATGCAGATGGCCATCGACGTCGGCGGTTTCACCGGTGCCGATGCCGATCAGCTGCGGCAGGCGATGGGATCGCGACGGTCAGAGAAGCGGATGACCGAACTGGCGCAGAAATTCCAGACCGGTTCGGCCGCCAAAGGAGTCGACGAGGAGACCGCGGAGTCCATCTTCTCCACGATTGCCGCGTTCGCCAACTACGGGTTCCCCGAATCTCACGCGATCAGCTTCGCGAATCTCGTCTACCAGTCGGCCTGGTTCAAATACCACCACCATGCGGCCTTCACAGTGGGCCTGCTGCGCAGTCAGCCGATGGGCTTCTACTCACCGCAGTCGCTCGTCGCCGACGCCCGCCGCCACGGTGTGAGAATCCTGCCTGTGGACATTCGCCATTCGATGTCCGGCAGCGACCTGGAGCGCCTCGAGACCGATGACACCGGAGTCTCGGGCGAGTTCGGGATCCGGTTGGGCCTGGATTCGGTGGCCCATGTGGGGTCCTTCGCCGAGGTGATCGTGACCGAACGTGAGAACGCACCATTCACCTCGGTGGCGGACCTAGCTGAAAGGACAGGGATCGGGAAGCAGGCACTCGAAGGACTCGCTACCGCGGGGGCGCTGAGCTGCTTCGATCTTGACCGCAGACAGGCACTGTGGCTGGCCGGCGGGGTCGCGGGAGCACACCCGGGAGTGCTGCCGGGAACCGCCACGATCTCCTCGGCGCCGACCCTGCCGACCATGGACGCCTTCGACACGACCTTGGCCGAACTCTTCTCCACCGGGATCACCGTCGACGGGTACCCGACCGAGATCCTGCGAGCGTCCCTGATCGAACGCGGTTACGCTTCGACGGCGGATGCCGCGGCGGCTGCCGACGGGACCCGGATGACGGTGGCCGCCATCGTCACGCACCGACAGCGCCCGGCCACCGCCTCGGGAATCACATTTATCAACCTCGAGGACGAATTCGGGATGCTCAACGTCGTGGCCACGGCCGGGCTGATGAAACGGTTCCGGCCGATCGCAACCTCGCGCAACGCCCTCGTGGTCACCGGGCTGATCCAACGCGGGGGAGAGGTCGTGAGTCTCTACGCCCACAAGCTCATTCCGCTCGAGGTGCAGCTGCCGACCAAGGCCCGCAATTTCCGCTGAGACCACGACTGCGAACGCCGACATGAGTGCGCGTCGATATAGACCCGGACGGTGCAAGTGGTGTGACGAAACATGACGCCAGGTGACATAAACATGACGAGATCGCATGCTTGCGGCCTGAGAGTCGATGACAGTAGTGACATCACCAATTCACTCGCGCGGACCACCACGGGCGAATCAACCGTACTCGAAGGAGACATCATGACGCAGTCATTTGAAACGCGACAGATCCATGCCGGCCAGACACCGGACCCGACCACCGGCTCCAGGGCACTGCCCATCCACCAGACCACCTCATTCGTCTTCGACAGCAATGAGACCGCGGCCAACCGCTTCGCACTCACCGAACTCGGCCCCATCTACACCCGCATCACCAACCCGACCACAGAGGTCGTGGAGAACCGCATCGCCGACCTCGAAGGCGGAGTCCACGCTGTGCTCACGGCATCGGGACAGTCAGCAGCCCTGCTGGCCATCACGAACATCGCCGAAGCCGGTGATCACATCGTCGCCAGCTCCAGCCTCTACGGCGGAACCTACAACCTGCTCCACGTGACCCTGCGCAAGCTAGGCATCGAGACCACGTTCGTCGACGTCGATGACCTCGATGCGTGGAAGAACGCGGCGCAGGAGAATACGAAGCTCTTCTTCGCCGAGGTTGTGTCCAATCCTCGCTCCGATGTCCTCGACATCTCGGCAGTGGCCGACATCGCCCACGAGGCCGGTGTTCCGCTCTTCACCGACAACACCCTGGCCACCCCCTACTTGGTGCGCCCGATCGAACACGGTGCCGACGTCGTTCTCCATTCAGCCACCAAATACCTCGGCGGACACGGCACCTCGATCGCCGGAGTCGTCGTCGACAGCGGAAACTTCGACTACGGCACACAGCCGGAGAAGTTCCCCGGCTTCAACACCCCGGACGAGTCCTACAACGGTCTGGTCTATGCCCGCGACCTCGGCGCGGATTCGCCGTTCGGTGCCAACGTCTCCTTCGGCCTCAAGGCCCGTGTGCAGGGTCTGCGTGATCTCGGACCGGCCGCCAGCCCGTTCAATGCCTTCCTCATCGCCCAGGGACTTGAGACTCTGAGCCTGCGCATCGACCGCCATGTCGAGAATGCGAACACAGTTGCCTCCTACCTCGAAAACCACGAGCAGGTCAGCCGCGTCGCCTTCGCCGGACTCGAGTCCAGCCCATGGCACGACAAGGCGAAGAAGTACCTGCCCAACGGTGTCGGCTCGGTCCTGTCCTTCGACATCAACGGCGGCTTCGACGCCGCTGTGGCCTTTGTCGATGCGCTCGAACTGCACTCACACGTGGCCAACATCGGCGACGTCCGCTCCTTGGTCATCCACCCGGCATCGACGACTCACTCGCAGCTCGGCGAAGAGGCGCAGGCTGCTGCCGGTGTGAATCCGGCCCTCGTGCGTCTGTCCGTGGGGCTCGAAGGCAGCGAGGACATCATCGCCGACATCGACAAGGGCTTCGCCGCTGCCGCAGCGATTGCATCGGCCGCCGCCTGACATGACTACCCAGAGCACTTCCGTCGAGCGAATTCTGGGCTTCGTCACAGAATCCGGACACACGTTCGGAACTGTCGAGGTCGCCTACGAAACCTTTGGCACACTCAACTCGGACCGCAGCAACGCGGTTCTGATCGAACACGCACTGACCGGCGACACCAGCGTCACCGAATGGTGGGCGGGCGTCGTCGGCCCGGGCGAGGCGATCGACACGAACGAATACTTCGTGGTGTGTGCGAATTCTCTCGGCGGGTGCTCGGGTACCACTGGACCCCAGTCCGTCTATGACGACGGATTACCCTATGGGTCCAGATTTCCTACGGTCACGATCCGCGATATGGCCCGCTTGGAACACAATCTCGCACAGATCCTCGGAATCGACTCCTGGCATGCCGTCATCGGCGGGTCGATGGGTGGAGCCAGAGCCCTCGAATTCTCTCTCCTCGACAAACGCAAGGTGAAGAAATGCGCGATCATCGCCGCACCAGCCTTCTCCGAAGCCGACCAGATCGCCTGGGCGATGATGCAGGAACGCGCCATCGAACTCGACCCCGGCTACTACTCCGGTGACTACACCGCGGTCGGCGCTTTCCCTGCCCAGGGCCTGGGACTTGCCCGGCAGATCGCGCACCTGACCTATCGCAATGATGCGGAGCTCAACCACCGGTTCTCCCGACGGCGCAGATCACCTGATTACTACGAGGTCACCTCGTATCTCGATCACCAGGCGAAGAAGCTCACCGCCCGGTTCGACCCACACAGCTACGTCGTGCTCACCCGTGCCCTGCGCGACCACGATGTGCGCATCGGTCGTTCACACGACCTGGCGACATCATTGGCCGACAGCTGCACCGACAACCTCGTCGTCTCGGTCTCCTCGGATCGGCTGTTTCCGCCCGCACAGGTCGAATTGCTCGCCCAGAGTCTGCCCGGAGCCGTGACCCATCACGTCATCGAATCCGACGTCGGGCATGACGGCTTCCTCACAGAGACTGCCGCGATTTCGGCGGCGTTGAAGGACTTCCTCAACGCCTGAGCGCAGGCAGACGTCTGCGATCAGGCAAACAAACACCTGAGTCCATGCAGCTGGCCTGCGACCGGCGCACACGAGCCAGTCTGCGGCCGATGCTAGTCAGACAGTCACAGACGAGACAATCACAGACGAGACGAACGTGGGAGGGGCCGTGCAGCAATCAAGCTGCACGGCCCCTCCCACATCTTCTGGGCTATCTATCTAGCTATCAGTTATTTGCTGGCTTTCGCCTTACGTCCGCCCTTGTTGGCCGCCTTCTGCGCAGCTTTCGCGGCCTTGCGCAGCTGTTTCTCCTCCACAGGGTAGTTCTCCTGTGCGCGGGAGTGACGGAAGTAGTCGGCGGCTTCGGTCTGACGCTCGGCCTCGATGCCGGTCGCGATCGTTGCGCGGCGGTGATCATCGCCGTAGCCGAAGGCGTCCACGAGGTCCAAGGCGTTGGCGGACAGCTTCGCACACAGACGGTTGAGCGTCTCGTTGAGCTGGCGGGCACGCAGCATCGGGAGACGACCGTACATGAGGTGCCAGCCGACGTGCTTCTCGATGAGAGTCAGGCCGTAAGTATCGCGCAGACGGCGGAAGAGCTTGCTCTGGTCCGGGTCTGTCTGTTCCCTCATCGTTTCGTCGAGGGCCTTCCACTTCTCCAGCTCGACGTAGGCGCGCGCCATCTCGATGAACTCGTGCTGGTTGTCGTTGAAGACTCCAGCCGCATCGGCCTGCGACATCTTAGCGGCAGGACGCAGTGCTTGGGCGAGGTTCGAGAGCATGACCTCGAGCCTGGTCTCCAGCAGCGAACGCTGCAGCTTCCCGGAACGGATCCGCTTCTCGTTCAGGTTCAGTGTGAAGACGTCGGAGATCGCGAGGCCCGCATTGGCGATGCCGGTTCGGTAGAGCGTGTGCTCGGCGGCCTGGGTGCCGATGAAGCGGGCGGCCCCACCGACATCGATATGTGCGAGTTCTTTGGCATAGTCGCCGAGGAGGCGCTTGCCTGCCAGCTGCAGGAGCACAGTGTTGTCACCTTCGAACGTGGCGTAGACGTCGAGGTCTGCGCGCAGTCCCACAAGACGGTTCTCGGCCATGAACCCGGCACCGCCGCAGGCTTCGCGGCTTTCCTGGATGACGTCGAGGGCCATCCAGGTGGTGTCGGCCTTGAACGCTGCGGCCCGAGTCTCGAGCAGCGCGCGATTCTCATCGCTCTCATCGGCGCCGGAGAACACCTCTTCGAATGAGGTGAGCAGCTTCTCGTGTGCGAAGGCCGAGGCGTAGACGGAGGCGATGGCCGGCATCAGGCGACGCTGGTGCTGCTGGTAATCCAAGAGTGTGGTCTCGTTGATGTCATCGACCGAGGTGAACTGCTTGCGCTCGAGACCGTAGCGAACGGCGATGTCGAGTGCCAGCTTCGATGCGACGATGGCGGCGCCGTCGAGGGAGACACGTCCCTGGACCAGGGTGCCGAGCATCGTGAAGAAGCGGCGTCCCGGGGAGTCGATGGGGGAGGAATACGTGCCATCGGCGGTCACCGCACCATAGCGGTCGAGGAGGTTGAATCGTGGAATGCGGATCTCGTCGAAGATGATCCGTCCGTTGTCGACGCCTTTGAGTCCGCCCTTGAAAGCGTCGTCTTCGATGGTGATACCCGGCAGCACTTCACCGTCTTCATCACGGATCGGGACGAAGAACGCGTGCACACCATGGTTGACTCCAGCGGTGATGAGCTGGGCGAAGACCACGGCAGCGCGTGCATCACGCGCTGCGTTGCCGATGTATTCCTTGGTTGCGGCGCGGAAGGGCGTGTTGATGACGAATTCCTCGTCCTCAGCCGAATACGTCGCGGTGGTTCCGACCGCGGCGACATCGGATCCGTGGCCGATCTCCGTCATCGCGAATGAGCCCAGAAGTTTGCCCTTCTGAGCATCCAGCAGCCAGGCCTGGTGCTGTTCGGAGTTGCCCAGGTGAAGGATCGCTCCGCCGAAGAGCCCGAACTGGACCCCGGCCTTGATCTGGAGGCTGGGGGAGGCAGTGACGGTCTCCTCGAAGCCGGCGACGTTAGTCGCGTGTTGGTTGAGGCCGCCCAGTGATGTGGGCAGGCTCGTCATGGTCAGACCGGTGTCGGCCATGATGCCCACACCGGTCAGCGTCTTTGCCCGTGTGGTTTCAAGGTCATCGGCAGGATCCTCATGAGTGATCTCGTCGAGTGCCAGGGTGCGCCCCTGGCGTCGTGCCTCGGCCCACCGGCCGTCGAGGGCGTCGTTGATCGCCTGTGGATCAAGGGAAAGCTTCATTCGTCTACTCCTAGTTTTGCGGGCAACGAGGCCCAGAGCCATTGACTGATTGCGGTGGCGAATTCATCGGGACGGCTGGGATCGGCCAGCCAGTTTTCGGTCGCGGCACGCACGAAACCGATTGCGCCTGCTGCCCACAGCTGTCCCTGAGTACCCTCAAGGACAAGCCGATCGGCGAGGAGGCTGGCGATTGAATTGAAGAATCCGCCGGTCTCCGTCGGTGCGAAGCGGTTGACTGCCGTATCGCAGAATCGGTAGATGTTCGGTGATTCTGCGGCGAGCGCGACGAACGCACGGATCATTTTGGTCAGTGCGTCCTGTGCCGAGGTTGCTGTTGCGTCATCGAGTGACTTGGAGATGACATTCATCGCCCATTCGCCCATGGCCGCCTGCAGACCCGCGCGATCCGTGAAATATCTGTAGAGCACGGACTTGGTGGTGCCCGAATGCTCGGAGATCTGCTCCATCGACAGCTCGTCTCCGTGCTCATCAACGACGTGCCGGACGGCGCGCAGCAGCTCGTGGCGCCTGAGGTCGCGATGCTGCTGCCACCGAGTGGACCGACCATCTGTGAGCGATTTCATGTGACAGACGGTATCAGGTACTGTCGGTAACAGTTAAATCCACATACCGGAGGTGCAAATGTCCACTCCCAATCAGCGTGCCGTCATCCTTGGCGGTAACCGTATTCCGTTCGCTCGTTCGAACAAGCAATATTCCAAGGCGAGCAATCTCGATATGCTCACGAGCGCCCTCGACGGACTCGTGGCCCGCTTCGGCTTGGCCGGTGAGAGCATCGGCGAAGTCGCCGGCGGCGCAGTCCTCAAACATTCGAAGGATTTCAACCTCACTCGTGAGGCGGTTCTCGGTTCCGCCCTGTCGCCGACGACTCCCGCGTTTGATGTCGGGCAGGCCTGTGCCACCGGTCTCGAGACCGTGGTCAGCCTCAACAACAAGATCAATGCCGGTCAGCTCGAGTCCGGCATCGCGTCTGGCGTGGACTCCGCGTCGGATGCGCCGATCGTCATCAACGACTCGATGCGTGAGATTCTGCTCGAACTCACGCGAGCCAAGACCATTGCTCAGCGGGCGAAGATCGCCGCACAGATCCGTCCGGCCTACCTGGCGCCTCAGGCTCCGTCGACGGGTGAGCCACGTACTGGCATGAGCATGGGTGAGCACCAGGCGATCACCACCGCCGAGTGGAAGATCACCCGCGAGGCGCAGGACGCACTAGCCCTGGCCTCTCACCACAATCTCGCCCGTGCCTGGGACGAGGGATTCTTCGATGACCTCTCGACCCCGTACCTTGGAGTCAGCCGCGACACCAACATGCGGGCGGATTCCTCCGCCGAATCCCTGGCTAAGCTGTCGCCCGTGTTTGGCAAGAACCTGAATACTCCGGCATCGATGACTGCCGGCAACTCGACTCCGCTGACAGACGGAGCGTCCTCCGTCCTGCTCGGCAGCGAAGATTGGGCGGCCGAACACGGCTTCACACCCCTGGCTCGCCTCGTCGATGCCGAAGCAGCAGCGGTCGACTTCGTCGACGGTGCCGAGGGTCTGCTCATGGCTCCGGCCTACGCAGTCCCACGCCTTCTAGCCCGCAACGGCCTCACCTTCGAAGACTTCGATGCCTTTGAGATCCATGAGGCATTCGCGTCGACCGTGCTCAGCCACCTGGCGGCATGGGAATCAGAGAAGTTCTGCCGTGAGAAGGCCGGCCTCGACGGAGCACTTGGCTCCATCGATCGGGCCAAGCTGAACCCACTGGGGTCAAGCCTCGCCGCCGGACACCCGTTCGCAGCGACCGGTGGACGCATCATCGCCTCCACCGCGAAGTACCTCAAGCTCACTGGCAAGAAGAGGTCACTGGTCTCGATCTGCGCAGCAGGCGGCCAGGGACTCACAGCGATTGTGGAGGCAGCATGAAAGACACCTACCTGGGCTTGGTCAACGGCCCACTGAAGCAGGTCGCAAAGACACTCGGCCTGCCCCAGCCCGTCGAACTGCACCGTTTCGACTCGACCCCAGCTGACTATCGCCGCAAACCGGTCCTCGTCCTCGGGTCCGGACCGGAAGCACAGAAGCTGGCCGACCTGCTGTTGGGCAACGGCCTCGAAGTGCGCCGCCATGCCAACGCGGGGGAGTCCCTGCGCGCGATCATCGCAGTCTTCGACGAAGTCACAGCGCCCGGCGACTTGTCGGAGACAGTGCTCGAGATCGGAACGGCTCTGCGCTCACTGGCCCGCTGCGGTCGCGTCATTACAGTTTCACCGTCCCCCAACCCGTCGCAGCAGGGTCCCGAGCTCGCTGCAGCCGCTCAGGGAATCACCGGCCTGACACGGTCCATGGCTCACGAGATGCGCCGAGGAGCAACCGCTAACGGCATACTCCTCGACGGCGTCGACATGCAGGCTCCCTCTGTGGCCACCGCGCTGTGGTTCCTGCTCTCAGGCAAATCAGCCTATGTTTCGGGACAGTTCATCACCGTCTCCACTCAGGCCGGCACTCCGATCGGGATGAAGGAGTTCCTGTCCACTGGTGAGGCTGGCCCGCTGGCCGGACGAACCGCAGTCGTGACCGGTGCCGCCCGCGGGATCGGAGCGGCGATTGCGCGCAACCTGGCCCGTGACGGCGCAGACCTCATCGGCGTCGACATGCCGCAGGCCGGACAGGCCCTAGCCGAGGTGATGAATGAGGTCGGCGGTCGATCCCTCCAACTCGACATCACCACGAACACGGCGGCTGAGAAGATCGCCGAGGCGGTCGGTGGTCCCGTGGATATCCTCGTCCACAATGCGGGAATCACCCGAGACAAGATGCTGGCGAATATGGATGCCTCCCGATGGGACTCTGTCATTGCCGTCAACATCGCCTCCCAGGCTAGGATCAACGCTTACTTGAAGGCTCAGGATCTGCTCGCCGAAGGTGCACAGGTGGTCTCACTGGCCTCGACCTCGGGCATCGCAGGCAACCGCGGCCAGACGAACTACGCGACCTCGAAGGCCGGAGTCGTCGGACTCACCGCTGCCTCGGCGTCGGACTTCGCCAAACGCGGAGGAACGATCAATGCTGTGGCTCCCGGGTTCATCGAAACCGATATGACGGCCAAGATGCCGACCCTGACCCGGCAGGTCGCCCGCAGGCTCTCCAGCCTCCAGCAGGGGGGACAGCCGGTCGACGTGGCCGAGACCATCGGATTCCTCGCCTCGGCGGGAGCCCGAGGGATCAACGGGCTGACGCTGCGCGTGTGCGGCCAGAACATGGTCGGTGCATGATGGCCAAGGATTCAATGCTGCCGCTCTACGCCAAGGCTGTGCTCAAGGCTCTGCCGTTGGGCACACGCACAAGCCCTGACCTTCCCAACCGAGCACTGGACCGCAGCATGCCCATCGAGGCCGCTGCCTACGCCGGTTTCACCGGTGTCATCGAAGCCGGGTTGGGCAATATCGTCCATCCGGGCTACCTGCACGTCCTCGCCTTCCCGCTGAGCATGCAGCTGCTCAGCGATCCCGAGGTGCCGTTGCCGATGATGGGCATGGTCCACATCCACAACAGGATTGACACACTCGGTCGCGTGTATGTCGGTGACAGTGTCGATTTCCATGTGGAGCTGGCTGGTCCGTTCCAACATTCGGCAGGGACCACGATCGAGGTCATCGTCGAGGCGAAGGTTGACGGTTCCCTGCGCATGCGCGAGACCACGACCTACCTGGCCAAGGGCAAGAAGCTGCCCAATGCTGAAGCGAAGCCGCAACCGCAACGGGAGGAGTTCACAGCTCCGACCCCGACTGCCCTGTGGCGACTCGATCCGATCATCGGCCAGCGCTATGCCCATGCTTCGGGAGATTACAACCCGATCCACCTCAATGGCTTGGCGGCCAAGGGCTTCGGCTTCCCGCGTCTCATCGCACACGGTATGTACGGCGCCTCGCGTTCCCTGTCCGCGGTCGACACGAGGCTCGATGCCTATCGCTGGGATGTGGCGTTCGCGAAACCTGTGCTGCTGCCGTCGACCGTTGGCTTCGCCATCACCGAGGGGCGTCGGCATGAGGCCGCGAAGTTCGCCGTCTTCGACCTCAAGTCCGGCAAACCGCACATCCTCTCCGAGGTGTCTGAGCTGGCCGAATGAGCCTGCGCGCGGTGATGCGCGGAGCTACAGAGAATTCTGTAAGTGCCGTGTGTCACAATCGGCCGATCTGATTTTGCACGGCCGAAAGTCGCGTGTAAAGTAATCTCTGTTGCCAGCGCGAGTGGCGGAATTGGTAGACGCGCTAGCTTGAGGTGCTAGTGCCCAACTTATCGGGCGTGGGGGTTCAAGTCCCCCTTCGCGCACAACAGAGGAAATGGCCTCCGGATCTGATCCGGAGGCCATTTCTCATTCACCCCTGAATTCGGACATCGCAGGTCGCGGCGACACAGTTGCTATAACGTAGATCACGTCAGCATCTTCGCACCTATCCGACGGGAGACACCGTGTACGATTTCAGCGCCGCCGAGGCCGAGGTCACTTCGCTGTGCCAGCAGCTCATCCGCATCGACACCCAGAACTGGGGCGGCAACAAGGTCAACCCCGAACGGCCGGCAGCGGACCTCATCGCCTCCTGGTTCGACGAGGTGGGGCTGACGTCGACCATCATCGAATCCGCACCGGGACGGGCCTCCCTGGTCGCTCGCATCAAGGGAACCGATCCCGAAGCCGATGCGCTCGTCGTCCACGGCCACACCGACGTGGTCCCCGCAGCGGCCGAGGACTGGAGCGTCGACCCCTTTGCCGGCGTGATCAAGGACGGGTTGCTCTGGGGCCGCGGAGCCGTTGACATGAAGGATATGGACGCGATGATCATCGCCGCGGTCCGGGACATGCTCCGTCAGGGTCTGAGTCCGCGCCGAGACCTCATCATCGCCTTCTTCGCCGATGAAGAGGCCGGCGGCAACTACGGTGCCCGCTACATGGTGCGCAACCACCCAGAACTCTTCGCCGGAGCCACCGAGGCGATCTCCGAGGTCGGCGGGTATTCCGTCGACGTCCGTGGCCAGCGCGTGTACCTCGTTCAGACCGCTGAGAAGGGCCTCGCCTGGCTCAACCTCATCGCCCACGGCACCGCGGGCCATGGCTCCCAGCGCAACGACGACAACCCCGTCACGCGCCTGGCCGCCGCCATCGCCCGCATCGGCGAATATCCCTGGCCACAGGAGATCCCAGTCGCGACCCGGCAGCTCCTCGAAGGAGTCGCGGACATCACTGGCATCGAATTCCGGGCCGATACGATCGGAGAGCTGCTGGCTGAACTCGGGTCGGTTGAGAAGTTCGTGGCACCGACCCTGCAGAACACCTCGAATCCGTCATTCCTCAACGCCGGCTACAAACATAACGTCATCCCGGGAACGGCCACCGCATACGTCGACTGCCGCACCCTGCCGGGTCAGCACGAGGACGTGATGCTCAAGATCAAGGAACTCGCGGGCGAAGGCATCGACATCGAGGCCAATGACGAGGGCGATGCCCTGGAGGCGCCCTTCGACACCCCACTTGTCGCGCAGATGCAGAAGAGTCTGCTCGATGACGATCCCACCGCGAAGGTGCTGCCGTACACGCTCTCGGGGGGCACTGACAACAAGTCCATGGCTGAGCTGGGCATCACCGGCTACGGATTCGCACCGCTGCAGCTGACCGGAGACCTCGACTTTCCGGCCATGTTCCACGGCGTCGACGAGAGGGTTCCGATCTCGGCTCTCAAGTTCGGGGCGAGGGTCCTGGGCGATTTCCTGATGAAGGCATAATCGTAATCGCGATCCCGAGGAGCACCAGGGCGGCGCTGATGACCGTCGTGGTGCTCACCAGGGATCCGGGCATGGGCAGCAGGAGGTCAAGCAGGAGCGCCCCGAGTAGATTTCCGAACAGGGAGAACAGGCTGAGCAGCAGCACGCCGAGCTTCGCCACGGTCAGCGCCGTCAGTCCGATGAAGACGACGCCGAAGGCCCCACCGAGCAGCATCCACCACTGAGTGGGCTCAGTCGGAAATCCTGTCCAGGTCACCCCGGATGCCATGATGACCCCAGCAGCCGCGAGCAGGGCGAGGAAGCCGACGGCGAAGTTCACAGTGGTGGCGACGATGACCGAGCCTGTGGCGGCTTTGATCCGCCCATTGAACGCCTGCTGGACGGAGGTCAGGGCACCAGAGGCGAAGGGCAGCAGCAGCGCCCAGAGCGGGACGCCCAGATTGAGTCTCTCCGAGGCTCCGTAGACGAGGGCGGCGATGACGATGAGGACACCGAAGACTCGGAGGACCGTCAGACGCTGCCTGCCTCCCGGTGGTAGGCGTGTGGAGTCGACGGCGAGGCCACCGGTGACCTGGCCGGAGACGAATGCCATGGTGAACATCGCCACGCCCATGATCGGCACGGTCGACGCCTGAGCGATGACGACGAGACCACCGCTGAGCCCGCCGAGGAGCATCCACCATGGCATCGCGTGAGTCCGGACCATCCGGATCAGAGCCAGGGCACCGGTCCGAGAGCGCGAGGAGCACAGCAGGGTCGTGCCCACGAGGATGAGACCGATGAAGAACGAAACGAGCGCGGCGAAGACAGAATGACCCAGGATCGGACCGAGCAGGCCGTTGGCACGTCCCTGGAGGGACATGGCACCGCCGGCCGCGATGGTGACGAGACCGGCGAAGAGGACAGGCAGAAGTGCGGCAGGGGATTTCACAGGGTCGGTGTCAGCTGCTCAATGTCAGGGGCATGATCTTCCGACGCAGCCAGACGGTCTTGGTGCCGCCAACAGAGATTCGAGTCCGGGCGAGTTCCCATTTGCCGTACTCCGCCTCATCATTGAGTTCCTGCAGACTCATAGATCGCGGAGTTTCTCTGGAGAACGAGACCTTGCGAAACTCATAGGCCATGCTGGGACGCTGACGCTTCATAGGCCCACTGTAAACGATCTGGGCTAGTGTTGATCACATGCCCGTCATCGTTCTCCTCCGACACGGCGTCTCCAGCGCGAACACGGCAGGGATCCTCGCCGGACGCGCTCCCGGCGTGTCGCTGACCGACCAAGGTGTCAGTGCCCTGCGCGACACCCTGCGGATGCTTCCGCAGCAGCATTTCGCGCGCCTGCTGCATTCGCCGCTGCTGCGATGTGAACAGACCGCACAGATCGCAGCCTCAGCGATTTCCGCCGACTCCGCTGCCGCCGTCGATGACCTCATCGAACTCGACTATGGCGACTGGACCGGACGCAGCCTGAAGGACCTCGGCAGCGAAGAGCTGTGGAAGACCGTCATCGACGAGGCGTCTCAGGCGCGTTTCCCTGGTGGGGAATCCATCGCCGAGGCGGCCGACCGTGCCGTGTCGCGCGTGAGGACCGTAGTCGACGAGCTCCGCACAGAAGAACGCATGGAAGCGGACCAGCGCACGCAGAAGAGCGACGATACGGGCCCGGTCAGCCGGTGGGCGATGCTCGTCTCCCACGGCGACATCATCAAGGCGATCATCGCCGATGCGCTGGCCATGCCGCTCGATGATTTCCAGCGCCTCAGCGTTGCTCCGGGCTCGTTCACCGTCATCGACTTCTCGGGGCCGCGGCCGGTGATGACCGCGATGTCGGTCACCGCAGCCGGACTGTCCGAGGGCGGCGTTCCCGGCGGTGGCAACCTGCGCTGAGACAGGCTGCGCTGAGACCGGGCTGGTCCCGGCAGTGCCGAGAACCAGCCGCGTCAGCCAGCGTCGATCAGGTTGCTGCGAGGACTCCGGTGCCCAGCAGGACGTAGAGCACGATGCCCAAGGCCACGCGGTACCAGACGAAGATCGCAAACGATTTGGTCTTCACATAGCCGAGGAACCAGTGGATGACGAGGAGACCGAGTCCGAAGGCGATGATGGTGGCCAGGATCGTCGGTCCCCAGCCGATGACCATGTCCGCGCTGCCCAACGTCTGGAAGACAGAGTAGAAGCCCGATCCCAAGACCGCAGGAATGGCGAGCAGGAACGAGTAGCGGGCGGCAGCAGGACGGTCGAAGCCCATGAAACGCCCGGCCATAATGGTGCCACCGGAGCGTGAGACGCCGGGGATGAGGGCCAGGGCCTGAGCGAAGCCGTAGATGATGCCCTGCCCCCACGTCATGTCCTCAAGTGTGCGTTCGCGTTTTCCGACCCAGTCTGCGAGGCCGATGATGAGACCGAAGACGATGAGCATGGTGGCGGTGATCCACAGGCTGCGCAGGGCACCCTCAATGGCGTCTTGAAACAGCAGGCCGAGGATGACGATCGGAATCGAACCGACGATGATCAGCCAGCCGAGACGGACTTCAGGGTCCTTCCGATCGTGTTTGCCGGCCAGGGCCTTGAACCATTTGGAGATGATGGAGACGATGTCGCGCCAGAAGTAGACGACGACGGCGGCTTCGGTGCCGATCTGAATGATCGCGGTGAAGAATGCGCCCGGATCGTCACCCGGCAAGAGGAACTCACCGACGATGCGCACGTGCGCCGAGGATGAGATCGGCAGAAATTCTGTCAGTGCCTGAACGATGCCCAGCACAGCTGCGACCAACCATTCGTACATGCGTCTCCTTGAGAAAGTGGGGTGGGAACGAAACCACGGTAGTCGCCGAATCAGGTAACCTCAACAATCATGAAGCAACAACGCCTCGCCAGCACCGGTCTTGAAGTCAGCGCTGTGGGTCTCGGCACATTTGAGTGGGGACACCGGGTCGACGCAGCGGTCGCGCAGCGACTCGTCGATGAATACGTCGGCGCTGGTGGGAACCTCATAGAGCTTCCCAGCTCAGGGGTGCACGCGGCCCAGGTGCTGTCTCAGCTGAAACTTCCTGAACAGATCGTGTTGATTGCCCGCGTGGGCGTGTCCATGAGTGAGTCATCCCACATTGAGGTGGGTCTGGGGCGAGCTCGGATTCTCAACCAGGTGGATGCGCTGTTGAGCGCCACCGGACGCTCCCACATCGACATGCTCATTCTCGACGTCTTCGACGCCGATGTGGACCGGGCAGAGACCGCCTCAGCGATCAATACATTGTTGATGTTGGGCAAGATCCGCTACGTCGGTGTGTCGCACCATGCCGGTTGGGAGCTGGCAGAGATGCGTGGAGCAGGCGTACCCATCTCCTGTGCCATCGCCGAATACTCGCTGCTCAACAGGGAGGCAGAGAACGACCTGCTGCCAGCCGCGAACTACGCAGGTGTGGGACTCATCGCCGGGGCCGGCCTGGGCAGGGGAGTGCTGAGCGACAAATATCGGCGCGGAACCCCACAGGATTCACGCTTTGCCGCGGGAGAACTCACCGACTATGTCGGTGCCTACCTCGACGAACGATCGACACGTGTGCTGGCGGGAGTGCGCAAGGCGGCGGCCGCGCTGGGAGTGACGACGACGGACATCGCACTGGCGTTCAACAGACACCGGGGAGTCGCCTCGTCCTTGGTCTCCGCCCGCACTACTGAGCAGCTGGCTCAGGTGATCAGCAGCGAAGTCGAACTCGAACCCGAGATCGCCGAGGTGCTCGACCAGATCTCCTGAGGGCTCGGCGGACGTGATTCAGCAGTCGTGAAGGAGGCTCAGTCGTCTTCGTCGTCCTCGTCGACGGTGAAGTCACCGTCGAGTTCGTTGTCGTCGTCGTCTTCCTTGGCGTCTTCGACATCGTCGAAGAGCTCGAACGGAGTGACCTCGTCAAACGCGGTGTAGATCGCGTCTTCGTAGATTTCGAAGGCATCGGCTAGGGCCATGTATGCGGCTTCGACACGGGGGTCTTGGTCTCCATTGCGGTGTGCGGATGCAGCGAAGTGCTCACCCACTGCTTCGAGGAATGCGTCCAGGGCCTCACGAGGATCAGTGCTCATGACTCAAATGTATCCCAGTGAAGACGGACATGTAAGTCTTTGAACTAGGCTGAAGGTATGGCAGCTTTGTACGACCACCCCACCCCAGAACGATTCGTTGTCGGCACGATCGGTCTGCCCGGCGAGCGAACGTTCCTCCTCCAAGCGAAATCTGGAACCGCGCTGACCACAGTGGTGGTGGAGAAGGAGCAGGTGGAGATCCTCTCTGATCGCATCACCGAGCTCCTCGACATGGTCATGGTCAAAGACCCCGCGGCGCGAGTGCCCCAGTCTGCGATCGACGAACGCATCGACAACGCGGGGCTCAACGTTCCGATCGAACCCGAATTCCGGGTGGGGACCATGAGCTTGGGCTGGGACACCGTCGCCCACGAGCTGGTTGTCGAATGCTTCGAACTCACCGAGGAGGATGCTCAGACAGGCACCTCCGCTGAGCCCGATGACGACGAAGTCGAGCGGGAGGTGCTGCGCATCGTCCTCGACGCCGCCGGCTCTCGCGAGTTCGCTCGCAGAGCTGACCAGGTCGTCTCCGCCGGTCGTGGCGACTGCCCATTCTGTTCGCTGCCGCTGGAGCCCGAAGGGCACCTGTGCCCCCGTGCCAACGGCATCGCGCGCATGTGATGCACTCAGCGTTCACCGAAGAGGCCCTGGAACTGGGCTCCTGCACCGTCATGGGAGCGATCCCGCGGGCCAGCAACGACACCCGCCTCGTGGTCGTCGATCACGCCGACACGCATCTCAAGGCCGTGTACAAACCTATTTCGGGAGAACGACCTCTTGCGGATTTTCCAACGCACACTCTGTCGTTGCGTGAGGTCGCGTCCTATAGGCTCAGCGCCCACCTTGACCTCAACGTGGTTCCACCGACAGTTCTCCGTGGTGACCTGGGAGCGGGGCTTGGATCCTTACAGGCCTATGTCGAAGATTCCGGGGACGATGACGCTGTGGCTCTGACCGGTGTCGATGCCATTCCCGCTGATCACACCCCGATGTTCGCGCTGCGCACCGAGGACGGCACAGATCTGGTGCTGTCCCACGACACCAGGGAAGGCCTGCGGGCAATCGCCTTCTTCGACCTCCTCGCGAACAACGCCGACCGGAAGGCGGGCCACATCATCACCGGCAGCTACCTGCCCGGCGCCGGCCCCAGCAGCATCGGCACCTTCGGCATCGACAACGGACTGACATTCCACGCCGAAGAGAAGGTCCGCACCGTGCTGTGGGGTTTCTCTCACCTCTCATTCCGGGTCGAAGAGCTTGACGCTCTCGACGAGGTGGCCCGAATGCCTGCAGACCTGCGAGCCGCATTGGATGAGTGTTTGGACGAGGCAGAGATCGAGAGCCTGCGTGCCCGGGCCGATGAACTGGGAGAGGCCGGTACCTTCCCCGACCCGCCCCAGGACCGGACCGTCATACCTTGGCCTCCGATCTAGCACACGGCGGGTGCAGCCCGGGAACAGACCCGCCGGAGGCATGAGGTGCCGTTCTGCTATGACTCGGTTAGGCTGGTCTGCGTGAAGTCATGGTCCGAACCTCAGCTACCCCGCCTCACCAGCTCCGGAAAGGTGCCGACAGTCTTCGACACCGGCACTCGGAGCCCACGCAATCTCAAAGGGCGTGACCAGGCGGCCGGTCTCTATGTATGTGGAATCACCCCGTACGACGCCACCCATCTTGGTCACGCGGCAACTTATGTTGCCTTCGACCTGCTCAATCGGGTGTGGCGAGATGCGGGGCTCGATGTCACCTATGTGCAGAACACGACCGATGTCGACGACCCTCTGCTGGAGAGAGCCAACGCCACGGGCGTGGATTGGCGTGAGCTTGCCGAATCTCAGATCGAACTGTTCCGCGAGGACATGAGCGCATTGCGCGTGATTCCGCCGCAGGACTATATCGGCGTCGTTGAGACAGTCGATCAAATCGTCGAAGCGGTGGAGGCCCTCGTGGACTCGCGAGCCGCCTACACCCTCGACAACGGCGACGTGTACTACCGGGTCTCAACCCCGATCCACCCGCCCTTCGGCAGCGTCAGCCACGATGACCGGGCCACGATGGCCAAACTCTCCGCCGAACGCGGCGGTGACCCGGAGACACCGGGCAAGGACAATGAGATCGACCCACTGCTGTGGAAGGCCGCACGCGAGGGCGAACCGTCCTGGGAAGGCGGGAAGCTCGGGCCAGGCCGCCCCGGCTGGCACATCGAATGCACCGTCATCGCCAACAACTATGCAGGACTGCCGGTCGACGTTCAGGGCGGTGGCAGCGATCTGGTGTTCCCACACCACGAAATGAGCGCGGCTCACGCTGCGGCATGGAAGCAGACTCCCTTTGCCCGGACCTATATGCACACGGGTATGGTCGGTTACCAGGGTGAGAAGATGAGCAAGTCCAAGGGCAACCTCGTCTTGGTCTCCAAGCTGCGCGAACAGGGCGTGGACCCGATGGTAATTCGCACAGTGCTCCTGTCCAACCACTACCGCAGCGACTGGGTCTTCACTGACGACCTGCTCGAAACCGCCTCGGCGCGCTTGCAGGCCTGGAAACATGCAGCAATGTGCGAGGCCGAATGTCGGGAAGGACTGCGCGGACACATCATCGGTCTGCTGCGTGAGTCTCTGGCCGATGACCTCGACAGCCCGCGCGCCCTGGGCATCCTCGATGAATGGGCCGAACACTACGCGGACTCAGCCGCAGCCGAGACAGCTCCGGTGTGCGGAGATCGGGTCGCAGACGCCGTTGATGCCCTGTTGGGCATCAACCTTCACGCCTGACGCCTATGTTCCTGAGCGACTGACGTCCTGATCGCCGACTGAGGCTATTTGTCTCGGCCGCGCTTGCGCAGATACCGCTCGAACTCAGCGGCGATCGCATCGCCGCTGGCTTCGGGCAGTTCCGTTGAGTCATTGAGCTCCTCGAGTCCCTTGAGCAGCTCAACGAGATGTGGGTTGAGCGCGACCAGCTCATCGGCACCAAGCTCCCAGGCTCGGCTCTCCTCTTCGAGGATGGGGATGTCGATCTCGAGTCCCGTGTGCTTCTCCACCGCTGAGGCCAGGGCCAGTTCGGCCTTTGGCGAAGGCGAATCGGTGAGATAGTCGGGTACTCCGACCCACAGGTTGATCGTCTGCAGTCCTCGCCTGTGGCATGCGACGCCGAGGAGGCCGAGGATGCCGATCGGACCCGCATAGCCGTTGACGTCGATATTGAGATCCGCGGCCAGCGCCGTATTCTCTGTGTTCGCTACGACCGGCAACGGGCGTGTGTGAGGGACCTCAGCATGCAGACCACCGAGGAGGACCACACTGTCGTCGGAGCTGATCTGGGACAGGATGAGCGAGAGGAACTCGCGCCATTTCAGTCCCGGCTCGTGTCCCTGGATGATGGTGACCGGAGTGCTCAGGCGTTGCCCCCGATGGACCTCGATTCCCGGCCAAGCAATCGTGGCTCGACCAGTTTCGTCTCGGACGATCTCAGGTTCTGAGAATCTGAATTCGTAGAAACCGTCGGTGTCCAAAATCTCACTGTCGTTGAGTCCCCATGACTCGATGAGATCCTTGACCAGTGAACTGGCGGCTTCGGAGGCATCCGCGTCCTGTCCCTCGAAGGCAATGAACACGAGTGCCCCGGACCCTGATGGAAGAAAAGTCATGCTTCAAGATTACGCTGGAATCATGAAGAATCCTGCCGCAGTCCTCTGGGACATGGACGGAACACTGGTTGATACGGAACCGTATTGGATCAGGGCCGAGACCGAACTGATGAACGCGCACGGCATTGCCTGGAGCGAAGAGCAGGGTTTGGAGTTCGTGGGCAACGACCTTCTCACCTCAGCCGCGATGATGCAGGATGCCGGACTCGACCTTCCTGCCGCTGTCATCGTCGACACACTTCTCGACGAGGTTGTGGCGAAGATCGAGGAATCAGTGCCGTTTCGCCCTGGAGCTCTCGAGTTCCTCGACGCGATCGTTACCGCCGGCATCCCGTGCGTGATGGTCACGATGTCCTACCGGCGACTCGCCGAGGCGGTCATTGCGGCCTGTCCCGAGAACAGCTTCGTCGGTCTCATCTCCGGTGACGAGGTCAGCGCCGGAAAACCTGACCCCGAGCCCTACCTCAAAGGTGCGGCGCTGCTGGGCCTCGAACCGAGAGCCTGCGTGGCGCTCGAGGATTCGAAGCCCGGCCTTGCCAGCGCAGAGGCAGCGGGAACGTTTGCGATCGGCGTTCCTCACCTGGTTCAGCTCGAGGAACGTCCCGGACGGATCCTGTGGTCGAGCCTCGAAGGGCGAACCGTGGCTGACCTGAGAGAACTCACGTCCCGACTATCCGTGTGATCTCGGGGGTCGGCGGGGGAGTGTTGCCCCAGGCCGGACACAGCGGTTTGAAGGTGCACCAGTTGCACAGGGGCGATTTCTTCGGACGCCAACGATCCGCCTCGGCGGAGGCGATGATGTCTTTCCAAATCGATTCGATCTCGAACTGAGTGCGTTCGATGTCACTCATCGTGGGATGTGACTTCAGAATGCTCTGCGAGCCGAGGTACATGAGCTGGAGCGTATGCACGAGCTCACCCGTGAGGCGGTACTCGACGAGGGCGTAGAAGCCCATCTGGAAGTTCGCCTCGCGCCCGTACTGGGGCTTGGGCTGTTTGCCGGTCTTGTAATCGACCAGACGCTTCTCACCACCTGGTGCGACATCGACGCGGTCGATGAAGCCGCGCAGCTCCAGGCCATTGTCGAGTTGAGTCCGGACATACTTCTCCGTCTCATCCGGTTCGAGGTGCTCGGGGAATTCGAGCGTGAAGTAGGAGCGCAGCAGATTGCCGGCCGTTGTGAAGAATGTCTCCTTCTCACTCTCCTCGTCGAAGATCGCGAGCACTTCCGGGTCTTTGTCGACGAGTTCGTCCCAGCTGGGACGCAGCAGTGACTCGGCGACATCCTGAGTCCGCTGGGCAGCGGGTAGGGCGAAGAGCTTCTCGAGTACAGAATGGACGACGGTCCCTCGGAAGGCGGCCTGCGAAGGCGGTTCCGGAAGCTTGTCGATACTGCGGAATCTAAATTTCAAGGGACATTGTACGAAGTCGTTGGCCCGCGAGGGCGACAGACTGATCAGCTCGGCCATATCACCACTGTAACGACTTGGTCTGACACGACGCGTCAGAACGCGTCGATGACCGTGTCGCTGTTAGGCTGAAGTCACCCGACCCCAAGCAAGAGGAACTCCTTCGATGGCCGTGAAAAATCACCAGACTGGTGCCTCTTCGGGCTTACGCCTGGGGAAAGTTCTCGGCGCCCCGGTGATCCTGGCATGGTCATGGTTCCTCGCCGCCATCGTCATCACGATCCTGTTCGCTCCCTGGGTGAACACGGTTCGGCCCGATCTCGGCATCTGGGCCTGGTTCGTCGCGTTCGCGTACGCGGTGCTGCTATTCGGATCCGTCTTCCTCCACGAACTGGCGCACGGCGTCGCCGGACAGTTCTATGGACTCAAGGTTGCCGCGATCGAGCTCAATATCTGGGGTGGATTCACCCGTTTCGAACCTCAGGTCGAGAATCCGCGGGACAAAGCCGCTCTCACCAGCTTCGTCATCTCCATCGTCGGTCCCATCGTCAACATCGTTTTGGCGTTGCTGGGCTGGTGGTGCCTGAGCGCAGTCTCCCCAGCCTCGGTGCCGTGGCTCCTGCTCATTGCGGTCACCTTCGCCAACGTCGCACTCGGTGCCATCAACCTGCTGCCGGGCATTCCGCTTGACGGCGGGTGGGCGCTGCAAGCCCTGATGTGGCGATTGACCGGTTCGCAGTACCTGGGAACTATCGTCGCCAGCTGGGTCGGTCGCGTCATCGCAGTCGGCTTCATCGGCTGGTCGGTCATCACCCCGCTGCTGGCAGGCGATCGTCCCGACCCGCTGCAGGTCGCTTGGATGTCCCTCATCGCCATCATGCTCTGGTTCTCTGCCGGGGATGCCGCGACCCACGCGAAGCGGGCGCGGAAGATGGAGACCTACGACCTCTCACAGGTCATCCAGCCGGCCATCGCCGCGACCTGGGATGCAGATCTTGCCGACACTCTCGACTACGCGAACAGACTGGGCAACGCGAAGGAACGCACCCTTATCGTCGTCCTCGACCAGAAGGGCCTGCCCTACGGTCTCGTCGACAGGCATGCAGCGGCTGGGCGTCTCGCCGAGTCACTGGACCAGGTCCCGGCAGGCGAGGTCGCCAGGCCTCTGGCCGGATGGATCGGAGTCCCGAGGGACATCACCGCCCCGCACCTGCTCGAGTCACTGACCCACCGGCCCAAAGCGCAGTTCAGCCTGGTCATGGACGAGAACACTCTTGTCGGCGTGATCGATCTGCAGGAATTCTTCGACGAGCTTCTCGCAGCGTGAACCAGGTGTGCTGAGGCACTTCTCATCAGCGTAGAGTGGACGCATCATGACTGAGGCAAGCCATACCGAACCCGACCGGGTACTGAAATCCGGCGAGAAGATTCAGCTCACAGACCCCAAGGGCCGAATGCACACGATTGTGCTGGCTGCGGGGGAGCTGTTCCACACGCATAAGGGACTCATCGAACACGATGCCATCATCGGTCGCACCGAGGGAATCATCGTGTCGAACACAGGAGGCATCGACTTCCAGGTCTTCCGCCCGCGGTACGAGGACTTCGTTCTGTCTATGCCTCGCGGGGCTGCGGTCGTCTATCCCAAGGATTCCGGTCTGATCGTCACCCTCGGTGATATCTTCCCCGGTGCAACCGTCGTCGAAGCCGGAGTCGGCTCCGGGGCCCTGTCCATGGCTCTGCTGCGGGCAGTCGGCCCCACCGGCACCCTGCATTCCTTCGAGCTCCGCGAGGAATTCGCTACCATCGCGGCCGGCAACATCGCAGACTTCTTCAACGGTCGACCGGACAACTGGTCAGTCAGCGTTGGCGATCTCTCCGACGAACTGCCTCAGGCCCATGCCCCCGGCAGCGTCGACCGGGTCGTCCTCGACATGCTCACACCATGGAACACGTTGGACGCCGTCAGCCGGGCGCTGGCACCCGGCGGCGTCGTGATCGCATACGTCGCCACCGTTCCCCAGCTCTCCCGCTTCGTCGAAGCCCTGCGCGCCACGGAGAACTTCAGCGAACCCGAGTCGATGGAGGCCATGGTCAGAGGGTGGCACGTCGATGGGCTCGCAGTCCGTCCCGACCACCGGATGATCGCCCACACCGGATTCCTTGTCATGTCTCGACGTATGGCTCCCGGAGTGGCCCCGTTGGAGAAGAAGAAACGCCCTCAGGGCGCTCCGGCATCGACTGAAGACGTTGATGCCTGGACGAAGCCTGAAGTCACCGATGAAGCGGTCGGTGCCAGAGTGGCGCAGGGAAAGAAGCTGCGCCGCGTCATGCGCGAGGCGGGAAAACGCTTGAATCAAGAACTGCCGACCTCAGAGTCGAACACTCAAGAGTCGAACACAGAAGTGTCGGACACACAGGAGTCGGACACCACAGGGTCGAAGGAGGACCAATGACCGAGACCACGCCCGAAGCACAGCGTCAGCGCGAGGACACAGCGTCATTGCGCCAACAGCTCTTCAGCGCCGGGAAACGCAATGAAGCTCTGTCGAAGACCCTGCGCACAGCTCGCGACGAGCTGAACAGGATCAAAGAAGAAGCCCATCGGCTGACGGAGCCGCCCAACAACTGGGGCACCCTCATCGCGGTGGAAGAGTCGGGGCTGAGCGCCGACGTCATCGTCGGCGGCCGCCGCATGCGCGTAGCCGTCGGACCCGAGGTGGAGCCGAAACAGCTGCGTGCCGGTACCGACGTGCTTCTCTCCGAGGGTCTCGTCATCATCGGAACCGGTTCCTTCGCCCCGGTCGGCTCGGTCGTCAACGTGCGCGAGTTCGTCGACGACACCCGGATCCTCGTCGGCGCACCCGGCGATGACGAGCAGGTGTTCATCCTCGGCGAGGACCTCGTCGATGCCGGTCTGCGCGTCGGTGACGCCGTGGTCGTCGATACCCGCACGCACTATGCGCTCCAGGTCGTCGAGAAGCCCGAGGTCTCTTCGCTGCTGCTCGAAGAGGTCCCCGACATCACCTACTCCGACATCGGTGGGCTGGCCGATCAGATCGGTCAGATCAAGGACGCAGTGGAGCTGCCCTTCGAACATCCGCAGCTCTACACCGAACACGGACTCAAACCGCCGAAGGGCATCCTGCTCTACGGCCCTCCCGGCTGCGGCAAGACTCTGATCGCGAAAGCCGTGGCCAACTCCCTGGCCGACCGGACCGGCGCAGGTCAGTCCCGCAAAACCTACTTCCTCAACATCAAGGGACCGGAGCTGCTGGACAAGTACGTCGGCGAGACCGAACGTCAGCTCCGCCTCATCTTCGCCCGTGCGAGGGAGAAAGCCTCAGCAGGGTTCCCCGTCGTCGTCTTCTTCGATGAGATGGAATCTCTGTTCCGCACCCGCGGTACCGGCAAATCCTCGGACGTGGAGACGACCATCGTGCCGCAGCTGCTGACCGAGATCGACGGCGTCGAGCAGCTCGACAACGTCATCGTCATCGGCGCTTCGAACCGCGAAGACCTCATCGACCCCGCAATTCTGCGTCCCGGTCGTCTCGATGTGAAGATCCGCATCGAACGTCCTGATGCTGATGCGGCACGTGACATCTTCGAGAAGTACCTCACCGCCGAACTGCCTCTGCACCCGAGTGTGCTGACCGGTCATGAAACCCCCGCCGAGGCGGTGTCATCTCTGATCTCATTCTGTGTCGACCGCATGTATGCGCTGTCACCGGAGAACGAGTTCGTCGAGGTCACCTATGCCGACGGAGCGAAGGAAGTACTCCACTTCGCAGACTTCGCCTCCGGTGCCATGATTCATAACATCGTGGACCGGGCCAAGAAGAGTGCGATCAAGTCGCTGCTGGAAACCGGCGAACGCGGACTCCAGCCCCAGCACTTCGAAGAGGCCATCGCCGAAGAGTTCAGCGAGCACGAGGACCTGCCCAATACGACGAACCCTGACGAGTGGGCACGGATCTCCGGGCGCAAGGGGGAGCGAGTGACGCATCTGCGGATGATGCACCTGGACACGACGCGAGGTGCCCCAGCGGTTCCGTTGGAATCGGACATCGCCGAGGTGTACCCCAATTCAGACCTGGTCTGATTCGCCCCGTACGCGGTCGGCTTCAGGAGCTACGATCAGCGGAGTAAGACAGTAATCATCCTGAGTCAGAGATGGTGCTCAGCGGCGGCGTCGACGAGCAGTGCTGCCGCCGCCGGTCACTGCTGTGGCGATGATGCGCCAACCGACCAAGGTGATGAGGTTGAGGCTCGCGGCGACGATGACGAATGGTCCAGCGGTGCCCTCACCTGTCAGAGCGCGAATCACGAGTCCGAGCAGGACGGTGATCGCCCACACCGCGGTCCCCGTGGCCAAAGGAGAGATCGGGCGGTCCCAGACCGCCGAGAGAAGCCAAGCGATGCCGAGCCCGGCCAGGAACGGCCACGCTGTGGTCATGAGACCCTGGAGTTCGAAATTATGAGAATGTGTGTAATGACCGATGATGGTGAATAGGACGACCAGGACGAGGTCGACGGTCAACGCGATCGGGAGATGAGATTTCTTTGCAGCCACGTCCCCGAGTCTAAACGTTAGAGGGAGTACAGATGCTCAGTGTCCACCGTGTCATGGGTTCAGAAACCGAGTTCGGACTGAGCCAGCCCGGCAATCCGGGAGCGAACCCGATGCGTGACTCGGCGCGCGTCGTCGACGCCTATGCAGGACCACGCGGACTAAAGTCGTCACAGAACTTCTGGGACTTCGCTACCGAATCACCCCTGGCCGATGCACGCGGCTTCTTCATGAACGTCGCCGACGCCGACATCTCCCAGCTCACCCACATGCCCCAGGAATCCGTGGAAGCACAGTACCTGGCCAACGTCGTGACCGAGAACGGTGCCCGCTACTACGTCGATCATGCCCACCCCGAGTACTCATCACCGGAAGTGCTGACTCCGCGCGATCTCGTCACCTACGACAGGGCTGGAGATCTGGTGGCCTTGGCCTCGGTGCGCAGTCTGGAAACAACGGATGAACCCGTCAACCTCTACAAGAACAACACCGATTCGAAGGGATCGTCCTACGGCACCCACGAGAACTATCTCGTCGACCGCGGTGTTGCTTTCGATGACCTCGTCGCCGGTCTGATCCCCTTCTTCGTCAGCAGACAGATCCTCTGTGGATCCGGACGAGTGGGCATCGGACGCGAAGGCGAGACCGCCGGCTTCCAGATCTCCTCGCGTGCTGACTTCTTCGAAGCAGAGGTCGGGCTCGAGACCACTCTGCGCCGACCGATCGTCAACACCCGAGACGAACCCCACGCCGATCCTGCCAAATATCGTCGACTGCACGTCATCATCGGCGATGCCACCATGGCCGAACCGGCCACCCTCGTCCGATTCGGCTCCACCTCTCTGGTGCTCGGACTCATCGAGGCGGGTATCGTGCCCACACTCGAACTCGCCGACCCGATGCAGGCACTGTGGGATGTCAGCCACGACCTGAGCTTGAGCACGAAACTGCCCATGTCCGACGGCACCACGATGACCGCACTCGAGATCCAGAACACGTACTACGCGGCCTGCCTCGAACATGCCGGAGACGACGCGGACACCACCGAGGTTCTGCGCGAATGGAAAAGACTCCTCGACGGTTTGGCCACCGACCCACGCAGCCTCTCGGACTCCATCGACTGGATCGCTAAATGGGTCCTGCTCGAAGGCTACCGGCAGAAGGAGAACCTTGACTGGGATCACCCGAAGCTTGCGCTCATCGACGTCCAATATCACGATGTCCGCCCCGAGAAGGGCCTGTTCTACAAGCTTGAGAAGGCCGGACGGATTCGCCGGATGACCACCGAAGCTGAGGTGGAGAACGCGGTCGTGTCTGCGCCCGACGGAACCCGGGCCTACCTCAGATCCTTGGCGGTGACCCGGTTCTCGGACTCACTGGTCGCAGCCAGCTGGGACTCGCTAGTCCTCGACGCCGGCGAATACGGAATCGTGCGACTTCCGATGAGTGAACCGCTCAAGGGCAACCGTGAACTCCTCGCAGACAGACTGGCCCAAGTGCACGACGCACAGGGACTGCTGCAGGCGCTGGGAGTGGATAGACTGAAAAAGACGAACGATGAAAGAGGTGCGCAATGAGTTCGCAGGAACAGGTTCAGAAAGACCATTCGGCTGGCGGGGGAGAACCACCCGTTGAACCGCCGGAGGCTGTGCAAGGACAGATCAACACCCAGAACGTGGATTCGATCCTCGATGAGATCGACGGAGTCCTCGAATCCAACGCAGAGGAGTTCGTGCGCAACTTCGTCCAGAAGGGCGGCCAATGAGATGTCAGGATTCTCTCCTGCATTTCTGAGTTCGACGAGCAACTCGTTCGTCGAACTCGCCCGCGCCGTGGCTCCAGAGTCGCTGCCGACAACGGTCGGGCATGACCTGGGGAATCACGTTCCGGAGGGGACGACGATCATCTGTTTCCGCACTGCCGCGGGCATCCTCATGGCAGGGGACCGGCGTGCCACGATCGGGAGCATGATCGCCTCCCACTCCATGGAGAAGGTGCGATCTGCCGACGATTTCTCGGTCATCGGCATTGCCGGCACCGCTGGGCTCGCGCTCGATCTCATCCGCCTCTACCAACTCGAACTCGAACACTACGAGAAGATCGAGGGCGCCCGCCTGTCTCTGGGCGGCAAGGCCAACCGTTTGGCGTCGATGCTGCGCGGAAACCTGAACCTGGCCATGCAGGGCCTCTCGGTCGTTCCGCTCTTCGCGGGTGTCGACGAGGCGACCCCGGCCGGGCAGATCTTCAGTTTCGATGTCACCGGCGGAAAATATGAGGAGCACCGATTCCATTCGATCGGATCCGGGTCCGGCTACGCCCGTGGGGCGCTGAAGAAGCTATGGCAGCCCGACCTCGACTCCGACGCCGCGGTGTCGGTAGCCGTTGAAGCACTCTTCGATGCCTCCGATGATGATTCGGCCACTGGCGGCCCCGATTTCGTTCGGCAGATCGCACCGACGATCTTCACCGTCGACCTGGAACACGGCGTCGTCGAGATCCCCTCCGCTTCCGTGATGTCGGTGGCCACCGCAGTAGTCGACCGGCGGAGAAGGAAAGCACAGGCATGACCGTCATGAATGAGGCACTCACATGAGCCAGGCACCGTTCTACGTCTCACCCGAACAGCTGATGAAGGACCGCGCCGACTTCGCCCGCAAAGGCATCGCCCGGGGCCGGTCGGTCGTGGTTCTGCGCTACGACGAAGGCATCCTCATGCTGGCGGAGAACCCGTCACCGACGCTGCATAAGATCGCCGAGATCTACGACCGCATCGGCTTCGCCGCAGTCGGGAAATACAACGAATTCGAGACGATGCGCCAAGCCGGTGTGAGGTATGCGGACCTGCGCGGGTACTCCTATCACCGCAGTGATGTCACGGCACGGGGGCTGACGAACGCCTACGCGCAGACACTGGCCGGGGTCTTCACCACCGAGGCGAAACCCTTCGAAGTCGAACTCGTCATCGCCGAACTCGGGCTCACCGCCGATGCCGATCAGCTCTATCGGCTCAGCTATGACGGTTCTGTCATGGATGAGACCGAACATGTGGCAATCGGGGGACAGGCTGATGACATCACCGCAGCATTGCAGGACCTGTCGACCTCGGTGCTGCCGCTGTCAGAGGTCTTTGACCATGGTGTGCGCGCTCTTGCCACCGCAACAGCCGCGACACTGCCGACGAAAGACCTCGAAGCGGCCGTGCTCGACAGGAACGCCAGCGGTCACCGCACTTTCAAACGACTCAGCGACGCTATGATGGCGCAGCTGCGGGAGGACTGATGGCCAGAATCTACGGCCTCGAAACCGAATACGGGCTCGCGCATTCCGCCGGGGAGCACGACCGTCGCATCGGCCCGGAAGAGATCGCACGCTATCTGTTCCGACCCATCGTCGAGTGGGGACGCTCCTCCAACGTGTTCCTGCCCAACGGGTCAAGGCTCTACCTCGACGTGGGTTCACACCCCGAATACGCCACCGCGGAATGCGACAATTTGACCGACCTGCTCACCCAAGATCGGGCGGGGGAGTCCCTGATGATCGATCTGCTGGGACAGGCCCAGACAAGCATCGAAGCCGATGGACTCGGTGGACGAATCCATATGGTCAAGAACAACACCGACGCGGCCGGGAACTCCTACGGCTCCCACGAGAATTTCCTCATCCGCCGCAATCTCGACTTCAATCGCCTGACCACGGTTCTGCTGCCGTTCCTCGTCTCACGCCAGCTGATGGTGGGCGCGGGCGCCATCATCCCCGCACAGTCCTCATTCAAACCGGATGACGAAGCGAATCGCTCAGACATGATGTTCGGCCTCTCGGCACGATCAGATGTGATGTGGGAAGGACTCTCATCGGCCACGACACGGTCGCGTCCGATCATCAACGCCAGGGACGAACCTCACGCCGATGCGGAGAAGTACCGCCGTCTCCACGTCATCGTCGGTGATTCCTCGATGTCGACAGCCACCTCGGCGCTCAAGATCGGATCGGCCGTGCTCATGCTCGACCTCATCGAACAGGGCGCACGAATCCCCGAACACGGTCTGCGCCACCCAGTGCGCGACATCCGCCTCGTCGCCAGGGACCTCACCGGTTCGGTGCCGCTCGAGCGCACGGACGGGACGACGATCACACCGCTGAACCTGCTCGCCGACTACCGTGACCGCGCGCAGGTCCTCGTGCAGAAGGGCGACCACAGCCTCGGCGACGACGGGATGGCCGACTACGTCATCGACCTGTGGACCCGGATGCTCGACGCGGTGGCCGCCCAGGATTTCTCCGCAGTCGAGCAGGAGATCGACTGGGTGATGAAGAAGGCCCTCATCGATCGGGCGTTGGCGCGTGGCATCGATGACCTCACGGACCCCCGGATCTCTCGCCTCGACATCGCCTATCACGACATCACACCTGACACCGGCCTGTTCCCCAAGCTGGAACGGACCGGAATGGCGAAGAACCTGGTCTCGTCGGAAGCACGGGAGAAGGCCAAAGACGTGCCACCGGCGAGCACTCGGGCAGCCATCCGCGGCGAATTCGTCCGGGCCGCCCATGCCGCACGCCGGGACTACACCGTCGACTGGGTGCATCTGAGACTCAACGATGAATCCGGTCGCGCCGTGGCGCTGAAGAATCCCTTCGAGCCCACGCACCCACAGGCCGAAGCTCTCATTGCAGGCCTGTAAGATCTCACTGATCTGGTCTTGAACGAAAGGAACCACGTGCGCACCAAAGTGCTCGCCGTCATCGCGGCCGCCACACTGCTGCTGTCCGCCTGCGGACAGGGCGAGGAGGCCAAGGACACGAACAGTGCCCCACCTTCCGTCTCGGCCAAGGACGCGAAGTCGACCAGCCTCGACGACGTCACAGTCGAAGGCAAGAACGGACAGAAACCGAAAGTCAGCTTCGAGGCGCCCCTGGTCGTGGACAAGACCGGGAAGTCCGTCATCAAAGAGGGCAAAGGCGACAAGGTCGCCGACGGTGAGCAGGTCACCGCGCAGATGACTTTGGTCTCAGGCACAACCGGCAAACAGATCGAATCGAGCTACGATTCGAAGTCACCGGCCGGGTTCCCGATGGACAAGAGCCAGATCTCGGAGCAGCTCTACGATGCGCTCCTGGACACGAAGGTCGGATCACGTGTGCTCATGTCGCTCAACGGCAGCGCACAAGAGGGGCAGCCCGCGCAGACCCTCGTCTACGTCATCGACATTGAGAAGACCACGAAGCCCTTGGCCCACGCCGAGGGCAAGAAGGTCGACCAGTCGAAGAACCCCGTGACGGTCAAATGGGCGGACAACGGTGAACCTTCGATCTCGAAGCCCAAGGGCAAGGCCCCGAAGGAACTCGAAACGTATACGACGATCGAGGGTGACGGGCCGAAGGTCAAGGAAGGCCAGAGCGTGGCCGTGCACTACTCCGGTTGGCTCTGGGACGACAATTCGAAGTACTTCGACTCAAGCTGGCAGGATGATCGCGGACCCTTCGCCGTTGACCCAGTCGGTGAGGCTGGAGTCATCGAAGGGTGGAACGAAGGTCTTGTCGGGGCAAAGGTCGGCAGCCAGATCGTGCTCGTCGTGCCACCGGACAAGGGATACGGAGAACAGGGCAGCCCTCCGAGCATTCCCGGCAACGCCACCCTCGTCTTCGTCATCGACGTCCTCTCAGCCCAGGGTTGAGGAAGTCTTTGCCGGTGGCTGAAGACACACACCATAGAACTACGACATAAGGAGACACCATGAGCAAGCAGAAACCAGTCGTCGACTTCCCCGGAACCGAGGCTCCGACCGAGCTCGTCATCGTTGATGACATCATCGGTGACGGCGTCGAGGCGGGCCCCGGCCATACCGTGAGCGTGAACTACGTGGGCATCGCCCACTCAACCGGTGAAGAGTTCGACGCCTCCTACAACCGTGGCACCCCGCTCGAATTCCGCCTCGGCTCCGGCATGGTCATCTCCGGCTGGGACCAGGGCATCCAGGGCATGAAGGTCGGTGGCCGGCGCACCCTGCAGATCCCACCTCACCTGGCCTACGGTGACCAGGGAGCCGGCGGCGTCATCAAACCCGGCGAGTCCCTGATCTTCGTCTGCGATCTGGAGGATGTGCGCTGAGACGCAGTCACACTGCGCTGACACGCAAACTGTGAATCGGCTGCCGAGACTCAGATCTCGGCAGCCATTCTGCCCGCCGCGGCGGCAGCGAGAAACGCTGCCGCATCGGCGGGCAGTTTTCGTCCCATCGTCGACAGACCCACCGGTGAGGACTTCAAACCGGCCCATAGGCCCTCGAGGCTGACGTCGACCTGATCGTGCATGTGCAGCAGCGACATCTGCGCGGCAGCGACCTCAACCACCACGGAAGGGTCGGGTTCCATCTCACGACGGTCCGCCTCGGCGAGGGTGGAGAAGTCTGGGACCGGGATCGTCATTCCGGGACGGGCGATCTCGGTCAGAGACGTCAGAGAATGATGCGAGATGCCGAAATGCCTGCCACGGGCATCGGCATTGGACATGCGCAGGACACCCATCGGGGTGCCACCCAGCAGAGCGGCCGCATTGAGGTGCTCACCGGTGACGAGGCCCGAATAGCCATATTTGGTTCCAGTCCCCAGATTTCCCGGACCCTGCGCGACGATGGCGATATCGGCACCGAGGACATGTCTGGCGGCGAGCAGACCCGTGTGAATCGTCACAGCCTCAAGATCGGCGCCCCAGGATTGACCGGTGCTGATGGTGCCGTGCAGCCAGCCTGCGTCCTTGAGTCCAGCTGCTGCCTGAGAGAAGCTGGCCGGCAGAGCTGCACCGTCGCTGAGGACATAGGCGATGTGCAGCTCGGGGTTGACCGCACGGACGCCGGCGATGATGGCTGGCAGAGCCGAATGCAGATCCGCCGCCAGCACAGGCATCCCACCCAGAGACTCTTCCCGAGCGAGGGTCTCATGGTGTTCCGACTCCTGATCGTCGACACCGAGGACCATCGTCTGCAGAGGGGAGTAACGGTCCTTGACCAGATGCCCTGGCCCCTCTGGGGGGTCGGCCGGCAGCGCATCGGGCAGAGCCACCACGAGACCGAATCCGCCTGTGCCAAGACGTTTGGCCAGCGCCGAAACGTTGAGCAGGACGATATCTCCGATCTGCGGGTCTCCGACCGCCTCCGTATAGGCGACGGCCTTGATATGTGTGATCGTCGTGCCCGGCAATGCCTGGTCAATATCGGCCTCGACCTCTGTGTATCCTGGCCGGGTGGAGCGAATCGTGGTCACGGTTCCTCTGCGCCAATGAATCATGGTCCTAAGACTATCGCCCGCATTAGGTTACGGTGGAATTGTGAATACACCCCGCCCCAGCAGACAGAGGCAGCAGACCGAGCGTCTGATGAACTTGCTGATCGCTCTCAGAGCCGCCCGCGGATGGGTCTCCCGGAAGACTCTGATGAGCGCCATCGACGGTTATGCGGGCCTCGACGACATCGCCTTCGACCGCAAATTCTCCCGCGACAAGGAGCTCCTGCGGCATATGGGGATCACGATCGCCACCCGCGCTGAACATGACGCCTACTCGGATGTCGGCGAGACGGGCTACCGGATCTCCGCCGACGACTACGCGATGGACGATGTTGAGCTCACCCCATCCGAGGCCGCAGCGGTAGCCGTGGCCGCTCAGTTCTGGTCCGACACCGAACTCGGCGAGTCCAGCGCACAGGCGCTGACGAAGCTGCGGGCATTGGGCATCGATCTCACCGAGGCGGGCCCAGGGCATGTCGAAGAGAATCAGGGACCTGCGGCACGCAAGCTCGGCAGTGCGAACTTCGCCACTGCGCTCCACCACATCAACGCTCGCGAGGCGATCAGCTTCAAGTACCACAAGCCCGGACAGAACCCTCGCAAGGTCAAGCTGGAACCCTATGCGCTGCTCAGCCGTGGAGACCGGGTCTACCTGCTGGGACACGACATCGACCGCGAAGCCGAACGCACCTTCAGACTCTCTCGCGTCGAGGGTAAGATCACGAAGCTCGGCGGGCGGGACCCCGGGGACTATGACATTCCCACCGACTTCGCACCGCATGTGGCGCTGAACTCGAGTACGGAGATGGCTGTCGTCGCCGAGGCGAAGCTGCGCATCCGTGCCCACCGCGCGGACCCGCTGCGCAGACGTCAGGTCCGCACAGAAGATGACTGCGTGGTCATCGAGTTCACCGATACGGCGTCTTTGGCAGCGGAGATCGTGAGCTTCGGCACCGCCGTCGAGGTGCTTGCCCCAGCAGAACTGGCACAGGCCGTCGAGGACCGACGTGAGACGGTCCGAGTCTCCCTCGAACGACTTGGAGGCCGCAATGTCCTCAGCGCGTGAACGACTCACCAGGCTGCTCAGCCTGGTGCCCTACCTCGACGCCCATCCAGGTGCTGACCTCGAAGAGACAGCCTCCTATTTCAACATCGATTCGGACACGCTCATCGATGACCTGCAGCTCCTCTTCGTGACAGGTCGCCCCGGACACATGCCCGATGACCTCATCGACGCCACCTGGGAGGGTGGCAAGATCTACATTTCCAACGCCGAGGAGGTCTCCGTCCCGGTCCGTCTCAGCGCGGAGGAAGCAGGCGTCCTTGTCCTGGCCCTTGAGCTCATCGACACCCTGCCGGGGCTCGACACCGAGGCTGTGCGGACGGCGGCACAGAAACTGCGACTAGCTGCGGGGGAGAACCTCCACACACCGGTCGAGGTCAGCCCCATTCCCGCGGACGAAGACCTCATGACGTTCCTCAAGCACGCGATCGACACGGAAGCAGCGATCGAGATCGACTACTACGTCGGTTCCCGAGATGAACTGACACGGCGGACCATTGCCCCCAGCAAGCTGGTTCCGGGGGCCGACTGGTACCTGGACGCCTGGTGCTACGGCGCGCAGGCTCCACGCCGATTCGCGCTGAGCAGCATCCGCTCTTGGTCACCGGCCGCACATCCGCCGCTGGCCGTGAGCAACAAGCAGTCGAACACCCACGAAGTCACCATGACTCTGTCCGCGGCCGGTGCATGGCTCGCGGATGAACTGGAGCTGAGCGAGCGTGAATACCTCACCAACGGGGAACCAAATGTGCGAATCAGATTCCTTGTGCACTCCGTGGACTGGCTGAGTCGGTTCCTGCTGTGCCACGCCGACGTCATCACCGACATCGACGACAGCGAAGCGGTCGAAGCCGCGCTGACACGGCTGGGCTGAGTCTGGACTTCGCACAGGGCTCTGGCCGTGGCGCGAGGATGAAAGGCACAGCCACACAGCGTAGAATCTTTCAGAGCAGACAATAGTCAAGGAGTCCCCATGAAACCGAGTTTCGTGCAGATCGCGATCGTCATCCTCATCATCGTGATCATTTTCGGCGCACCCAAGCTGCCGGCGTTGGCCAGAAGCCTTGGTCAGTCGATGAAGATCTTCAAAGCAGAGGTCAAGGATCTCCGTGATGACGATGAGCCCAAGAAGACGGAACCGGGCGAGCTCAATCGCGAAGCCACCGAAAACAACACCTCGTCGACCGCCGAGGCTACCCGAAAGCCTGAGCAGCCTGCGCAGGAAAAGCAGGATCCGCAGTCTCACGAGAAGTGAAAGAGCAAAACGACCGGCAGTCGTCTTCGGCACGGAGGAAGAACCCCGAACGGAAGATGCCCGTCGTCGGGCACCTCATCGAACTCCGGAATCGTGCCCTTGTCGCGGCGATCGCGATCGCCCTCGGCGCCGTCGCCGGATGGTTCCTCTATGATCCGGTCCTCGACATCCTGCAGGAACCGATCCGCAGCATCCGTGCCTCCGGCGACCGAACCGCTGAGATCAATTTCGCCGGAGTCGCCTCACCGTTTGATCTGAAGATCAAACTGTCGTTCTTCATCGGCATCTTTCTGTCCTGCCCGATCTGGCTCTATGAAGTCTGGGCATTCATAGTGCCTGGACTGACGAAGAAGGAGAAACTGTACTCCGTCGGTTTCCTCGGTGCAGCCATTCCGCTGTTCCTCGCGGGTTCGACGATGGCCTTCTTCGCCCTTCCCAACGCTGTCAAAGCACTGACGTCATTCACCCCAGCTGGCGGCACGAACATCATCCCTGCCCAGGACTACCTGAGCTTCGTGATGGTCATCATCGTGGTCTTCGGTCTGGCATTCGTCCTTCCGGTGCTCATGGTCGGGCTCAACATGATGGGAATCCTCTCAGCGGTCAGGATCCAGAAGTCCTGGCGGATCATCGTGATGCTCGTTTTCCTGTTTGCCGCCATTGCCACCCCCACTCCCGACGCGATGTCGATGTTCTTCCTTGTGATCCCGATGATGACGCTCTTCTGTTTGGCGTGGGTGATCTGCGTATTCAACGATAGGAGACGCAAGAAGCGCCTCATCGCACAAGGCCTGTGGGTCGACCCCGACGAACCGATTGACTGAGAGAAGCATGACTGAATCCTCGAGCCCGACCGAACCTTCGGCAGATGCGAAGCCGCTGAGCCCTTCGGCCGCCTATGCCGACTATCGGGACAGGACGAAGAAGGCCCAGACTCCCTTGGGCCGATTCTCAGCCAGAACAGACTTCGAGCTCGACGACTTCCAGCTCGAAGCCTGCACACAGCTGCAGGAAGGCAAAGACGTCCTCGTCACGGCGCCCACAGGTGCTGGCAAGACCCTGATCGCGGAATTCGCCGTTGAACTGGCCAGGGACGAAGGCAAGCGAGTCTTCTACACCACGCCGATCAAGGCACTGAGCAACCAGAAGTTCAATGACCTCATGGATGTTCACGGTGTGGAGAACGTCGGGCTGCTCACGGGTGACACCTCGATCCGTCGCGATGCGCCGATCATCGTGATGACGACAGAAGTCCTGCGCAACATGCTCTACAACGACCTGTCAGGACTCGCCGACCTCGGGTTCGTCGTCCTTGACGAGGTGCACTATCTGGCCGACCGTTTCCGCGGACCCGTCTGGGAAGAAGTGATCATCCACCTGCCGGATCGGGTGCAGATGGTGTCCCTGTCTGCGACCGTATCCAACGTCGAGGAGTTCGGTGCCTGGCTGCGCGAGGTGCGCGGACCCACAACCGTCATCTCCACCACTCATCGCCCGGTGCCGCTGGTCAACCATGTCCTCGTCGGCCACCGCATGTACGATCTCTTCACCCATCACGACTCCGAACGGATCGATCCAGCCCTCAACCACGCGACCCGGACCCATGGTGGTCCCCGCTCGCGGCGTGAGCGAGCCACCCGAGCGCGCTTCCGCAGGCCCAGTCGCACTCAGGTCGTGTCCTCCCTGGCAGAGACCGGCATGCTGCCGGCGATCATGTTCATCTTCTCCCGCAATGCCTGCGACGAGGCGGTGGAACAGTATCTGGCCTCCGGCTATGACCTGAACTCCCGCGAAGAGAAGGTCATCATCAATGCAGCACTCGAGAGGCTGCGCGATGAGCTCGCCAGCGAGGACCTCGGCATTCTCGGATTCCATTCGTTCCGGGAAGGTCTGCTGCTGGGAGTCGCCGCCCACCACGCCGGAATGATCCCGCAGTTCAAACAGCTCGTCGAGGAACTCTTCTCCCAGGGGATCATCAAGGTCGTCTTCGCCACGGAGACTCTGGCCTTGGGCATCAATATGCCTGCCCGCACGGTCGTCCTGGAGAAGCTGGTGAAGTTCAACGGTGAGGCCCACGTATCGATCACGCCGGGGGAGTACACCCAGCTGACGGGCCGAGCCGGGCGCCGCGGCATCGACAAGATCGGGCATTCCGTGGTCGTCTGGCACCCCAGCCTCGAGGTCAATGAGATCGCGGGGCTGGCCTCCAACCGTTCGTATGCGCTCAACTCCGCGTTCGGACCCACCTACAACATGACGGCGAATCTGCTGTCGAGAATGAGTTCTGCCGAGGCCGCGAAGGTCCTCGAGACCTCTTTTGCACAGTTCCAGGCCGACAAGGCCGTCGTGGGGCTGGCGAAGAAGGTGCGGAAGAACGAAACAACGATCGCAGCCTATGAGAAGTCGATGCAGTGCGAGCTCGGCGACTTCGCCGAATACGCGCGTCTGCGGCAGGCCATCAGCGACGCCGAGAAGCAGGAGACACGCACCAAGTCGAAGAACCGGCAGCGCGAGATCGTCGAGTCGCTGAGCGCACTCAAGGTCGGCAATGTCGTCACCCTGCCTGCGAAACGCGTTGAGGGCACTGCCGTCATCATTGCACCCATGAGCTCCCGCGATGGAGAATCACGCCTGCCGACGGTGCTCACCGAGCAGGGGAAGGTCTGGCATCTGCGCCCCCATGAGGTGACAGAGCCGCTGGCAGCACAGGGCCGGGTGCGTGTGCCGAAGAAATTCAATCACAGGCAGGCAGGGGACCGCAGGCAGCTGCTGGGCATCCTCAACGACGCCAAACACGACGGCAAGGTCGATTCGCAGGCGCAGTGGCAATCCTCATCCGGTGCCTCCGGTATCAGCTCGAGCGTGTCCGAGATGACCGCGCAGCTGCGCGCTCATCCCTGTCACGACTGCCCGGACCGCGAGATGCACGCCAGGTGGGCCAACCGAGCGGCCAAACTGGTCAAGGAGAACGATTCGCTCATCGCCCGGATCGAAGGACGAACCACGTCGATCGCTCTCGTGTTCGAACGTGTTCAAGACGTGCTGCGCACACTCGGCTTCGATCCCGAGCAGTCGGACATGCTGCGTCGCATCTATGGCGAACGGGACCTGCTCGTAGCGTTGACCATTCGGGCCGGGCTGTGGGACAACCTCGTCGAACCTGAGCTCGCGGGATTCGCCTCATGCTTCGTCTTCCAGTCCCGACGCGGTGACACCCTGCATCCTGAACGGGCCCCAAGCCGCGACCTCAAGGTCAACGGTGATGAGGCAGTGACGATCTGGCGCAAACTGTTCCAACTTGAGGAGCAGCACGCCCTGTCAACGACGCAGGAACCCGACCGGGGGCTGTTCAAACCGATGTATCGGTGGACCGAAGGCAAGAACCTCGCAGACTCCCTTCGCGGCACAGACATCGCTGCCGGAGACTTCGTACGGTGGGCCAAACAGAGCCTTGACCTACTCGGTCAGGTTGCCGAGGTCGCCGAACTGGAGACCGCTGTGCGTATCCGTCGCACCATCGAAGCTATCCGCCGCGGAGTCGTCGCAGACTCCTGAGCAGCAGTTCGCCTACGGTGCTGGGCAATCGAGCAACCGGGCATTGGGCAACCGAGAATCTGGGCCCGCCTTCGGAGATGGAGGCGGGCCCAGGAACTTCTCAGCGCTTGACCTTCTTGACGATGTTCTCGATGTCGGAGCCGAATGCGCTCTCCGTGGTCAGATAGGTCCACGTCGACGACGGCCGCTTGAGGCCGTGGGATTCCAGGTCGATTCCGGTATCCGTGAACTCCGCCTCTTCGACCGTCGACGCCGAATCTTCGATGACGTCTGACCAGAACGAGGAGAAGACGCGGATCGACTCCGTATTGAACGCCTCGTGGGGTTTTTCACGTGCGAAGGTGCGCAGATGGATACCCTCACGCAGATCGTTGAGGAAGGCGAGATGATCGACCCAGCGGGCGTCGAGATGGAAGAGCATGACTTCGCGCAGCGTGGCGTCGACAAGTTCCTGTGAGTGCTCGGCCGACAGGTCCGTCGCCACATCGCCCAGGCGTTCCTTTAGCTCGTTGATGGCCTCGTCATCGTCGCGCAGCTCCTTGCGTCGGGACAGGACGAGGTCACGCTGCTTGGCCATGAGTTCGTTGAACTTCCAGGTGTCGCGGTGCAGAGCTGTGTTCTGGCCTTCGGCCACGCGCTGAGCGTGTTCGACGAGGCCCAGTGCACGCTTCGATTCGATCCACCCGGTCTCGTCACCTTCGGAGACGAAGCGTTGGATCTCCGGCACACGAGTCAAGAGCTCGTCTTCGAGGCTGGTGAAGAACACAGAGGTCCCAGGGTCACCCTGACGTCCGGCGCGCCCACGCAGCTGGTCATCAAGGCGTGAGGACAGGTAACGTCCGGCGCCGATGACCAGCAGGCCGCCGGACTCGGCGACGCTGTCGTCGGCCAGGCGGATATCGGTGCCGCGTCCAGCCATCTGGGTCGAGACTGTGACGGCTCCGGGGGCGCCGGCGGCAGCGATGACGTCGGCTTCAAGAGAGTCGTCTTTGGCGTTGAGGACCGTGACGTCGATGCCGCGTTCGATGAGCCGTGCCGCCAGTGACTCACTCTCTGCCACCGAGGAAGTCCCGATGAGCACGGGACGATCATTGGCGTGGTTCTCGGCGACCTCGTCGACGATCGCGCGTTCCTTGGACTCCTGATAGGTGTAGAGCCGGTCGGGTTCGTCGACTCGGATGACAGGTAGGTGCGTGTCGACTGGCACGATCTCAAGGTTGTAGAACTCACGTAGGTCATCGCCGACAGCCAGCGCGGTGCCGGTCATTCCGCAGACGGTCTCGTAGCCGTGGATGAGTTCTTCGACGGTCATCTGGTCAAGGATTTCACCGCTCTCGGTGGTGCCCACACCCTCTTTCGCCTCAACCGCAGCTTGCAGTCCGTCAGGCCAACGCTGGAGTTCGGCCACACGCCCACGGGAGGCTGAGATGAGCTTGACCCGTCCATCGACGACAAGATAGTCGACATCACGATTGACCAAGGACTTCGCATACAGGGCCAGGTTGACTGCGGCGAGATTGGACGCGTCTTCACCGAAGAGCTCGACTTCGAGTTCGGCCTCGACGTGATTGATTCCTTCGTCGGTCAGCGAGACGGCCTGATGATCCTGGCTGACTTCGTAATCGACACCAGGCTCCAGCGTCTCGACAAGTGCCGCGATCGCAGCATTGGCGTCTTCGACGCTGGCAGATCCAGCGAGGACGAGTGGGACACGGGCCTCGTCGATGAGTACCGAGTCAGCCTCGTCGACGATGACGACATCACGCTCAGGGACGCGGATCTGGGCGTCATCAGTGACGAAACGATCGCGCAGCACGTCGAAGCCGACTTCCGTCACGGAAGCATAGAGCACCTCAGCGCCATAGGCTTCGCGGCGCTCGGTCTCACTCTGAGTTCCGGAGATCGATGCTGACTTCACACCCAGGAGATCGAAGAGAGGCTTCATCCACGTGCGGTCGCGGACAGCCAGATAGTCGTTGACGCTGACGACGTGGACTCGGCGACCCTGCAGAGCGTAACCGGCGGCGGCGAGAGCACCGACGAGGGTCTTACCCTCACCCGTGGCCATCTGCACGACATTCGCCTGCAGGAGCCCGACGAGGCCCTTGATCTGCGTGTCATAGGCACGCTCGTCAAGCGCCCGTTCGGCAGCTTCTCGGGCCAGCGCACAGTAGCGCACGAGGTTGTCCTGTGCAGAGCCTGAGGTGAAGATATCGGCAGCGGCCTCCGTCAGTTCGCTGTCATCCAACTCCGCATACTCACGACTCGCAGCCGCCAGATCGTCGGCGGCCTTATCGAACCACCCCGTGGCTTTGTCGGCCTGAGCACCAGGTCGGTTGAGCAGTCGTGAAAAGAAACCCATTATCGTCCTTCGTCGAGTGATGGTCGCAGTTGATTCTATCGTTCAGGCCATGGGCCAGGAACCATCGACGATGGCATCGGCGTTGCCCTTTCGGCGTAACCACGACTGCAGGTCAGCGGCCTGGGCGCGTTTCCAATCGCCTTGGGCGGCCATGATTTCGTCCTGAGTCAGGCTCGCGATCTCCTTCGAGTTCTCGGCCAACGCTCGGGAAATGTCCAGGGCGGCAAGAGCGTCCGCAGCCGCATCGTGGGCGTCGAACAGCGTCACCTTCCACCGTTTGGCCGTCTCAGTCAGAGTCCTTTTGCCGCGACGGAACTGCTCGACGCGTTTGTCCAGAACAAAGGTATCGACGATCGTCGGCAGCAGGCCCGCAAGATCGATGTGGGGCTGATGACGCTTGACCTCGGCCGCCATGACACTGAGGTCATAGACGATGTTGTGGCCGACGACCACCGCACCATCGGCCTTGAGATCGGCCAGGACAGTGCAGAGTTCTGCGACCACGTCTGCCACGGGAGCACCATTGGCCTGGGCGAATTCGGTGGTGATTCCGTGAACTGCCCGGGCAGGTTCGGGTATCTCGACTCCTGGATCGGCCAGCCAGGTGCGTGAGTTCTCAGCGGATTCGACGAATGCAGCGGTCACGATTCTGGCAGTCGCAGGGTCGACTCCCGTCGTCTCCAGATCGAATCCGACCAGACGAGACTGCGACCACGAATCGGCAGAGACCGGTCCCGGAGGCGGCGCGGTCGGCGAATCTGCACCAGATGTCTGAGCTGAAGCGGGTGCGCTGGTGCCAGTGGGGTGACTGTCGGCACCGGACTCCGTGTCGGCACTGCCGAGAGCAGCAATGAGATTGTCGACCGAGCGACGGATGTTCTGGCCGCGAGCAGCCGCCTCGACCGCAATGCGATCGAGCTCGCCCGGAACGGATTCGAGGTCGAGTCCATGAGCGACATCGGTCAGACAGCGCATGACCTCGATGGTCTTGTGCAGATTCTCTTCTTCTTCGATCAGAGTGGTGGCTCGCTTGGGGCTGAGACCACCCGTCTTCACTCCCGCCTTCGCAGCTTTGATGATCGACTCGAAGGAACCGAAGTTCGATAGTAACGTTGCAGCGGTCTTCTCGCCGATCCCAGGGGCACCAGGCAACCCGTCCGAGGGATCACCGCGCATCGCGGCGAGCTCACGGTACCGGGTTCCATCCGGCACACCGTAGGCTTCGGGCAGATCGGCCTGCGTGATGGCCTCCCACTCGCCGCCCTTGCGCGGGCGGAGCACGCTGACGTCCGTGGTGGTGTCGATGAGGGCGAGAAGGTCACGGTCCGGGGAGACGATGACCACCGGGGTACGGGACTGGGCGGCCATGGTCGCGATCACATCGTCGGCCTCGGTGCCATCCACCTCGGCGATGGGGATTCCGGCAGCACGAAGGACGCGAGTCATGATCGGCAGCTGCACAGCCAGTTCGGGTGGGATCTCAGTGCCTGCTTCGGCGTCCTTGACCCGGGCTGCTTTGTATTCGGGCATGATCGCGGTGCGGAAGGCCGGCCGCCAATCGGCGTCCATAGTCGCCACGACTCGTGGGGAGTCGAAGCGGCGGATCATCTGCGCGATCGCATCGAGGACGCCGCGCACGGCGTTGACCGGCTGACCTTCGTCGTTGACGATCGAATCGGGAACCGAATAGAAGGCACGGTAGTACAGGGCGGGCGTGTCGATCAGAACCAAGGGCTTCACACTCGATGACGATACCCGACACCACTGACTCGAGTGCAAAGACAGTCTGAGAGAGGTGTAGCCTGTCGGCTGTGACTATGTACTTTGGTGGAGATGTATACAGCAGTGTCGACCCCTTTGCGACTGCCTTGGGCACGAAGGACGGAAAGGTCTCGTTCATCGGCTCCGATGAAGCCGCATTGGCTGCAGAACCCGACGCGATCAACCTTGACGGTGACTTCCTCACCCCCGGTTTCGTCCACGGGGGATTGACTCTTGGGGACAGCGCCCCCGGCGGGGACCGTCTTCTCGAGTCCGGTTTCACCCACGTCCACGTCCTCGGTGGCGCCGAGGCAGTGGCAGACTTCCGTGCCCGCGCACCGCAGGGGCTGAGGGTCATCGGGTATCCCGAGTTCAGTTCCGAAGCCGGTCCCGCGTCGGATACGGACGCCGAGCGAGCAAGTATCGCCGCCGCGGATTTCCTGGCCCTCGATACGATGCCGGAAACGTCCCTGTACATCCAGGTCGAGTCGAACCGCCGCCTCGGCGGGGTCCTCGACCGGGTGCGCGAACATGCAGCACTTGCACAGCGCAATGGATATCGTCTGCTGTTGAATTTCAGCGTCGACGATGATTTCGTCACACCGTTGGGTTACTCCGGCATTGCGATCACCCTCGACCCCGCACAGCCGCAGCCTCTGGCGCAGCTGCTGTCGGCAGGGGCCCAGGTGTCGTGGACCGACTCCCAGGAATCTCCGTGGGCCGCCGTGCGTTCTGCCGTCGTCGGTGAGAACGGAATCGGAGCGCGCGCGGCGTTCAACGCAGGCACCCGGTTCGCTCATCGGGCCGCCGGCAACCCAGATGGGGGAGTCCTCGCGCCCGGAGCTGAGGCGGACCTCGTGCGGTGGCAGGTCGATCGACTCGTGGTTCAGGTCGCAGATGAACGCGTAGCCGCGTGGAGCACCGATCCGCGCTCGGGCACCCCCGGCCTGCCGGAACTTTCACCCGAGGTTGCACTGCCGACACGGATCGCAACCGTCGGGGATGCTTAGAACCCATATGCACGGCACCTCTCGATGACGTTCGAAGGAGTCAAGGCGACACGCCGAAAGCTAAGTATTTTCAACATTCTGCCTTGCGTCTGACCTGGAGATTTGAGCATAACCCCAGGTCAGAGCGATTTTGCAAAGACCGCGGCAGGTACTAGATTCGTGGTTGGCATTCCACAGCAGCTGGGATGGAGCCGGCACTCTCGTCATTAGATAACTCGTTTCCCAACGTGGTCCGAAGGCGTGAGTGTCGGCTCATATATTTCACACCGCGCGGCGTATCGTAGTGGCCGTGGTTTCTAAGACTCTGGTGGTCATCCCGACCTACAACGAACGACTCGCTCTGCCCGTGACGCTGTCCGGGCTGTTTGAGAATCAGCCTGACGTCGACGTTCTCGTCGTCGATGACAACTCGCCCGATGGCACCGGTGACTGGGTTGCTGAGCAGGCACGCACAGATCCACGTCTGCATGTTTTGCACCGCAGCGAGAAATCCGGTCTGGGCATGGCCTACATCGCTGGATTCGAATGGGCTCTGGAGCGCGACTACGACATCATCTGCGAATTCGATGCTGACGGATCCCACCGCCCAATGGACCTCGGGCAGCTCTTGGCAGTCGCCCAGGCGGGGCATGCCGATCTCGTCATCGGTTCACGATGGGTCAGGGGCGGGGCGATCGTCGATTGGCCTCGTTCACGATTCTTCCTCTCCCGCGGTGCCAACATCTACGTCAACGCAATGATGGGTCTCGGAGTCAAGGATGCGACGGCCGGATTCCGTGCGTATTCGCGCGAGGTACTGAAGAACCTGGACCTCTCGGGCGTGCAGTCTCAGGGATACTGTTTTCAGATCGACATGACCTACCGCACCGTCGAAGCCGGATTCCGGGTGGCAGAGGTTCCCATCGTCTTCGTCGAACGTGAACTGGGGGAGTCGAAGATGAGTGGGTCGATCATCTCCGAGGCCTTCACCAAAGTGGCCAGCTGGGGCCTGGCGCGCCGCGGACGACAGGCTCGAGGCGTGCTCGAACGCCTCACCGCGCGCAGACCGGCCGCCTGAGGGCTGATTCACCTTCGGGCGCTGTTGGCAGGTCGAACAGGCTGAAGGAGCCCAGCAGCAGACACGACACAGGGGCAGACATGAAGGCGGGATGCAGGTCATCGGACCTGCACCCCGCCTTCATGCTCAGGTGCGCTGTTGTGATTGAGTGCAGAGGCTCTCACACCTGTGCAGGTACCTCACCACGGCGAACAGCGAGTCGCTCGTCGAGCAGGACCTGAAGTTCGTCGAAGGACCGGCGCTCGAGCAGCATGTCCCAGTGGGACCGCACGTGCTTGCCTGGCTCACCATCGGGTTCGTTCACGCCGACACGAGTGCCGACGCCGTGGATGCCCGAATCCCAGGTGGAGGGCACGTCGGCTTCGATCGAGAAAGGAACCTTGAACCTGGTTCCGTCTTCGCACTCGAATTCGACCATTTGGCGAGGTGCCGGTTCGACTCCCTCTTCCGTTTCCAGGCTGCGTGAGCCCAACTGTGTTCCGCGGAGACTGCGTTCGCTCATATCTCTCTCACCTTCCGACTCGACTGCAGACGTCTCATACGAAGGAACAGTCTACCGTCTGTGCCTATTCCCGACACTCAGGTCCATGCCGCGAGCTCATCCAGGCCCTTTGGGACGTCATCTGTGACGATGCCATCGACTCCGAGGCTCAGGAGTAGGCGCATAGAAGCGGCATCATTGATTGTCCATACGTGCACCAGCAGTCCAACCTCGTGGGCGCGGGAGACGAACCCTACCGTTACGACGGGCAGGCCCTTGAATGACATCGGCACCTGCAGAGCATCGAGGCCCACAGGCAGAGGGCACGGTCCGGCAGGGGCCACACCCGGTAGGCTGCCGGCAGCAAACAGTGCGGATTCCTGCACTCCGGTCGATGTGCGAACGCCGGGCAGCGCCTCTCGCAGTCTGCGCAGAGTCGAAGACGAGAATGAGGCGAGCCGGAGTCGGTCCTCGGAGTGGGTGCTGCGGATAGTGCGGATCATCGGTGCGATACTGTGGGGCGCCTTGACATCGATGTTCCACGCCGCCTCGGGAAGTGACTCGAAGAGAGTCGTCAGTCGAGGCAGATGGCCTCCTGCAAGGAGTTCGATCGAGTCGAGTTCAGCTGCCTTGAGATCGCGGATGCTGTGCGGACGGCCGGCGATGCGGTCGAGATCGGCATCATGTGCTGCGAACAGGATGCCGTCGGCGGAGGCGTGGACGTCGGTCTCCATCCAGTGCACCCCTGCCCGATGGGCGGAAGTGAATGCTTCGAGCGTGTTCTCACTCATGCCGGGCCATTGCCCGCCTCTGTGGGCGATGATTTCTGGCTGAGAATTCATGATCCAATCCTATGTTGCTGTTGACCTTGCGGTCGGGGTCGACAACTATGGAGATATGAGCCGAACACAAGATCCGATCGAACCTGATTACGTCATCGATTCCACGAAGAGGACACCAACGGAGAAGGTGCGATCGGCTGCCACCAGGGCCTACGGTGCTGCCAGCAGCGGGGTGAAGAACGCCCGCGAGGCGACGAAGGGGTCGCGCCTCATCGAGGCAACCGAGACAAACGTGAAGAAGGCGCTGGGCAATGTCTCCCACGCGATCGACGATGCCGTGCGCAGCGGGAAAGTCGAACGGGCTTTCGACAAGGCCCAGGAGTCTGTGACCACTGGCGCCGATGGCATGCGCAGACTGGTCACACGCAAGTCCAAGTGACCTGATACTCACCGATGCGGCACGCTCATTGAGCGTGCCGCATTGCTTTTGTAACAGTTTCTTAACTAGACTGTGGTCAGGTAACGATCCGATAACTTGGAGTCGGTGTTGAGGTGGCCTCAACCTTAGAGACTCTTGGTTGCCGATAACACCGGCCAATGACTACGAGGACTTCACTGTGGGAAAACACTCTTCACCCCGTTCGGCAACGACGGGTTCGCTCTTCTCTGCGCTCAAACCGGCGAAGAAGAAGCCCGGACGGCATTCGCCGCAACGAGTCCATGCCGCTGCGAACACCGCCGGGGGAGTGTTGGCATCGGTACGCTCACGCCCGGTCCTCTCTGCGTTCATCGTTCCCACGGCCGCGACCTTCGCAGTCGTCGCTTCCAGCATGGCGATGGTCCCCGACAACACAGGCGGTGACCAACTGGTCGTTGCTGAAACCCCAATAGTCGCGGATGCCGAAGTGACGCAGGCCCCGGACGACTTCCTGGCGAAAGCGAAGAAGCAGGCCAAGGAGAAGCCGGCCGAGATCTCTCTCGAGTCCAAAACCGAGACCCCAAGCCCGACGCCATCAGAAACCGCGTCGAAGGACTCGGCGACTAAGGAATCTGCCAGCGGTGACTCAGGGTCGAAGAAGTCGACGCCCGATGCCAACGACGAACCGTCGAAGTCCGGCGAGTCTGCCGGTGAGTCCGGTTCCTGCCCCATGTCGTACTACGGCGGTGGAGACGGATTCGATGGCGAGCAGACCGCAAACGGCGAGCGCTTCGACACCAACAAGCTGACCGCAGCGCATAAGACACTGCCTTTCGGCTCGAAGGTCAAGATCACCAACACCGCCAACGGAAAATCCGTGACCGTGCGCATCAATGACCGTGGGCCCTACCATGGCAGCCGTTGCATCGACCTGTCCAAGGCAGCCATGGAGGCTGTCGGCGGAGTCGGAGCCGGACAGATCAACGGCAAATACGAGGTTCAGTAAACGTCGTTCTGATTCCTCAGAGGCCGTTGCACACAGCTGTGTGACGTGCCTGCTCGCGCAGCGCCGTACGGATTTCCAGAGGTGATATCACCTCGACCTCGCGAATGGTGATCAGCTGCGATACGGCGACATCCAATGGCTCCATCGGCAGGTCGACGACAATTTCTTCCTCTGCTGAGGAGACACCATCTGCGATTGAGGCGGCCTCGATCGCCTCGTCCGTGATTCGACCGGGAATCGCACGTCGCAGATCGCCGAGGCTGTCGCTGGACACCCGCAGCTTTACCGTCACAGAACGGATCGAACGGTCGAAGTCGATCTGAGACCTCGCCCAGTAGTCGCCGAGGTGGAAGCCCGGCGGGCGTGAGACTGAGACGTAGTGCAGTCTGATCTCAGTGATGCGCGAGACCCGGTAGGTCCGTGGCCTGCCACCAGGTGGCTGCGCGGCCAGATACCACCGCCCTGCCTTGACGACGAGTCCCAATGGTATGACGGTGCGAATCAGGCAATCACTGCCGCTTGCGTAGTCGAATCGCAGACCCCGGTGCGAACGCAGCGCCGCCACGATGACCGAAAGCTCCTCCGGACGCTCGTGTGTCATGAACCAATCGGGCCCGTCGATGAGCACATCCGATGAGAAGACTGAATCCGTCTCGGAGAGGATCTTCTCCCGTGCGGTCGCCAGCTCCCCGGAGTAGCCGAGATCAGCCGCAGCGAAACCTCCGATGAGCACGGAATCCAGCTCATCACGGGTCATCCCCGACAGGGGAGAGGTCCAGGACCCGAGCAGACTGATGCCACCGCCAGGTCCGGACTCCGTCACGACGGGGACACCTATACGAGACAGATCACCGAGATCGCGATAGACGGTGCGCTGCGTGACCTCGAGGCGAGCCGCCAGACGTGCAGCAGTGATGGGCACCGACCGCGCACTGAGGATGACGATCTCCGAGACCAAGCGTGCTGCCTTCATGACCACCAAGAATAATCATGGACACTGACATAGCATGTCAGTGATTGCACGAGACGGTGTCACCATGACTTCTCGCAACGCATCGACAGCATCCCAGTTCGCTCCTCTCAACCAGCAGTCACTCACTGACCGAGTCGCTCTCGTCGCCGGCGCCACACGTGCCATCGCCCGGGATCTCGCCCAAGCCGGTGCCTTCGTGTACTGCACTGGTCGGTCAACCTCGAGGCGGCCCTCCGACTACGGCCGGAGCGAAACCATCGAGGGCACTGCCGAACTGATACGCGCAGAGGGCGGCCGCGCTGAGGCGATCGTCTGCGATCACCTGCAACTGCCGATGATCGACGAGGTGATCCGGCGGATCGATGAGCAGCACGGACGACTCGACATTCTGCTCAACGACATCGGGGGAGAGGCCTATGTCTCCTGGGGCGAGAAATTCTGGAACACCGACTTCGAATCCGGAATGCGGCTGGTGAATGCAGGACTGATCACGCATCTGAACACGGCGCACGCCGCCTTGCCGCTGCTCACTCGCAGACCCGGAGGTCTGCACATCGAGATCACCGATGGAACGGACGAGTTCAATGCTTCGCACTACCGGGAGAGCATCTATCTCGATCTGACGAAGACCGGAGTCAGCCGACTGGCATTCGGGCTCGGCCACGAACTGGCGGAATCTGGGTGCACAGCTGTAGCGATCACCCCCGGCTGGTTGAGATCGGAGATGATGCTCGAGCTCTTCGACACGACCGAGCAGAGCTGGCTCGAGGATTCCCTCGACCCGACACGTGAGCTGCCGCCTGCAGATTTCGCGATCTCTGAGACTCCGCAATTTCTGGGACGAACGCTCGTGGCACTCGCATCCGATCCAGACCGACACCGCTTCAATACGAGAACCCTCAACAGCTGCGAATTGGGCGATCTCTATGACATCGACGATATCGATGGTTCCCGGCCGGATTCTTGGGCGTTCATGGCAGCCAAGGAGGCCGACTCGGGCGCGGACGCACGTGACTACCGCTGAAACCGATTTCGCACCGCCGCAGGCGATCCTGAACCCGCCTTGGCAGGCTGATGTTCCCTGGCTACTCTGAGCACATAAGCGGAACTTTCGAAGGAGAGCAGAATGTCGGATCGAACATGCGATGTGGTCATCGTTGGAGCTGGGCCGACCGGCCTGAGCGCGGCCCGAACGCTGCAGGCTGCAGGCAAAGACGTTGTGGTCCTCGAGGCCAGGGACCGTGTCGGGGGTCGGACATGGACCAACCACATCGACGGTCAGATGTACGAAATCGGTGGTCAGTGGATCTCACCTGACCAAACGGCACTCCTCGAACTCGTCGCTGATATGGGCAAAGAGACTTATCAGCGCTACCGGGAGGGCGAGAGCGTCTACATTGCTCCCGACGGCACACGCTCCGTCTACACCGGCGATATGTTCCCGGTGGCCGAGTCCACACAGGCAGAGATGGAACGTCTGATCACCCAATTAGACGAGCTCGCAGCCCGCATCGGACCCACCGCACCCTGGGCAGCCGAAGACGCCGGTGAGCTTGATTCTGTGTCGTTCCACCATTGGCTGCGAACCCAATCGGATGATGAGGTCGCGTGTGCGAACATCGGCATGTTCATCGCTGGAGGAATGCTGACGAAGCCGGCCACCGCATTCTCCGCACTGCAGGCCATCCTCATGGCCGCCTCGGCAGGATCGTTCAGCAATCTCGTGGACGACCATTTCATCCTCGATCGCCGAGTCGTAGGAGGAATGCAGTCGGTGTCCGAGCAGATGGCGGCCGATCTCGGCGAAGGCGTTGTTCACCTCGAAAGCCCGGTGCGCACCATCGAATGGAGCGAAGATTCCGTCACGGTGGGCACCGATTCGATGCAGGTGTCAGCGAACCGTGTGATCGTGGCCGTCCCACCGAATCTGTACTCGCGCATCAGCTACACTCCGCACCTGCCGCGCCTGCAACAGGTCTTCCATCAACACCAGTCGATGGGCCTCGTGATCAAGGTCCACGCCACATACAAGACACCGTTCTGGCGCGAAGACGGCTTGAGCGGAACCGGTTTCGGTGCAGGGCAACTGGTGCAGGAGGTCTACGACAACACCAACTACGGTGAAAGCCAGGGGACTCTCGTTGGCTTCATCTCCGACGTCAACGCCGATGCCATGTTCGCCCTCGACGAGGACTCACGCAGACAGCGTATCCTCGAATCACTCGCCGACTTCCTGGGCCCACAGGCACTGGTACCCGAGGTGTTCTATCTGTCCGACTTCGGTTCCGAGGAATGGACTCGAGGCGCCTATGCGACAAGCTATGACCTCGGGGGACTGCACCGATGGGGACAGTTCCAAAACGATCCAGTCGGTCCCATTCATTTCGCGAGCTCGGACATCGCAGCTCACGGATACCAGCACGTCGACGGTGCGATCAGGATCGGGCAGGACACTGCCGAAAAGATCTTGAGCACCTGAAATCGCGTCTGAAAGGTTGAGCTGATGACCTCGGCGACTCCACCTCCCAGCCCGGCCGGAAGCCAGCCTGGAGACTCCGGCTCGGGCCTGAGCTCCAAGGGACTGTCCGCAGGCAAGATCGGGGCGATCGGCGGTGCCATCATCGGCATCTCCTGCATTGCTCCTGCTTACACGCTCACCTCGGGTCTGGGACCCACGATCTCCCAGGTCGGAGTCCACACTCCGGCGATCCTGCTGATCGGTTTCGTTCCGATGCTGCTCGTCGTCTTCGGTTACCGCGAACTCAACACGGCTATGCCCGATTCCGGCACCACGTTCACGTGGGCGACCCGTGCTTTCGGGCCCTGGCTGGGTTGGATGGGAGGCTGGGGTCTGATTTCGGCCACGGTCCTTGTGCTGTCCAACCTGGCCGCCGTGGCCGTGGACTTCCTGTTCCTGCTGCTGGCTCAGGTCTTCGGCGAGCCCGGCATCGCCGATCTGACCCGAGTGCTGTGGATCAACATTCCTGTCACCATCATCCTCACCGCGGCTGCTGCCTGGATCTCCTATCGCGGAGTCGAAGCCACCCAGAAGATTCAGGTCTGGCTTGTCGCGTTCCAAGTCCTCGCCCTCGGTTGGTTCGTCATCGCGGCATTCGTCCACGTGTCCAACGGCACCGCCTTCGACCCGACACCGATCGAGCTCGGCTGGTTCAACCCTGCCGAAGCCGGAGACTTCTCCACGGTTGCTGCGGCTGTGTCTTTGTCGATCTTCCTCTTCTGGGGCTGGGACACCGTCATCACCATGAACGAAGAGGCGAAGGATCCACAGAAGACTCCCGGCCGTGCCGCAATTCTCACGATCGTTGCCATCGTCATCATCTACCTCGCCTGCACCGTTGCCGTCATCTCCTTCGCCGGAGTCGGCACAGACGGATTGGGCGCAGGGAATCCGGAGAACCAGGAATCCATCTTCGCGGCTCTCGCCGGCCCTGTCATGGGGCCGTTCGCGGTCCTCGTGTCGATTGCCGTCCTCTCCAGTTCTCTGGCCTCGCTGCAGTCGACGATGGTCTCACCCTCACGCACGATCCTGGCCATGGGCCACTACGGCGCGCTGCCGAAGAAATACGGAAACATCTCGCCCCGGTACAAGTCGCCATCGGTGGCCACCGTCACCTCGGCGGCGGCCGCGATCATCTTCTACGTCGTCATGCGGCTGCTGTCGGAGAACGCACTGTGGGACACGATCACCGCGCTGGGTCTCATGGTCTGCTTCTACTACGGGGTCACCGGTCTGGCTTGTATCTGGTACTTCCGCCGGTCACTGTTCACGGGTGCCAAGCACTTCTTCTTCAGGTTCCTCTTCCCACTCGTCGGCGGAGTGACACTGTTGGTGATCTTCGTGACCACCGCGATCGACTCCCTCGACCCCAACTACGGATCTGGATCCTCGGTCTTCGGCATCGGACTGGTCTTCGTGCTGGGCATCGGAGTTCTGCTCCTGGGCGTGGTCATCATGATCATCCAATCGCGTATGCATCCGAGCTACTTCCGCGGTGAGACCCTGACCCAGGGAGTCCACACAGAGTGAACGCGTCCGGGAACGACCATGTGCCCAGGCACCAACTGGTCCTCCTGCGACGCGTACGGGACAGAATCGACAGGGAGTTCGACCGACCGCTCAATGTGGAGGAGCTCGCAGCCGGGGTGCACATGTCAGCCGGTCACCTCAGTCGCCAGTTCAGAGCCGCCTACGGTGAGTCGCCCTATTCCTATCTCATGACCCGTCGCATCGAACGATCAATGTCGCTGATCCGCAGGGGTGACCTCTCGATCACGGATGTCTGCTTCTCGGTCGGTTTCTCATCGTTGGGAACATTCAGCACCCGATTTAGCGAACTCGTGGGACTCTCACCCTCGCGGTACCGTGCCGGTGTTGTCGAAGGCGATCATGACCTGCCCACTCTCATCGTGAAGAATGTGCTCAGACCGGTCAGGAATCGAGAAGTTCCACCCGTTGACCCGCACTAGGATGACGATCATGAACATTTCAATCAACGCCAGCTTCTTGCCCCACACCGATGCCGAGGCCTCGTTGTCCTTTTACCGCGACATTCTCGGTTTCGAGGTTCGTCTCGATGTCGGATCCGGGCAGATGCGCTGGCTGACCGTTGGCCCTGCTGGCCAACCTGACACCTCGATCGTGCTCACCCCCGCAATCACCGACCCGACCATCAGCGACGCCGAGCGTGAGGTCATTGAGTCCCTCATGGCCAAGGGCAGCTATGCCGCCATAGTTCTGGCCAGCACGAATGTCGATGACGCCTTCGCCGAGGTGGAGGCCAGGGGAGCGGAGATCGTGCAGGAGCCGATGGACCAGCCCTACGGTTTGCGTGACTTTGCACTGCGTGACCCGGCCGGAAACATGATCCGTGTCCAGCAGCGCGGCTGATCGCCGTGGTGCATCCAGCCGATCATCATGAGCTGATCCGCGTTCAGGGAGCTCGCGAGAACAATCTCCAGGACGTCTCCGTCGACATCCCCAAACGACGACTCACCATATTCACCGGCGTCTCCGGCTCAGGTAAGTCATCCTTGGTCTTTTCTACGATCGCCGCAGAATCCCAACGCCTGATCAACGAGACCTACAGTGCCTTCGTCCAGGGCTTCATGCCCGCGATGGTACGGCCAGAGTTCGACGTGTTGGAGGGTCTGACGACGGCCATCATCGTCGACCAGGAACGCATCGGAGCGAATCCACGCTCAACAGTGGGCACCGTCAGCGACATCAATGCGAAGCTGCGAACTCTCTTCTCCCGGCTGGCACAGCCGAATCTCGGGTCGACCAACGCCTACTCGTTCAACGTGGCATCGATCAGCGGCAAAGGCGCCGTGACGATCGACAAAGGTGCCGACAAGCAAATCGAGCGACGGACATTCACCGTCAACGGAGGAATGTGCCCGCACTGTGAGGGGATAGGCACAGCCACCGACATCGACATCGCCGAGGTGGTCGACGAATCGAAATCAATCAACGAGGGTGCGATCACGATACCCGGCTACAAACCCGGGGGCTGGAGTGTGCGCTTCTACTCGGAATCGGGCTATTTCGACCCGGACAAAGCGATCGCTGACTATACAGAGGACGAGCGGCACTATCTCCTCTACGCCAAAAGCGAGAAGATCGTCATCAACGGCACCAACATGACCTTCGACGGCCTCATCCCACGGATTCGGCGCTCGTTCCTGTCCAAGGACCGCGACGCGATGCAGAAGCATGTGCGAGAATTCGTCGACCGTGCGGTCATCTACACCCAATGCCCCGAGTGCGCCGGCACAAGACTGAACCCGGCAGCACGGGGATCGTTGCTGGCCGGCCAGTCCATCGCCGAGGTGTGTGCGATGCAGATCTCTGACCTCCTTGATTGGCTGGCGCAGATCGATGACGGGGGAGTCCGTCCCCTGGTGAGATCGCTGACCAATGATGTGCAGGCCTTCGTCGACATCGGGCTCGGGTATCTCTCCCTTGACCGTTCAGCCGGCTCTTTGTCCGGAGGAGAGGCGCAGCGCATTAAGTTGGTGCGTCACCTTGGGTCCTCATTGACCGATGTCACGTATATCTTCGACGAGCCCACAATCGGGCTGCATCCGCACGACATCGCAGCGATGAACGAGCTGCTCATCGCACTGCGAGACAAAGGCAACACCGTCCTCGTCGTCGAACACAAGCCCGAGACCATCAGGATCGCTGACCACGTCGTCGACCTGGGACCGGGGGCCGGCACGAACGGCGGGCACATCTGCTTCACCGGAACCGTCGACGAACTTACATCCAGCGATACTCTCACCGGCAGACATCTCAATGACCGCACCCAGGTGAAGACGACAACCCGCGAACCCGCCGGGAAACTTCAGATCAGGGGAGCGAAGGACCACAACCTGCGCGACGTCGATGTCGATGTGCCCCTCGGCGTGATCACCGCAATCACAGGTGTCGCCGGGTCGGGAAAGAGCACACTCATCGCAGGATCGCTGCGTCAGCGCGAAGGTGTGATCATGATCGATCAGGCACCGATCAAGGGTTCACGACGCAGCAACCCAGCGACCTACACCGGCATGCTCGAACCCATCCGCAAGGTCTTCGCCAAGGTCAACGGCGTCAAACCCGCCTTGTTCAGCGCCAACTCGGAAGGCGCCTGTCCGGTCTGCAACGGCGCCGGAATCATCTATTCCGACCTCGGAATGATGGCCGGAATGTCGGCACCGTGCGATGTGTGCGAAGGCAAGGGCTTCCAGGCAGAGGTCCTCGACTACACCCTGGGCGGCAAGAACATTCGTGAGTTGCTCGATCTGTCGGTGACGGCCGCCGTCGAGTATTTTGCCACAGGGGAGTCGCGGATACCTGCAGTCAGTAAAATCATCGGCCACCTCGCCGAGGTGGGGCTTGGGTACCTGAGCCTGGGGCAACCACTGACGACATTGTCAGGTGGCGAGCGGCAGCGCCTCAAGCTGGCCACGCACCTATCGGCCAAAGCTGCAGATTCTGCATCTGTCATCATCCTCGACGAACCGACAACGGGTCTGCACCTTGCAGATGTGGAGAATCTGCTTCACATGTTGGATCGCCTCGCGGATGCCGGGCGAACAGTCATCGTCATCGAACATCACCAGGCTGTTATGGCCCACTCCGATTGGATCATCGATCTGGGGCCTGGTGCGGGTCATGACGGTGGTCGAATCGTGTTCGAAGGCACCCCGGAGCAGCTGGTCGCCGCCGCTCCCGAGCCCGACGCACCGTTGACCGCGGTCCACCTGGCGGCCTATGTCACGGGTGCCTGAGCCAGTCCGCACATGCAAATGTCCCTGTCTGCAAGGGGAGTCGAGCACAGTCAGGGGAGTCGAATTCGGGTTCTATGCGTTCAGTTCGCGTTGTGACTTCTGTGAGTCGATTCTGAGCGCTGAGGCTTGAAATCAGGTTCACACCCGACCGTCGGTCCACTACCGTGTGTAACGGCTTGGTAACGATAGAGTGGCCAAGTTACAGAACCGAAATGCACTCGTATTACGGAGATGAAACAGTGAACCTCTTGAGCACAAGCTTCCGCAAAGTCGCCCTCGTCGCAGGAGCCGGCGCGGTCGCTGCCGCCGGAATGACCGGCATGAGCGGCCCGGCCCAGGCCTCCACAGGGGCTCAGTCTTCGAATGGCGTCTGGGACAAGGTCGCCGAGTGTGAGTCCGGCGGTGACTGGCACATCAACACCGGTAATGGCTACTACGGCGGACTGCAGTTCTCTAAGCAGACTTGGCAGGCCTTCGGCGGCGACGGCATGCCACATAAGGCAAGCAAGGCCGAGCAGATCGACGTTGCGCAGAAGGCTCTCAAGAAGCAGGGTCCCGGGGCTTGGCCGGAATGCGGTAAGAAGGCCGGCCTGACGAAATCCAACGGCGCTGCAGACGAAGGCGGCGGCTCCAAGAATGATGGTGGATCCAAGGACGACGGCAAGGTCGGACTCGGCGGCAGCTGAGTCAACCGCTGAAACACGCAGTCAGCTGACATATGTTGAGCACAGTGACGGCCGCGGATAGCTGAAGGGCTATCCGCGCCCGTCACGTTTTTGTACTCTGGTTTTGTAATCTAGTGACTGACCAGTAACTGCTATGGTCGACCAGAACTGATATCCGAAACGGGCGCTGTCTCGTGGCTCAGAGCAACCATGGGCATGACGCCGATAATATACATTATGTTAAGTAAACTGATTGACCGCCACTTCTGACGCGACCGGCCCATGGCCAAAGGAGAACCCATGACCACAGAAACAGCAGGCACAGCACAGGTCATAGACACCACAGACGCCTCGGGTGCGATCTACACGATCTGGCAGAAGCTGCAGAAGGTGCCGTTCGGCAATTGGCTCTTCACACGGGCTGTGTGCTTCAAGGCCCCGTACTTCCGTACCGTTCATCCACTGATCCGCGAACTGCGTCCCGGGCTCTGCGAAGTCAGCGCCCCGAATCGTCGCGGCGTGCACAACCACCTCGGCACGTATCACGCCATTGCCTCATGCAATATGGCAGAGATCGCCGGCGGCATCATGATGGAGGCGACGATTCCATCCACGCACCGCTGGATTCCGGTCGGCATGACCGTTGAGTACAAGGCCAAGGCCACCACGGGTGTCACCTCGATCGCGCATCTTGACACGATCCCTGAGTTCGGCGACGATCCGATGGAGCTGATCGTGCCGGTCGATGTCCTCGATGCTGCCGGCGAAGTGTTCGTCTCCGCACAGATCACCATGAACGTCTCCCGAAAGAAGATGTCTTAACTGACGCCATCATGCGCAGCGTCGAGCTGTGTGCCTACACCTCTGAGTGGTGTCCTCAGGTGGACTCCCCTGATGATTTCTGTGTGCGTGAATTGACTCGCCTAACGATCGTTCAATAAGCTGAGTGAGGCTGGCCGAACTTTTCAGGGCTGGTTGTCACCGTTGTCACCACGACGCAAGGAAGCATCATGGTCTCCTCCAAGCTCACCTCTCCCCCAGCTGCAACTGTCACTCCAGGGACAGAATCTCGACGCAAAGCCTGGTCATTGACCGCGCTGCTCGTTGTCCTCTATGTCGTGAACTATGGCGACAAGGCGGCCTTCGGCATCATCGCCCAGTCCCTCAAGGACGAACTCGGCATCAGCGCCTCGCAGGTCGGGCTGGTCGGCAGCCTGTTCTTCTTCGCCTTCACCGTCGGCGGTTTCTTCGCCGGGGCGCTGAATAAGTGGCTGTCTCTGCGCACGGTCCTCATCGTCCTGGCTATTGTCTGGGCACTCGCAATGCTTCCGATGGTCTTTGCTGCCACCTTCGGAGTCCTGCTTGTCTCGCGGATGGTCCTTGGCCTTGCTGAAGGGCCGAGCTCTGCCCTCATCCACACAGCTACCTATTCCTGGCACACGCCCGGAAGGCGTGGGTTCCCTGGCGCGCTGCTCGCGAGTGCCGCGTCGATCTCCAAGATCGCGCTTGCCCCGCTGCTGGCCTATCTCTCGGTCACTCTCGGATGGCGCAGCGCGCTGGTGGCGATGGCCGTCATCGGCGTAGTCTGGTGCTTCTTCTGGACCCGGCACTGGGAGGTCGGCCCCTATATTCCTGCCAAGGCGTCCAAGGATGCGGTTGATCCCAACGAGGAGCCACGAGTTCCTTGGCACAAGATCTTGCTGACTCGGACATTCATCAGCGCAGCCTTCTTGGTCGCCAGCATCTATGCGCTCGTGACCGTTGTCCTCACCTGGCTGCCGTCCTATTTCGAAGTCGGCCTCGGGTACAGTCGCCTGCAGTCTGGATCCATGCTGGCAATTCCCTCGGTTGCAGGACTGATCAGCCTCATCGGCGGGACTCTGCTCTCCGATCGGCTGTCGGCCAGAGGATGGTCGTCACGATTCGTGCGCATCGCAGCTCCCTCGATCTGCGTGGTGATCGGCGGCGGGGTGCTCTTCTTCCTGCCCTCGATCTCCAGTTCGCCCGGAGCTGTTGCCATCGTGTCCATCGGATACGGCGTCGGTGTGGTCGTCCTGCCGTTGTGCAACGCGGCCGTCTCTGAGATCTGCCCGCCACAACAGACGGCAGGAACGCTCGGGATCTTCCTGGCACTCATGGCCATCGGCGGACTCGTCGGCCCGTATGTCACCGGTCTCATCGTCGATGCCGCCGCGACGCCTGGCCTCGGTTATGCGAAGGCGTTTCAAGCACTCGGGCTCACCTCCGCTGTCTCCGCGGTTCTGACCCTCATCTTTGCAGATCCTGAGAGAGACAAGTCCGCAGTGCGTGGCCGGGTGGCTTTGCCTCAATGACTTGGCAGCACGGCATTCGCTATTTCTCCGCGGCCGGATATGTTGAGCACTCGTTGCGCGTATGAGACTGGGGCGCCCTCGTCCGCGTGGTCGTCGGCGCTCGGAGGCGCGTATCCCCCGGTCGACCCGAGCTCGACGATGAGGCCGCTGAGTTCTGCGGACATGAATTCGGCGAGCGAGTCATCGATCGGCCACTCATCGCCGGTTCCGGCCGAGAGATCGGCAGCATGCAGGGCTAGTTCGAGGATGCGCATCTTCACGAGCTGGTGGCCGGATATCGGGCCGATCCGATGGGGTACCTCGGCGTCGAGGTCACACTCCCCCGTGGTCTTTCGGAACGCTCGTTCATGTGCCCGGAAGGACTCCAATCGATCCTCGCCGAGGTGGTTCTGCCCGCGCGTTGCCTCGACTATTGCGGGCGGAGCCTGGGCCAGAAGCTTCTCGTAGCGCAGTCCCCCGCCGATGAGGTGGTTGATCAGCTGCTCATTGGTCCACTCCCGACATCCGCTCGGCGAATCGAGGTCCGCTTCGACCACTCGTGACAGCGCGGTTTCCCAGCAGGTCTCTGCCCGGTCGAGGTACTTATCGATATCCGAAAGATCCATTGTGCAAGTCACCCTTCACTGTGATGATGTCCTCTTCACGATACTCATCGAATTCATTGATGGTCGGCATTGAGAAGTCTGTTCTCGCCAGTCGGGAAGTCTTCGCAAAGATGACCTATTGGGGTGTCTGTCGGGATAAGTTACTGACACCAGCGATGCGGGCAACAACGAGGTAGCTCGGTCGCTGTGAGCAACTCCGACAAGGAAGTGAGGAGCCCCGCTATGGTGATGGCAAGTGGATCAGCCGATTATCTCGGTCTCGTGAATGCCCCTGTTCTCTGGATTCTGGCAATGGCGGTCATGGGCGTCGTCGTCGTTCAGTCGCTGATCTATATGAACGCGGTGAAGAAGAACGCCGAATCTGCTGGAATGAGCCAACACGAGGTCAGGTCGGCGTTCAGAGCCGGCGGAGTTGCTGCAATCGGACCGTCACTGTCCGTGGTCCTCGTCGCCATTGCCCTGCTGCCCCTCTTCGGCACTCCCCCAGTCATCGTCCGCGTCGGACTCATCGGCTCAGCAGCGACAGAGGTCGCCTCGGCCTCGATTGCGGCCGGCACCATGGGCTCGAGCCTCGGCGATGAGACCTTTACCCGCGGTGTCTTCATCGTCGCGCTCATGGCCATGAGCCTCTCGGGCGCCGGCTGGATGATCTCCACCCTGATCCTGACTCCCGTGTTCAAACGCAGCTCGCACAAGCTGGAGAAGGTCAATCCTGCCCTGATGTCAATCATTCCCGGCGCGGCCCTGCTCGCAGCCTTCGCGGCGCTGACGTTCCGGGAGCTGCCGAAGTCACCGACACACGTCATCGCGATCCTTGTATCGGCAGTGGTGATGACCATCTGCCTCTTCCTCGCCAAGACCTTTAGACAGCCGTGGCTCAAGGAATGGGGCTTGGGAATCTCCCTGCTTGTGGGTCTCATCGCGTCCTACTTCGCCCACTACGCCGGTCTCGGCGCCCCCGAAGCCTGAGGAGAACATCATGTCCGACATCATCACGTCACCCTCACACGCAGCCTTCGAACGGACGACGACGAAGTGGGGTTCGCTCACACTGTTCATCGGGTTCCTCATCGCCACCTCGGTGCCCTTCTACCTCCTGTTCGTTGCCGATGCAAACGTCAATTTCGGGGAGATCCTCAAGGGGTTCCTAGCGGTCTTCGCTGTCTACGGTGTCTTCTACATCGTTGAGCCGCTGACCTACTTCCCGATCCTGGGACCAGCAGGCATGTACCAGGCATTCCTGATTGGCAACATCTCGAACAAGCTGCTGCCCTCGGCGATCGTCGCCCAGGACACGCTCGGAGTGAAGCCGGGCACACGCAAGGGCGAATACGCGGCCACCATGGCTATCTGCGGTGCGGCACTGATCCACGTGGCCTCCATGGTGCTCTTCGTCGGCATCCTCGGTACCTGGTTGGTCTCGATCATCCCCGAGCCGGTGACGCTCGTGGCCAAGCTCTATATCCTGCCCGCCATCCTCGGTGGAGTCACGGTCCAGCTCATCGCCTCACTCCGCCAGGTAAAATCCACACTCATCGCCTTGGGCGCGGCCGCTCTTGTCATCCTCGTCCTCATTCCGCTCGTCCCGATCCTGGCCTCCGGGGACGTCGCCATCGTCGTCATCTTGACGATTGCGATCACCTGGTTCACACGCAACAAGGCCATGACCGACAAGAAGGGGCCAGCAGACGGCGACAACGTCGGAATCAACTGACGATCGCCTGGCACATCAGTACCCAATACCTGAGATCATCGAAGACACCCACCGTGAAAGGACATCATGTCGCTCAACACCACCCTCCGGAACACGATTTCTGCGAATCTCGCGCAGACGGTTGCCGACTACAAGGACTTCCATCGCACACCTGAACTGTCGATGCAGGAGACCCAGACGGCTGCAACAATTGCGTCGAAGCTCAAAGCGCTCGGCTTGGAGACGCACACCTTCGGCGGCACAGGCATCGTCAGCGTCATCGAGAACGGCCAGGGCCCGGTTGTCGCCTACCGTGCCGACACAGACGGCCTGCCGATCACTGAGGACACCGGCTACGACTACGCATCGACCGTGGAGGGGACTCTGCCCGACGGGTCGACCACCAAGGTGATGCACGGCTGCGGCCACGACACACACATCACCGTAGGACTGTATCTGGCCCGCTACCTCGTCGAACACAAGGATCTGTGGTCGGGAAGCGTGGTGATGATCTTCCAACCCGGTGAAGAGACCGGGGAGGGCGCGCGAGCGATGCTCGACGATGGTCTCTGGGATTCGATCGTCAAGCCAGAGGTCATCTACGGTCAGCATGTGTGGCCCGGCAAGGCGGGACACATCTACGTGGCTAAGGGAACTGCCATGGCGATGTCCGATTGCATCAAAGTCACTGTCAAGGGCAAGCAGGCCCACGGTTCGCAACCCGAGAGCGCGGTCGATCCGATCGTCCTCGGTGCCTATATGATCACCAGGCTCCAGTCCATCGTGTCGCGTGAGATCTCGGGTCGCGATATGGCTGTGGTCACAGTGGGCACCTTCCACGGTGGGCTGAAGGAGAACATCATTCCCGACTCCGCGGAATTCAAACTCAACATCCGTACCTTCAACGAGGAGGTCCGCGCGGTCGTACTCGACCGTGTCGAACGGATCATCCGCGCCGAGGCTCAGGCCTCCGGAGCACCCGAACCGCTCGTCGAAGACATGTATCGCTTCCCGCGCTGCTACAACGATCCTGCCACCACGGACCAGTTCCTCGAAGCCCTCGGATCTGAGCTCGGCGAGGAGCAGGTGCACCTGGATCAAGCCGTCACAGGCAGCGAGGACTTCGGCGCCTTCGGCGACGACATCGATGTTCCCTATGTGTACTGGTTCTTCGGAGGCTACTCCCCCGCCAAATTCGACGGTGATGAACCCCCAGCAGGCAATCATTCACCGTTCTTCGCCCCCGACGATGTCGAGACCACACTGGAGACCGGTATTCGCGCGGCACTGAGCGCCGTCCTCAGTACGGTCGGGAAGTGAGGTGACGATGAGCGAGGAACTGCGCTGGCTGTCCACACGCGAACTGGCGAAGAAGATCGCGACGAAGGAGATCTCCGCCCGGGAGGCACTCAGTGATCATTTGGCGCGCATCGATGCGATCAACCCGGCGATCAACGCGGTCGTGACCCGAGACGATGAGGCCGCTGCGGCACGGGCAGATGCCGCTGACCGAGCAGTGGCCAAGGGCGAGCCGATCGGTCCTCTGCATGGGGTGCCGATGACTCACAAGGACACACACGACACCGCAGGTCTGCGCACGACTTGGGGTTCGACGATCATGGCCGATCGTATTCCGGAGTCGGATTCACTGATCATCTCCCGCCTCAAGGCTGCCGGAGTCAACACCACGGGCAAGACGAACGTGCCGGAATTCGCGGCGGGCTCACACACCTTCAACCCGGTCTTCGGCACCACTCTCAACCCCTATGACACATCCAAATCGGCTTCGGGGTCTTCCGGAGGAGTCGGTGCTGTCCTGGCATCGGGTATCCAAGCCTCCGGAGACGGTTCGGACATGGGAGGCTCGCTGCGCTCCCCCGCGTCGTTCAACAATGTGGTGGGTTTTCGCCCCTCGAACGGACGAATTCCGCATACGTTGCCGGGCAATCCGTTCGCATGGTTGGCGCAGAGTGGATTCATGGCCCGCACGGTCTCCGATGTGGCGCTGACGATGAGCGCGACGGCTGGACCGCAGCCGGGTGGCCCGCGTTCGATCGGCGAACCCGGCAGCGTCTTCGATCTCCCCGAGTTCGGTCTGGGTACCGACATCGAACCTGATCTGAACGGCGTGAAGATCGGGTTCAGCCCAGATCTCAACGGGTTGCTCCCGCTTGAAACCGAAGTCCACGAGATCGTGGCAGACACGGCGAACGTGTTCTCCTCACTGGGCGCCGATGTCCTCGACACGATCCCCAACCTCGGCGATGCCGATGAGGTCTTCAATGTCCGTCGTGCCCTTGACTTCGTCCATTCCTGGGGTCCATTGCTCGAAGAGCACTCAGACCAGATCAAGGACTCTGTGGTCTGGAACATCCAGATGGGACTGAAGCTGACCGGCACCGAAGTGGTGTCTGCTGATCGTGCGCGCGCCCGTCTCCACGGCGAGGTCGAACGCTTCTTCGGGGGGCACGATCTGCTGGTACTCACCACCTGCCAGGTTCTCCCCTTCGACGCGGGCATCGAATACCCCACGGAGATCAACGGGGTGGGACTCGAGAACTATCTCGACTGGATGCGAGCTCTGTGTCTGATCTCGGCTACTGGGTGTCCTGCCATCTCCGTGCCGGCCGGCTTCTCGCAGTCAGGCCTGCCGGTCGGTGTCCAGCTCGTCGCGAAGCCGGGTGCCGACGTGGATCTCCTGCGCATGGCACATGCCTTCGAAGCAGTGACGCAGTTCCATCGCCGCCGTCCTCAGTTGTCTGCGTCGATGCCCTGAGCCCGTGCGATCTGGGAGATCTCGGTGGCCAGATCGATGTCCTTGTCGGTGATCGACCCGGCGTCATGGGTGGTCAACGAGATGTCAACGTGCGGGAATCGCAGGTCCACATCCGGGTGGTGCCCTGCGGCTTCCGCGGCGTCGGCAATAGCGTTGATGAAGGTCACTCCACTGACGAAGGATCCAGTCAGGAACCGTGCGTGGAGAGCATCGTCAGCTGATTGCCATTGTGTGAGTTCGTCGATTCGATCCTGCATGGATCCAGCTTGGCACCGCTGACCGCGCGGTGTCCATAGTCATGGGATCGGCAAACTCGCCGAATCGGCTGGGTCAGGTAAACCTAGGTCAGGTATGCCATGCCTCAGCATTGTTTGCCGAGCCTTCCCACACTGGAACCATTCTAGAAAAGGTGTCAGGCTATGGAACATAAAGACGGAACCAATCCGTCTCGTATCGCGAAGGAGAAACATATGCAGTTGAGCCCCGCAATGCAGAAGGTACTCGGCGAGCAAGTCACCCTCGAACTCGAGGCGTCGATGGTCTACCTGCAGCTGTCCATCCAGCTTGATGATCACGACCTCCCCGGAATGACACGCTGGATGCGTGCGCAGGCCGAAGAGGAACAGGTCCACGCCGCGAAGTTCATCCAGCACTGCCAGGATCGCGACTTCGCTCCGCAGATCGGTGACATCGCTGCGCCGAAGGTCTCGGGCTCGCAGCCCATTGACTACTTCAAGGCAGCCTTGGCCCATGAGGAGAAGGTCTCCGAATCGATCCGCAACCTCTACCGCACCGCGCAGACCGAGGGCGACCTCGACGTTCTGCCGCTGCTGCACTGGTTCATCGACGAGCAGGTCGAAGAGGAATCAACCATCTCCGAGATCATCGGCCGCCTGGATCACGTCGGCGACAGCGGATCCGGACTGCTCCGGATCGACTCCGAACTCGGATCACGTCACCCAGAAATCAAGGCTGACAACGAGTGACCAAATGATCATGAGCAGCGACGAATGACCTAAAAGTCACCGTCGCAGATACAGCGAGCGGCCGGACCCCACACGGGGTTCGGCCGCTCGCTGTTGTTCGTCCTCCCCAAGGCTCTGGAAAGTTCTGGCCAACCGAGGACATCTGCTCAGCCTCCGAGCACAGCCTGAGAGATGAGCAGCACGAAGGGAAGAGTCAGCAGCATCACGGCCGTCTGGACCGCGATGAGCGCGGCCATCAGCTCCGAGTTTCCACCGAGCTGGCGGGCCATCACATAGCCGGAGCTTGCCGTGGCGATCGACTGGAAGATCATCGCGATCAAGGCAGGCGTGGAGGGAACGTCGAGCAGAACCAGGACGAGCAAGGTCACCGCAGGCAGGACGATGAGCTTGGCGACGGTGGAATTGATCATTGCAGCCAGATGAGTCCGCAGCGGGAACCGTCGCAGGCCCGCGCCGACGCACAGCAGGCCGATCGGCAGGGCCGCGGCCGCCAGCGGCGACAGGATCGAATCGACGACGTCGGGCACCTGCGCCCCGGTGAGATTGAACAGTCCTCCAGCAGCACAGCCGATGACCAGGGGATTCGTCACGACGACGCGCACGATCCCTACAGCTGAGCTGGACCCGGTACGCAGAAATTCGAAACCGAGGCTGGACACGATGTTCACCGTGGGCACCAGGATCGCCGCCACGATGGCCGCCAGGGCGCTACCTTCGGCCCCGAACAGGCTGGCTGATATCGACAGGCCGATATACGTGTTGAAGCGGATCCCACCCTGCAGCACAGACGTGAAGGACGGCAGATCACGTGCCACGCGGCGCCGCAGCACAATGATCAGGACGGAGACGACCGCTGTCGGCGCGATAAGGCCGATCGCCAGGCGCCCAAGCGGAACATGTGCGACGCTCAGCTCTGCGACCGAGGAGAACAGCAGCACCGGCAATAGGACGAAATAGGCGAGTTTCTCTGCCCCTGACCAGAATTCGGCGTTGGTGAAACCTGGGAGTCGTTTGAGTGCGCTGCCCCCGAGGATCAGAGCAGCGACAGGAATAAGGGCGAGAAGAACCGGAACCAGACTCACGAGACTGAGAATTTCATGAGCAGGGAATCATTTCAAAGTTGAGTGTGTTTGACTCAATGTAACGACCCAACGAAAGGAAGCTCATGGCTACACGTTTTGACCCCATCCGTGACCTCGATCGATTCTTCTCGGAAGTGACTCGCACCCCGAACTCCACTTCGCTTCCCATGGATCTCTACCGCGATGGAGAGGTCTTCGTCGCACGTATCGATATGCCCGGTGTTGACCCTTCCAGCATCGATGTCGACGTCGAGGATCGCACGCTGACAGTTCGCGCTCAGCGACAGTCCGAAGTCGCGGACAAGGATGTGAAGTGGCTGACCCGGGAACGGACAACCGGCACCTATGCCCGCCAGCTCACCCTGGGCAACAGGGTCGCACTCGACCGGATCCAGGCTGACTACCAGGACGGCGTGCTGTCGCTGACCATCCCCGTGGCTGAGGAAGCTCGGCCACGCAAGATCACCGTCTCACACTCAAACCCGACGACCAAAGTCACCGAGGTTGTCGAAACCTCGCCAGCACAGGATGAGGATCCGGCCAAAGCCTGATCAGAAGGCATAGCCATTTCGGGTGACTCAACCTGTAGAAGCGGGCCGTACCATGGGGTGCGGCCCGCTTCTCGTTGGTAGGCACGCAGGTCTTGTGGTTGGACGCGCAGACACGGCAGACGCCCCGATGATTGCCCTGGCTCAGCCAGCCACCTGAAGAACATATGCCAGGCACATGTACGGAAGTTCCAGCTCCCCATCTACGGGATGTTCGAGAGTGAAGTATTCACGCAGATTCGACTCGACCCGGTCCCTGGTCGCCTGATTCGACCTCAGCCAATAGGAGCGTGTCCGAGCCAGATCGATGATGCCGTCGACGGTCAGTGGTGTGGTGAACTCAACCAGTTCATGGTTGATGAGATCGAAACCTGCGGGACTCGGACGGTATGCGGGGCGGTACACGTCGCCGGCGTGCATGATCCGACTCAGACGCAGCACCCATTCGAAGCGCACATCGAGCTGGTTGATGAGGATGACCAGGTGGCCACCCGGCCGAAGGATTCGTGCAATCTCGGCGGCAGCAGATGGTTCGTCGAACCAGTGCCAGGCCTGTGCCACGCTCACTACATCGACGCTGGCTTCCGGTAGGCCCGTATCCTCGGCGCTGCCGACGAGACCGCGCGCAGGATTGTTCGCCAGGGCCGCCTCGTCGGGATCGACGGCGGTGACATTCGCGCCGCGCTCTAGCAGTGAATTGCTGAGGATGCCGGTTCCCGCGCCCAGGTCACAGACGTCGAGACCCATCCAGCTCGTGGTCGCCAGGTCGATGGCAAGAGCGGGGTAATGTGGACGCACCTCGTCGTAGAGGCCCGCCAGCTGACCGAAGCTGCGCCCATGAGCTGCCTGCGCACGTGGTCTCACAGTTCGCCCATCCTGACTCGTGAAGTTCATTGATCGTGGTCAACTCTAACTCGTCCCCAACCACCCTCTGGTGCGCGGTCCCGGGCCGCACAGATGTCAGGAAGTGACTAAGATGGTTCTACCGGTCAAACAACAGTGACAAGGAGCATCGATGTCCCCCACGTCCGAGCTGCAGGCAGAGCTGGAGAGCGCTTCTCGCGCCTATGAACAATTCGCTTCGCGCGGGTTGAAACTCGATATCACCCGAGGCAAGCCGGCAAGCGCGCAACTCGATCTGTCGGCAGATCTTCTGAACGCAGTGACCGGGGATGACGTCATGACTCCAGGGGGCGTCGATACCCGCAACTACGGCGGCCTGGACGGAATCATCGAGCTGCGCGAACTCTTCTCTCCCCTGCTCAAGGTACCCTCGGATCAGCTGTTAGCAGGCGGCAATGCATCCCTGACTCTTATGGCGCAGGCGCTGACCTCTGCCCTGCTGCACGGAACCGTCGGAGACTCACGTCCCTGGGGTCAGAGCCCGCACAAACTCATCTGCCCGGTCCCCGGCTATGACCGTCATTTCACCCTGGCCGAGTCTCTGGGATTCGAACTCCTCAGCATTCCCATGGACGCCGAAGGCCCGGTCGTCGCAGAGGCACAGCGTCTGGCCGAAGACGAGACGGTCAAAGGCATGTGGCTGGTGCCCATGTACTCGAACCCGACAGGCATCACCATCACGGAGAAGCGAGCGCGTGAACTGGCCGCCATGCCGGCAGCGGCACCCGACTTCACCCTGCTGTGGGACAACGCCTACGGGCTCCACCACCTGCGCGAGCAGCATCCCGAGGTCCTCGACATCCTCAGCATCTGCGCCGAAGCCGGGCACCCGGAACGCCCATGGATCTTCGCATCCACGTCGAAGATCACACATGCCGGAGCCGGAGTCTCCTTCTTCGGCGCCGGGCCGGAAACCAGCGACTGGATCCGGGCGAATCTCGGAAAGATCTCGATCGGCCCCGATAAGGTCAACCAGCTGCGCCATCTGCGCTTCTTCTCAGACCCTGCTGGAGTCGAGGAGCACATGCGTCAGCACGCGAAGATCATCGCGCCGAAGTTCGACGCTGTCCTGGACACTTTGGAACGGGAGCTGGGTGGGAAGGATCTGGCTCAGTGGACTCAGCCGGACGGCGGATACTTCATCACTCTGACCACGTTGGAGGGCACCGCGGATCGGATCGTGAAATTGGCCGCCGAGGCGGGGGTCAAGCTGACTCCTGCCGGTGCCACACACCCCTATGGTTTGGATCCGCACAACAATGTCATCCGCATCGCTCCGACCATGCCCACCGCCGAGGACGTCGAATTGGCGGCACAGGGTCTCGTCGCCTGTGTGAAGCTCGCCAGCTACGAGAAGCTCCTGGCAGGCTGAGGCCAACTGCCAATGCAACAAAAGAACTCCTGGTCGGTTTCAATAACCGACCAGGAGTTCTCTCGCGCTGTCAGAGCTCAGGCTGTGCTGTCAGCGTTTTTGCTGTGCTGTACGAGCCGCGCCTCAGTACTCGTAGAAGCCGCGACCGGATTTCACGCCCAGCAGGCCGGCATCGACCATGCGTGAGAGCAGCACCGGTGGTTTGGCAGCAGGATCGCCGGTCTCGGAGTAGATGCTCTCTGCTGCGTACAGGCAGGTGTCGAGTCCGACCAGGTCGACCAGTTTGATCGGGCCCATCGGGTGTGCGCAACCTCCCACCATTCCCGCATCGATGTCCTCCTTCGTTGCGAACCCGGACTCGAGCATGCGAATCGCGCTGCACAGGTATGGGATGAGCAGCGCGTTGACGATGAATCCGGGACGATCCTGTGCGTGGACCGGGTTTTTGCCCAGCACCTCGGCGACGAACTCCGTGACCGTGTCACGAACCGAATCGGAGGTGAGGACGGAGGACACGACCTCAACGAGTGGCTGAACCGGGGCCGGGTTGAAGAAGTGAACCCCGAGCACTCGCTCCGGACGTGAGGTCGACTGTGCGAACCGGATGATCGGCATCGATGACGTGTTCGAGGCGAGGATCGCGTCCGGATCGGTCACGACTTTGTCGAGCTCGGCGAAGATCGACTTCTTGATGTCCTCATTCTCACTCGCGGCTTCGATGACCAGCTGCCGATCAGCGAGTTCGCCGATGTCAGTGGTGAATCGCAGTCGGCCCAAGGCCGCATCACGAGCCTCGGCGTCGAGCTTTCCCTTGTCGACGGCGCGAGTCAGGGACTTCTCGATACGAGCACGGCCCGCGGCCGATGCTTCGTCGTTGATCTCGCGGACGATGACGTCGAGACCTGACTTCGCGAGCACCTCGGCGATGCCGGCTCCCATGAGTCCGCTTCCGATGACGGCGGTACGTTGAATGCTCATCTGCTGCTCCTTCTGTTGAGGTGTCTGTTCGTCATTTGCATCACGGCTGTCTGGCGAGGAACCAGTCTGAGCCGCGGATGGCCTTCATGGCCTCTCGTCGACGTTCCTTGGGCAGGGTCTGAACGTAGACCTGACCATCGAGGTGAGCGACCTCGTGTTGGAGCATCTGTGCGAAGACCTCTGTACCCGAGATCTCCACCGGTGAGTTCTCCGCGTCCACACCGCGCACACGAGCGAACTCGTAGCGCGGTGTGGGGAAGAAGAGGCCCGGAACTGAGAGGCAGCCTTCCTCGATGTCACGCAGCTCTCCACCGACCTCGACGACCTCGGGGTTGATGACATACCCCGTTCGGCCGTCGAGGTCATAGCCGAATGCCCGCACGCCCACGCCGATCTGCGGTGCCGCCACAGCGGCCCGGCCCTCCGGAAGAGACGTGTCGACGAGGTCTTGGGCCAGTGCCTTGAGTCCTTCGTCGAAGACGGTCACCGGTGCACACATACTGCGCAGCACCGGGTCGCCCCACAAGCGGATGTCGCGCTCAGCCACCAATGACCACGACGAGGTCGCCGCCTTCGAGCTGCTGAACGTCGCCGATGGCGATGCGCGAGACCGTGCCGGCCATCTGTGTGGTGATGGAGGCTTCCATCTTCATGGCCTCGATCGTGGCAACGGTCGCGCCGGCCTCGACCTGATCACCCTCTGATACTTGGAGAGTGACAACGCCTGCGAACGGGCTGGCGACATGACCTGAGTTTGCCGGATCGGCCTTCTCAGCTGCCTTGACGTCACTTTCGACCGCATGATCGCGAACCTGTAGCGGACGCAGCTGACCGTTGAGGGTGAACATCACCGATCGCATCCCGCGCTCGTCGGTGCCGCTGATGGCCTGTACTCCGATCAGGAGATCCTTGCCCTTCGACAGCTCAACCGCGTGCTCCTCGCCAGCAGTCAGGCCGTAGAGGTATTCCGAGGTCTCGACGACGGACAGGTCGCCATAGTTGGCGCGCATCGCTTCGAATTCCTTGGTAGGCCCAGGGAACAGGAGCGAATTGAGCTTGGCCTGACGTTCGCTGCCCGGCGTCTCCAAAGCTGCCGCATCCTCGGGTGCGAGGTCTTCGGACACAGCTTTGTGTGTGCGCCCTGCCAGAGCCTTCGTACGGAACGGCTCTGGCCAACCGCCTGGAGGATCACCGAGGTCGCCGCTGAGGAAGCCGATCACCGAATCCGGAATGTCGAACCTGTCGGGATTCTCTGCGAATTCCTGAGGATCGACGCCGGCACCGACGAGGTGGAGTGCGAGGTCTCCGACGACCTTGGACGAGGGTGTGACCTTGACGAGGTGGCCAAGGATCGAATCCGCTGCCGCGTACATGCGTTCGATCTCCTCGAACCGCTCCCCCAAGCCCAGCGCTACGGCCTGCTGGCGCAGGTTGGACAGCTGCCCGCCCGGAATCTCGTGCCGGTAGACGCGACCGGTGGGTCCTGCCAGTCCGGATTCGAAGGGTGCATAGACCTTACGGACAGACTCCCAGTACGGTTCGAGATCGCTGACGGCGTTGAGACTGATCTGGGTGTCGCGTTCGGTGTTCTCGAACGCTGCCACCAGAGCGGAGAGGCTGGGCTGACTGGTGGTCCCGGCCATGGCGGCAGAGGCTGCATCGACTGCGTCGGCTCCGGCTGCCGCGGCAGCGCAGAGTGTGGCCAGCTGACCACCCGCAGTGTCATGGGTGTGGACATGGACAGGCAGGTCGAAGTTCTCCCGCAGCGCTGTGACGAGCTTCGTCGCAGCAGCAGGGCGAAGGAGACCGGCCATATCCTTGATCGCGAGCACGTGGGCCCCGGCCTCGACGATCTCTTCGGCGAGTTTCAGGTAGTAGTCGAGCGTGTAAAGCTCTTCCCGCGGATCGAGGATGTCGGAGGTGTAGCACAGGGCAACCTCGGCGACGGTGGTGTTCGTGGCGCGGACCGCTTCGATGGCCGGACGCATCTGTTCGACGTCGTTGAGGGCGTCGAAGATGCGGAAGATGTCGATGCCGGTACGAGCTGCCTCGTCGACGAAGGCGTCGGTGACCTGGGTCGGGTACGGGGTGTAACCGACGGTGTTGCGACCGCGCAGCAGCATCTGAAGGTTGATGTTGGGCACAGCAGAGCGCAGTGCGGCCAATCGTTCCCAGGGGTCCTCGCCGAGGAAGCGCAGTGCCACATCGTAGGTGGCTCCGCCCCAGGCTTCGATGCTCAGCAGCTCCGGTGTCATCCGGGAGACATGTCCGGCGACGGCCAGCAGGTCACGGGTACGCACGCGGGTGGCGAGCAGAGACTGGTGAGCGTCGCGGAAGGTCGTGTCCGTGACCGCCAACGGAGTCTGGTTCCGCAGCGCCTGTGCGAACCCGACAGGACCGACGTCGAGGAGTCGGTCACGACTTCCTGGTGTCGGGTCTGTGCTGAGGTCGATGTCGGGAAGCTTCTCCCCTGGACGGATGCGCACATCGGGCTCGCCGTGGGGACGGTTGACGGTGACGCCGGCCAAGTAGTCGAGGATCTTCGAACCCCGATCGGCGCTGACGCGAGCGTCGAGCAGATGTGGGCGTTCTTCGATGAATGAGGTGGCGAGGTCGCCTGCTATGAAGGACTCATCTTCCAGGACGGCGCGCAGGAACCCGATGTTCGACGAAACGCCGCGGATTCGGAACTCTGCTAGGGCACGTCGTGCACGAGAGATCGCCTGCTCGAAGTCACGTCCACGGCAGGTGAGCTTGACCAGCATCGAGTCGAAGTGTGCGCTGACTGCGGCACCGGCGTGGACGGTTCCACCGTCGAGGCGGACACCGGCACCGCCGGCAGAGCGGTAGGCAGTGATGATTCCGGTGTCGGGTCGGAAGGCGTTGGCCGGATCCTCGGTGGTGATGCGGCATTGGAGGGCTGCGCCCTTGATCCGCATGTCTTCCTGGGCCAGGCCGATCTCGGCCAGAGTCTCACCGGAGGCGACACGCATCTGAGAGGCGACCAGGTCGATGTCCGTGATCTCCTCGGTGACCGTGTGTTCGACCTGGATGCGCGGGTTCATCTCGATGAAGACGTGCTGACCCTTGCGTGGACCATCGGTCTCGAGGAGGAACTCGACGGTTCCTGCGTTCTGGTACCCCAAGGCCTCGGCGAACTTCAGCGCATCTGTGTGCAGTGAGTCGGCAATGGCCGGGTCCAGGTTGGGAGCCGGTGCAATCTCGACGACTTTCTGGTGGCGACGCTGAACGGAGCAGTCACGCTCGAAGAGGTGAATCGCATTCGAGTCATTGTCGGCAAGGATCTGAACCTCGATGTGACGCGGGCGCTGCACGGCCTGTTCGATGAAGACCGTGGGATCCCCGAAAGCTCCCTCAGCCTCGCGCATTGCGGCTTTGAGCGCGTCCTCCAGCTGTGAAGATTGCCCAACGCGGCGCATTCCGCGCCCGCCGCCACCGGCAACAGCCTTGACGAAGAGCGGGTACTCCATGGATTCCGCATCGGCCAGCAATTGGGCGATGTCGGCTGAGGGGCGAGTCGAATCAAGTACGGGAATCCCGGCATTGCGTGCGGCCGTCAGAGCCTGCACCTTATTGCCGGCGAGTTCGAGCACATCGGCCTTGGGACCGATGAAGGTGATTCCTGCCTCATGGCAAGCTCGCGCCAGGTCCGGATTCTCCGACAGGAAGCCGTAGCCGGGGTAGATGGCGTCGGCGCCGGATTCCTTCGCGACGCGCAGCATCTCTTCGACGCTGAGGTAGGCACGAACTGGGTGCCCTTCCTCTCCGATCATGTAGGCCTCGTCGGCCTTCATTCGGTGTTCGGAGTTCCGATCCTCATATGGGAAAACAGCGACAGTGGAGGCACCGAGTTCGTACGCTGCACGGAACGCGCGAACGGCAATCTCTCCACGATTTGCCACAAGAACTTTAGAGAACATCTGTGTCTCTCACTTCTGTATCGATCGCTCTATGGCGATGTTCGACGGGCTGTCGAGCAACTACTCTACTCAGTGACCTAGACCACTCGAATACAGGGGGTCCCATTTTCACTCGACTGCCACACCCGGCGTGGTCGTGACTGCTCAGCGCGGCCGGATACGTTAACGTAGGAGAGTGCTTGTCCTAAGTATCAGCAGCCTCAAAGGCGGAGTCGGTAAGACGTCCGTGACACTCGGTCTTGCCTCGGCCGCATACAACCGGGGGATTCCGACCTTGGTCGTCGACATGGATCCGCAAGCGGACTCCTCGACTGGCCTCGATGTTCCGACGTCGACGCGTGTCGACATCGCCGATGTACTCGCTGCTCCTAAGTCCCAGAAGATCCTCTCCGAGGCGATCATCCCCTCCGGGTGGGTGGGCGATAAGCTCGGACACCTCGATGTGATCTCCGGCTCGCCCAGAGCCGCAGAGTTCGATCGACCCTCGTTGTCAGAGAGGTACCTCCGACGCCTTGAAGATGCGCTGAGTCGCGTCGCCCAGGGTTATCGGCTCGTACTCATCGACTGTCCGCCCAGCCTCAATGGGCTCACACGCACAGCGTGGACGGCCAGCAATCGGGTGGCCGTCGTGACCGAGCCCAGCCTGTTCTCTGTGGCGGCCGCGGATCGCGCGCTTCGAGCTGCCGACGAGCTGCGTCAACGTGGAACCTCGGACATTCAGCCTCTGGGGCTAGTGGTCAACCGGGTTCGCGCGGGTTCGAACGAGCATGACTACCGCATCAGCGAGATGCGGGAGATGTTCGGTCCCCTGGTGCTCAATCCGCCTTTGGCCGAACGTGCTGTGATGCAGCAGGCCCAGGGCTCTGCCCGCCCGATCCACTCGTGGCCCGGGAAGCCAGCAGAAGAAGTCGCGACATCATTCGACTCACTGCTGGAACGTGCTCTGCGCTCGGAGAACATCCGCTCGCGCAAGGCATCTAATAATCAGTAGGTTTCCAGTCATCCGCCCAGTCTCATCGGGCTAGAATGTGCCACGGCAAGACGTGCTTGCCGTGGCACATTGCCGTACAGGCGTGTTGCAGTGCCCTAGAGATCCTGATGCTGTTGATGAATATGAGTGTGGCCCGTCATTTCGGACGGGCCACACTCATCATTCCCCCATGGTGTCCCGTTCAGGGACTGCCCGTTATTCGGGCAACATGCTTTTCAGCCGAGTTTCTGAGCTCTTCGCTGTGCGAGTTCATCCATTTCGATGCTGACGGAATCGTCTTCGGGAAGACGTTCGCTCGGCAGTTCCGAGAGGCTGCCTTCGACTTCGTTCCAGACACGTCCAACGGCGATGCCGAAGACACCCTGTCCGCCTTGCAGGAGGTCGACGACCTCATCGGGCGAGGTGCATTCGAAGACGCTCGCACCGTCCGACATCAGGGTGATCTGTGAGAGGTCTCGGACGCCGCGCGAACGCAGGTGGTCGACTGCGGTACGGATCGACTGCAGTCCGACGCCGGTGTCGAGGAGACGCTTGACGATCTTGAGTACGAGGATGTCACGGAAGCTGTAGAGCCGCTGGCTGCCCGATCCCGTTGCATTGCGGATCGATGGGGTCACCAGATCGGTGCGCGCCCAGTAATCGAGGCGGCGGTAGCTGATGCCGACTACCTTGCACACCGTTGGACCACGGTAGCCAGCCTCTTCGTCGAGGACCGGCAGATCGTCGTCGAACAACAGTCCTTGGGCGGCTGGTGGTATTGGCGTCGGCTCGACGCTTTCATGACTTGAGCGGTTCACACCGACTCCTCCTTATAGTCCCTGGGGGAAGCGAGGTCGCTTTGAAGGGCAGAGAACATATCCATTCTAGCTCTCTTCTCAGCGAACCTACAGTGGGATTCAACATCTCCAAGCTATTCTCCCGGGTCTTCCAGGACAAACACCTCAAGGTAACAATTTCTGCGTGTCGCCGTTATCGCAGTATTCGAACACCTGATTCATGGTCGAGCGCGGGTTTCGGAACCTGGTTGGCGACGCGCTCAGTCAGTCTCAGGCTGTGCTGAGCCGCCCGTGTCACCAGTGGGCCCCTGGGGCTTTTCATCCGCCGGCTTCCGTTCCTCTGCCTTCTTTGCCTTGGAACTGGTGAGGAGCTTGGTTTTGACGCTCGATGCGTATTTGTCGACGTACTCCTGCCCCGACAGGCGCATGATCTCGTACATGATCTCGTCGGTGACCGAGCGCAGAAGGAACCTGTCGTTCGGAAGCCCCTCATATTTGGAGAAGTCCATGGAGGACCCGAATACTATGCCCACGCGCCGGAACTTCGGGATCAGGCGACCAGGGGGCTGAATCTTGTCGGTGCCGATGATCGCGACTGGAATGACCGGGGCGCCAGACTCGAGGACCAGGCGTGCGACGCCGGTGCGGCCCCGGTAGAGCTTGCCGTCCGGTGACCGCGTGCCCTCCGGATAGATGCCCAGGGAGTTACCCTCCCGCAGGACCTTGAGACCGGACTCCAGGGATGCCTGGGACCCGGATCCCCCTGCCCTGTCCATCGGCAGCTGATTATTGAGTTTGAAGAACCAGCGGGTGACGGCTCCTTTGAGCCCGCGTCCCGTGAAATAGTCCTTCTTCGCCAGGTAGACGACCGGTCGTGGTGCCAGCAGAGGCACGAAGATCGAATCCATGAAGTGGTTGTGGTTTCCCGCGATGATCGCAGGCCCATCGGACGGGAGATTGTCCAGCCCACGTACCCAAGGGCGGAAGAGAATCCGCAGAATGGGTCCGGCCACGACTCGCTTGAGAAACCAGTAGAACACGAGCACCCTTCCCTGTCACGACTCTTTGTCGTCCTCGGACATCATATATCGACACCATCACCGCATATTCATGCCATGCTGAAGCTATGGAGATCGACTACTCACCACAATCGGTGCCGACTGCACCTTACCGGCAGATTGTTCCGGACTCTTCGTCTGCGGTGCTCTTTCTCCATGGAATCACGGGTTCTGCTGCCGCGTGGTTCCCGATCGCACGGAGTATAAGTCAGTACGGAATCAGTGTCAGCGTGCCATTGCTTCCTGGTCACGGTACGCGTTGGCAGGACCTCAATGCCACGACCTGGTCCGATTGGCTCGACGCAGCGAGGGCAGAGCTGAAAGCACTGTCCCAGACTCATTCCCGGGTGGTGGTAGCCGGATTGTCAATGGGCGGTGCACTGGCATTGGCGCTGGGGGCCGGCGATTCCCCTCCCGACGAACTCGTCCTCATCAATCCGGCGCTCTACATCGATTCCCCACTGACACCGTTGCTGCCGGCCCTCAAACACTTCGTCGCCTCGGTGCCGGCGATCGCCGGAGACATCGAGCATCCGGACCGCTGTGAATATGCCTACGACCGTACACCTGTCGCCGCCATCGCTTCGTTCGCATCTGCACAGAAGACTCTGCGCGAAGATCTCTGGCGGATCGAGTGCCCAGTCACTCTCTTCGTCTCCGGCCGTGACGCCGTGGTCGGGCCACGTACTCTCCGGAGCTTGAGGTCGCGCCTGCCTCAGCGACCGACGATCCTCTCGCTGCGTCGGTCCAAGCACGTTGCCACCTTGGACAACGATGCCCACACCATCGCCGAGGTGATCGGGCAGAAGGTTGCATCCTCCGACCGTGCATCGACAGACACCCCCGGAATCGGGGAATAGAGACACCGAGAAGATTGCTGATAGACAACATGGACGACGAGAAGAACGAGGACTGGCGCGACGAGGTTCCGGAATCGGAGCGACTCGACGATTCCTCGCGCATCAGTGACAGTCACTGGGAAGATCTCGTCAATCAGATTGCCGAACCCAGCGCTTTCATGGGCGATATGCCCGTCGAAGAAGTAAGGGAGCGGCTCGAAGAGGAAGAAGGGTGGGAACCCGGACCGGCCGAGCCCATCGGCTGGCGCACCGCCTCGCCGACTCTGGTGCTCTCTGTGATTGCGACGTTCGGGGCTGTCCTGCTGCTGGTCCTCGGCGCGATCTTCTTCCGACCGCTGCCCGGGTGGTTTCTGCTGATCGGCATCGCCGTCTGCCTCGGCGGAGCAGTCGGACTCTTCTTTCATCTCCCGACGAGCCGAACCTCTGACGGAGACAACGGCGCGTCGGTCTGATGCCGCCGTCGAATCCCGGACGTCCTTCTGTGTCAGGAGCGAGTGGAAGACTGGGGAGCATGTCCACCCCGTTTGACCGTACGCCGACAGCCATCGAGTCCTCGCAGCTGTCGTTCGAGAATCTTGGCACACCTCTCCACGAGGTCACCTTCGTCATCGTCGACCTGGAGACCACCGGCACAACCGCCGGAAAGTCGGAGATCACGGAGATCGGGGCGGTCAAGACCCGCAGCGGTGAAGTCCTCGGCGAGTTCCAATCTTTGGTCAAGCCTGAGGAATCGGTCATCAGCCCGTTTGTGGCACGCCTGACCGGAATTACACATGCGATGGTCGACGATGCACCTTCCATCCGTTCAGTGCTGCCCAGCTTCCTCGAGTTCTCCGCCGGCGCAGTTCTCGTTGCACACAATGCCCCCTTCGACATCGGCTTCCTCCGATCAGCCTGCGAGAAGCTCGACTATCACTGGCCCCAGCCGAGAGTCCTAGATACCGTCACCCTGTCGCGGCGAGTGGTCAGTCGCGATGAGGTCCGCAACCACAAGCTCTCAACTCTCGCCGCACACTTCGGGACCGAAGTCTCTCCCGACCACCGGGCACTCTCCGACGCCAAGGCCACTGGGGAAGTTCTGCATCGAGTGCTCGAACGATTCGGCGGCTACGGCATCACGACTCTCGAAGAATTGGCGACGGTGCGTCAGGCAGGGTGGGCCAAGCGCCAAGCCAAATCGCATCTGGCCAAGGGAGTTCCGTCAGAACCGGGCGTCTACATGTTCCTCGATGGAACTCGCCGGGTCCTCTATATCGGCAAGTCGGGCAATATGGCTCGCCGAGTCCGCGGGTACTTCAATGCTTCGGAAAATCGCGGCCGGATGGCCGAGATGATCACAGCAGCGCAAGAAGTCAGCTGCCTTCCGTGCGTGCACGCGCTTGAGGCCGAGGTCAGAGAGATTCGACTGATCGGAGAGCTCGCCCCGCCTTATAACCGTCGTTCGAAGAACCCCGAACGCAATTCCTGGATCGTGCTCAGCGACGAGGCCTACCCCCGACTCTCAGTTGTCCGGTCGAACACGGCGTTGGAGAAGTCACCGGCAACTCCCCTGGGTCCGTTCCGGTCACGAAAAACGGCTCAAGCGGTGAAGGAGCTCCTCGATACCCTGTACCCGGTCAAAAGGTGCACGGCGAAGATCACAGCCGCCAACATTGCATCTCACCGTCCGTGTGTAAGTTCTCAAGTCGGCCAATGCGGAGGCCCCTGCGCCGGGGTGACCGACAAACAGGCCTACCTCGCCGACATCACGGAGCTGTTCGCTGCCATGGACGGCGACTTCTCATCGCTGCGCAGTCTGTGTACACAGCGCATGGCGAGACTGGCCACCGAAGCCAGATACGAAACAGCCGCCGAGGTCCGTGATGCCATGCGTGCGGCACTCTCAAATGCCGCACGGGCCGAGTCTGTTCGTGCGTTGCGTGACCTGCCTGAGGTTCTCGCCTACCGCCCAGGAGCCGAAGGCGGGTTCGATCTCGCTGTCATCCGACATGGGAAGCTGGCGGCAGCCGCACACACTCGAGGTACGCGGGGCATAGATGAGAGCTTCACCGCCATCCGTGCGACCGCGGAATGGGTTCAGGCCCCAGGGAGACTTCCGGTAGTATCCGACCCTCTGCCAGAAGAGACCCGGCTCCTGGCCCAATGGCTGCAGTCCGCGACCTCGACCTCGATGGAGGGAGCCTGGTCGCTCCCCCGCACCGGGGCCAACTTCCACGCGCAGGAGTCAGGAACGGTTCGTCTCGGCGACCCGGTGTGAGACCTCGATCAGCTGATCGAGCTTCTTCGCACCGAGACCGGCATCGACCGTTTCCTCTGCAATGGTGACCTTCGCCGCCATCCGCTCGGTCAGACTCCCCACCGCTGACTCATCGGCTGCGACGAGCGCCGCTGCCGTATTGATGAGGACGATGTCACGTACCGCCGACTTCTCCCCGTTGAGTACGGACCGAGTGATATCGGCATTCTGCTCGGGCCCGCCACCGCGCAGATCGTTTTTGGTGACGCGTTCAAAGCCCAGGTCCAAGGCATCGAACGTCATATGTTCGACCTCGCCGTGTCGAATCTCCCACACATCGTTGACGTCGGTGTTGCTCAGTTCGTCCAGACCGTCGCGTGATCGGAATACGAGCGCCTGGTGCCCCCGCTTGGCTAAGGTACCGACGACTAGGGGAGCCATCTGGGCATCAGCGACGCCGATCGCGGTGTGACGGGCACGCGCCGGATTCGTCAGTGGTCCCAGGATGTTGAAGGCGGTCGGCACACTGATCTGACGACGTACTGCCGCCACGAATTGCATCGAGGGATGGAAGACGTTGGCGAAGCAGAACGCCAGACCGACTTCCTTTGCGATGATTCCTGTCTGTTCCGGCGTGATGTCGAAGCGAACTCCGAGAGCTTCGAGCACATCGGCAGAGCCGGAGGCAGACGACGTCGCGCGGTTACCGTGCTTGACGACGCGCTGACCGCTGGCAGAGATGATCATCGCCGCGGTTGAGGAGATGTTGGCGGTCTTCGCCCGATCACCGCCTGTGCCGACGATGTCGACGGAGTCCTCGAGACCTGGCAACCGCACCGCGTGCTCCATCATGGCGGAGACCAAGCCGGCTATTTCGGCGACAGTCTCACCTTTCGTATGGTGGGCCGCGAGAAATGCGGCCATTGTCACATCGGGAGTCTGACCCGACATGATCTGGTCCATCGCCCATGCAGCAGCTGTCTCATCGAGATCCTGCTGGTGCATGAGTGCCATAAGGAGATCGGGCCAGCTGTACGTCGCGCCCTGAAATGCGGATCGGAACCCGGAATCCAGTGTTTCCGTGGCTGTCGTACGCGGTGTCTCCGTCATCCGAATGAACTCTCCTTAAGGGACTTCCACCACCTCTGACTACGAGTGACTACGAGGTGGAACTTACCTGCGGCATCTTATCCTGTCTTCGACACGCGGGGGCCAGCCGGTCCGAATACGAGATTCCGGCATCAAATCAAGGGTTTCGCTACATCGTGTAGAAAAATATTCACCGAATGCTGGGTAAAAGATGAAAACTTACCCCGAGACGAGTAATAATGGGGTTGTGTCAACTGCCACTGCATCTCAAACAGCGCCAGCACATCCGGTTGTCAATCGTCCGAATGTGACCACGGTGGGCTTCATCGTGTTCCTCGCGAGCGACCTGATGTTCTTTGCCGCGCTCTTCGCCATGTACTTCACCATTCGATCCGTCGTGCCGGAATTATGGGAGACCCAGACTGAGGTCCTCGATATTCCATATGCGCTCGGCAACACGCTCATCTTGGTGTCGTCTTCATTTACCTGCCAGCTGGGCGTCTTCGCAGCAGAGAAGTTCCGGCCGCGCCGGACGGGATCTCTGTTAAACATCGCCAAATGGGGGATGGTCGAGTGGTTCTACCTCACCTTCCTCCTTGGTGCGATCTTCGTCTCCGGTCAGGTAATGGAATACGCCACCCTGGTCAGCGAGGGCATCGCCATCAACACTGATGGCTATGGCTCTGTCTTCTACCTGACCACCGGGTTCCACGGTATCCACGTGACCATCGGACTCATCTGCTTCCTGCTCGTGATCGGACGAGCATACGGAGCAAAGAAGTTCGGTCATCATGAGGCCACATTCGCGATTTGCGTGTCCTACTACTGGCACTTCGTCGACGTCGTCTGGGTCGGTCTCTTCGGAGTCATCTACCTCCTCCAGTAGTCGGCTCGAGATGCTCGGCCATTCGGACTCACAACATATTAAGCAAAGGACGATCACGTGAAGCTTTTAGCAGATCGCCGCAGGCATCCAATGGCACTGGTTGTGCTGCTCTTGGTGGCCCTGCTGATGACTGGCGGAGCCTACGCACTCTTCACCCAGACCTCGAGCGCCAAGGCAGATACAGCCAGCGCATCGGACGTCGACGAAGGCAAGAAGCTCTTTGCCGCGAACTGTGCAACATGCCACGGGCTCAGCGGCGAGGGCTCGAAATCCGGACCGGGCCTCATCGGAGTCGGCGCAGCAGCTGTCGACTTCCAGGTCGGAACCGGACGCATGCCGCTGCAGGCGAATGGACCGCAGGCACGTGTCAAGGAACCTCAGTTCGATGAGGAGCAGACGGCTCAGCTCGCTGCCTACGTTGCGTCGCTTGGCCCTGGCCCTGCGGTACCTGAGGGCGAGGACCTCGACGCGTCGAAGGGCGATCCTGCCGTCGGCGGCAGTCTCTTCCGCACCAACTGCGCCATGTGCCACAACGTGGTCGGCGCCGGTGGTGCCCTGACCCGAGGCAAGTACGCTCCAAACCTGTCGGATGTATCCGAGAAGCATATGTACGAAGCCATGCAGACCGGTCCGCAGAACATGCCAATCTTCAACGACGCAAACCTGACTCCCGACGATAAGCGCGACGTGATCGCCTATGTCAAAGAGGTCTCGGATACTCCCTCACCCGGTGGCTTCAAGCTGGGATCACTGGGACCTGTGGCTGAAGGCCTCTTCATCTGGTTCTTCGGACTCAGCGCAGTCATCGGACTGACAGTATGGCTGTCATCCAGGGCAAAGTGAGTCAGTCAATGTCGTTCAGTAACCACCACGAGAAAAGACGGGGAATTCAATGACCTCGAAAGACCACTTCGGCGGCGGCAGCCAGCTCGAGGAGTTGAATGGGTTCACGAACCCGGGGCTGCCGGAACACAAGCCCCGGCTCGCTGACCGTGATCCGAAAGCCGCGAAGGTCGCCGAACGCCAGGTTGCGTTGTGGTTCGTCCTGTCGATGGTCGGAACCATCTGGTTCATCGTCGCCTACTTCCTGTTCACCCCTGGCGAGACCATGCAGAGCATTCGACTCCACAACACCTCCATCGGCCTCGGCGCCGCGGTAGCGATGTTCTCCATCGGTGTCGGTGCTGTGCTGTGGGCGAAGAACCTCATGAGTGATCATGAGGGCATCGACGAGCGCCACGACATCGGCGGCAGCGAAGAAGATCAGGCTGTCGCCCTGGAGATTCTTCACCAGGCGAAGGAAGAGTCCGGGATCGCCCGACGCCCTCTCCTGCGCAATACGCTGATCGCCGCATTGGCCATCGCTCCCCTGCCTGCAGTTCTCGTCTTCCGTGACCTGGGCCCACTGCCCGGTGACAAGATGTTCAACACGCTCTGGGGCAAAGGCGTTCGCCTGATCCAGGATCCGGGCGGCATTCCATCGGTAGAATCTGAACGACCGATCAAGGCAGACGACATCACCATCGGCTCGGCGTACCATGTGCTGCCAGCCGGCATCGGCGACGAAGAGAATGCCGAGCACCCTCTTGAGGAGAAGGCGAAGGCTGCTGTTCTGCTCATGCGCATCGATCCTAAGGAACTCAAAGAGGATCCGGATCGCAAGGAGTGGTCGCACGACGGCATCGTCGCGTATTCCAAGATCTGCACCCATGTCGGTTGCCCCGTTGCACTCTATGAGCACCAGACGCACCACCTGCTCTGCCCGTGCCACCAGTCGACGTTCGATGTGACCGAACACTGCAAGGTCATCTTCGGCCCGGCCAAGCGTCCACTGCCGCAGCTGCCGATCTCGGTCGACAGCGACGGCTACCTGGTCGCGCAGTCAGACTTCCCTGAGCCCGTCGGTCCTACGTTCTGGGAGATCAATCACCCATGAGTACTACACAACCCACAACCACCATCGGGAAGGCCGCGAACTTCGCCGAGACTCGAGTCGGGGCTTCGGTCCTCGTGCGCGAGTTCGGACGGAAGATCTTTCCTTCCCACTGGTCGTTCATGCTCGGTGAGGTCGCTCTCTACAGCTTCGTCATCGTTATCCTCTCCGGAACGTTCCTGACCTTCTTCTTCACCCCCGCAATGGGAGAGATGCACTACGAAGGTCCTTGGGCTCCACTGCGCGGCATCGAGATCTCAGAGGCGTACAACTCGACCTTGGCGATCTCCTTCGAGATCCGCGGCGGTCTGTTCATCCGCCAGATGCACCACTGGGGTGCGCTGCTCTTTGTTGCCGCACTCAGCATTCACATGCTGCGCGTGTTCTTCACCGGTGCGTTCCGTCGCCCTCGCGAGCTCAACTGGATCGTCGGTGTGCTCCTGGTCATCATGGGTATGGCGGCTGGCTTCACCGGCTACTCGCTGCCCGATGATCTCCTGTCAGGTAACGGTCTGCGAATCATTGACGGCATCGTCAAGTCACTGCCTTTGGTCGGAACGTATATGTCGTTCTTCATCTTCGGCGGTGAGTTCCCCGGCAATGACATTGTGGCCCGGCTCTATTCGCTCCACATTATGATCGTGCCCGCACTGCTGATCGCTCTGATCGGTATCCACTTGGTGTTCGTGGTCGTGCATAAGCACACGCAGTACCCCGGTGCAGGCAACACCGAGAAGAATGTGGTCGGCGAGCCTGTTCTGCCGACATTCGCAGCGAAGGGAGGAGGATTCTTCTTCCTCATCTTCGGCCTGGTGGCACTGATCTCGGCACTGTTCACGATCAACCCGATCTGGAACTACGGCCCGTATGATCCATCACCAGTGTCTGCAGGCACCCAGCCTGACTGGTATATCGGTTGGGCCGACGGATTCCTGCGCATTGTTCCCGGTTGGCTCGAGTTCTACATTGCCGGTTGGCCGATCTCGTTGAATATCAACAGCGCGGTCGTTGTCATGGGCGGTGTCTTCGGCGCCATGTTCATCTATCCGTTCTTCGAGTCCTGGTTGATGAAGGACAAGCGCGAGCACCACATCTTGGATCGTCCACGCAACAACCCGACGCGTACAGCCATCGGTGTTGCAGGCATCATCTTCTACTGCAACATGTGGGCTGCAGCTTCGGGCGATATTGTTGCTGTGTTCTTCCAGATGTCACTGAACGACATGATCTACATTTTCCGAATTCTGTTCTTCCTTGGACCGATCTTCGGCTACATGATCACGAAACGTGTGTGCATCGGCCTGCAGCGCAAGGATCGCGAGATTGCACTGCACGGGCGGGAGACGGCCAACATCATCCGACTCCCCCACGGCGAGTTCCTTGAGCGGCACGAGGCTCTGCCTCCACACAAACTGTGGAAGCTGACAGGATTTGAATCGCCTATGTACACGCCTGCGGAGCCGAACGCGGAGGGTAAGATCACCGGACTCGAGAAGTTCCGTGCGAAGCTTTCCAAGTTCTTCTTCGAAGACCGTGTCGCTCCGGTGACGAAGCAGGAGCTCGAAGCCTCGCATCACCACCATGATTCGGTTGAATCAGACACTCACAACCAGATCGGTCACTGATCGAGCCAGAGTTCCAATCTCGGCGCCCTGAGAAAGCGGGCGATTGATCGAGGGGTCCAGCATCAATGCTGGACCCCTCTTTCGTACCCACGGGGCTCTCCCTCCCATCAGTTCCGCTCGGCGGCCAAAGAGAATTTCCAATACGCCATGAAGCCATGCCCGTACGGTGCCCGGTCTGTCTGAGAATGCGGGCGCACAAACAGGGTGCAGCTGGCGGAAGAGTGGATCACCTGTGAACAGTGCCGTCGCAGAGTGCGGTCCGATTCAGCCACGTCACGATGCCACCTCATGCCTCCAGGAGGGCCGCGCTGCATTGCGTTGGACTGAGGTGCACTCCGTTGGACTCGGCTGCGCTGCATCGGGCTCCGCCTATTCTGCACAGCGAACTGCCTCAGCGCCCCGCTGCTCGAGTGACCCCTGTGCCTTAGAGAATTCACCGCGTAATGAGTGGGTTAGACTCTGCCATCTCGGACGGCGGCCGATTGCGGGTACTCATCCCCTTGGTGCTAGATTCCGTCTGCATCTGCCCACCCGCTGAGACTGCCGGCTGTCGAGAATTCTCCTGCCAGCTTCGTGCCTGGGCCGGTGAGCTCGTTGTGCATGGTGGTCACGACCAATCACGAGGAGTGGATGGGCAGAAATCGTGGCCGCCCGTGGGCAGTTCTCTTGGCCACTGGTGGGCAATTCTCGTGACCCCCTATGGGCATTTCCTACCGACTGTTGACAGCTGACGACCGCTGGGCGAATGCCGCTGAAGAAGATGACGGACGTTCCATAGACCCTGAAGTGCCGTCTCCTCGCGCTCTGAGCAACAGGAAGCGCCCCCTATTGGGCTTTGGGCTGTAGGCCGCGCCTGCATCCGCTGGGATGATCGTCAGGTGCTGCGACGGCCGTGCCTCTGACTCGACGAACGCCGAAGTAGTTGCCGACCCAAATCATGGCTGACGAGGGACCTGTACGGGGCTGGTGAAGTCGCCCCGACAGTTTCCCCAGTGCGGCGTCGTTAAGACCACCCAGCGTTGTACAAAGCGACAAGCGGGTGATCCCAGCCCGACTTCGATGTCAGCGGTCACTTCATAGTGCCCGTCGACGGCCACGAAACGATTTCTCGCGAAGATGGATGAGGCGCCGACATGCATCGAGGATGGGACGAGGGAGACGCGATCACCGGTGTCCTCTTCGCACCGATGAGACCACACGCGTCACCAGCCTCTGCAGGCCCGCCTGAGCCCTCGGACGGGCAAAGGGCGGGAACAAAGGCTTGCCGAGGCCCACAATGGCCTCGGCCGGACTGTACAAGCTACTGGTGCACCCGCCTTCGCGCGCACAGACAGAGGCAGACGAGGACTCGGACCAAAGAAGACATCGCAGTGTCCAAGGACAACTCTCACACGGCCGCAGCACACGATCGCAGCTTCGGGACAAGAGAGTCACGGATCCCCTTGCATGAGTGAATGCACTGATGGCCCGGACTCGTATGAGTCCGGGCCATCAGTACTATCTGTAATCAGTATTCGCTTTGCAGCAAATCAGTGGGCGTGATCCCCACGATCATGCTCGTACGACAGTCCGACCAGAGCGACGAGGCCGAGGACGGCGCCGAAGGGGAAGATCCACCAACCCATGGCGATTCCGTAGAAGGCCACAGCTGCCGCACCTGCACAGGCGATCGGCCACCAGCTCCAAGGGCTGAAGAAGCCGTAGTCCGCATCGGCATCGGAGATCTCTGCCTGCTCGGAGTCCTGTGGCTGGCGACCGACACGACGGTCGGTCAGCCACAGGTAGACACCGACCATGCCTGACATGCCACCGGTGAGAAGCAAAGCGGGGAAACCAACCATTTCGCCGAAGTCCGTGTAGAGGCCATAGGCAACGGCGACAATCACGAAGAACACTGCGTTGACGAGGAAAAGAGTGATCGACGACTTCACTTGACATTACCTCCGGCGAGTTGCGGTTCAGGGGTGCCGTGCCCGGCGTATTCGAGCAGTTCGGGATGGTTCACATCGAATGCCGGACGTTCCGAACGGATACGGGGCAACGAGGTGAAGTTGTGGCGTGGAGGTGGGCAGGATGTTGCCCACTCCAGTGAACCGCCGTAACCCCAAGGATCGTCGACCGTGACCTTCGGTGCATTGCGTGCGGTGATCCACACGTTCCAGAAGAACGGAACCATCGACAGACCCAGAATCATTGCGCCGACAGTGGACACCTGGTTCATCCAGGTAAAGCCATCCTGAGGGAGGTAGTCCGCGTAACGACGGGGCATTCCGTCGACACCCAACCAGTGCTGGACGAGGAAGGTGCCGTGGAAACCGATGAACAGCATCCAGAAGTGGATGAGTCCAAGCTTCTCGTTGAGCATCTTGCCTGTCCACTTCGGCCACCAGAAGTAGAATCCGGCGAACATCGCGAACACGACGGTACCGAAGACCACGTAGTGGAAGTGAGCAACCACAAAGTAGGTGTCCGAGACCTGCATATCGAGAGCAGGGCTGGCCAGGATGACGCCGGTGAGACCACCGAACAGGAAGGTAACGAGGAATCCGATGGACCAAACCATCGGGGTCTCGAAGGTGATCGACCCTCGCCACATGGTGCCAACCCAGTTGAAGAACTTCACGCCAGTCGGAATTGCGATGAGCATCGTCATGAACGCGAAGAACGGCAGCGCCACAACTCCTGTGACGTACATGTGGTGAGCCCACACGGTCACGGACAGGGCAGCAATAGCAATCGTCGCGAAGACCAGTTCCTTGTAGCCGAAGACTGGCTTGCGGCTGAAGACTGGGAAGATCTCAGTCACGATGCCGAAGAACGGCAAGGCAATCACGTAAACCTCAGGGTGTCCGAAGAACCAGAACAAGTGCTGCCAGAGGATCGGTCCCCCGTTCCCGGGGCTGAAGACATGGGATCCCAGTATTCGGTCAGCTCCCAAGACCAGCAATGCGGCCGCGAGAGGCTGGAAGGCCATGAGAACCAGAATGCCGGTGATCAGCGTGTTCCAGGTGAAGATCGGCATACGGAACATGGTCATACCAGGAGCACGCATCGTGATGACCGTGGTGATGAAGTTGACTGATCCGAGGATCGTTCCGATTCCCTGCAACGCCAGGCCGAGAACCCAGAGGTTTCCGCCGGCGCCCGGGGTGAAGGTTGTATTGCTCAGAGGCGCGTACGCAGTCCATCCAAACGAGGCTGCACCCTGAGGGGTGAGGAAGCCGGAGATGGCGATGAGGGAGCCGAAGAGATACATCCAGAAGGCGAACGCATTCAGACGCGGGAACGCCACGTCGGGTGCGCCGATCTGCAGCGGCATGATCACGTTGGCGAAACCGGAGAACAGCGGAGTCGCGAACATCAGCAGCATCAGCGTGCCGTGCATCGTGAACAGCTGGTTGTACTGTTCCTTGGTCTCGACTATCTGCATACCCGGGTCGAAGAGCTCGAGACGGATGATGAGGGCCATGACGCCGCCGACGCAGAAGAAGAGGAACGACGCGATCAGGTACATATACCCGATCGTCTTATGGTCGGTCGACGTAACCCAGTCGACGATGATCTTCCCCTTGCTCCGCGGAACAACAGGGGCGTCAAGGGCCGACTGATTCATCGTTGCGGTCATTTTTCAGCACCTTCTTTCGGGTACCAGTTGCGATCGTACTCAGGTCCGAGCTGACCCTTGTTGCCGTCGTCGGCGAGGGACTTGGTGTAGTCCTCGAACTCGTCCTTAGATACGACCTTCACATTGAAGAGCATTTCGGAGTGGTATTCACCGCACAGCTCAGCGCACTTGCCCACGTACTCGCCTTCTTTCTCGGCGCGCAGATGCAGACTCTGGTCGTGACCAGGAATCATGTCGCGCTTCTCGAGGAAAGCGGGGACCCAGAACGAGTGGATGACATCGCGTGAGCGCAACTTGATCTCAAGGTCGGTATCGACCGGGAGGTAGAGGGTCGGTGCCTTCTCCCCCGGCTTCTCCGTGCCATCGAGCGCTACCTGCGTTCCTGCGAAGTACACGTCTTGATTGACGTAGTTGAAGTCCCATGCCCATTGTTTTGCGGCGATTTCGATGACCTGGTCACCGGGTGTGGTGTCGTCGGTGGTCTTCTCCATGACCTGGACGCTCTGGAAGAAGAATCCGAGGACCAAGATGACTGGAGTGACCGTGAACAGAATTTCGATCGGCATACTGTAGCGCAGCTGCACAGGCAGTCCGCGATCGTTCTTGCGGCGGCGGTAAGCGACCATCGCCCACAGGATGAGTCCCCACACGATCAAGCCCACGATGAGCAGGGCGATCCATGCACCGTTCCACAGGGAGGTGTATGCCTCGGTGTGGTTGGTGGCGCCCTTCGATTCGGCGGGGAAGAATCCTGTGGAGATCTGCTCTTTCGTGCAGCCGGACAGCAACGCCAGTACAGCGACGGCGCCCAGAGTGCCGAGCCGCTTCGCCCAGGACCTTCCCGGTCCTGCCTGATTCGGAGAATCCACGTGCAGCCTTTCACAACCTTATTCGCCGTCCGGGTGCCCGAAAGACGAATTCTTACTATGTCAGTTACCAGAGTACCGCTACAAGCGGTAGAAATTCACATGCAAATGATCATTTGTTGAGAATAACCTGACAACGATCACCGCGGAGAGCGGAATCTAGCCGGGCAGAGTAGTCGAGACCACTGATCTCCGACACGCCGAGGCTTGCCAGGTGTGACGTCTGCCACTGCGTATCGATGAGCCATTCACCGCTGTCGTCATCAGCGTCGACCGAGGTGGGAGCTGTTGGGGACGTCGTTTTGTTGAAGAGGGACACCAGGTGCACCAGGGCGGCTTTGGAAGCATCACGCTGGGTGTGAAACATCGATTCTCCGGCGAAGAACGAGCCTATGGCGACTCCGTAGAGACCGCCGACGAGGACGCCCTCGGACCTGACCTCCACGGAGTGTGCCCACCCGGCCCTGTGGAGACCCTGATAGAGGCGGATGATGTCCTCGGTGATCCAGCTGCCGGGTCTGTTGGGGTCTGCGCAGGCTCGGATGACCTGTTCGAAATCGGTGTTGACGCTGCATTCGAATCGGCGCATCGACTTGCGCAGGCTCTTGCTGACCTTGAGGTCGCCGGGGAGCAGGACTCCGCGTCGCCGCGGAGCCCACCACCCCATGCGCCCGGTGCCGCCACCGCCGATTCCCATCGGAAAGAGTCCGGCCCGATACGAAGAGAGGACCTGGGGCTGCGTTGCCGTGTATGACACGGCGCGCAGATCCTCCAGGTCCATCTCAGTGACTTTCAGGTCTGTTTCAGCGGGCTGACATCAGTGGAATGAGTCGCCGCACGCGCAGGAACCGCCCGCGTTCGGGTTGTCGATCGTGAAGCCCTGCTTCTCGATGGTGTCCGCAAAGTCGATGGTCGAGCCGCCGAGGTATGGCACGCTCATCCGATCAACGATGACCTCGACGCCGTCGAAGTCTCGCACTGCGTCACCGTCAAGCTGACGCTCGTCGAAGTACAGCTGATAGATCAGACCAGAGCAGCCACCGGGCTGAACGGCCACACGCAGACGCAGGTCATCGCGACCTTCCTGCTGCAAAAGGCTGCGCACCTTGTCTGCTGCCGTGCTCGAGAGTTCGACCTCGTGCGTGGCCATCGCTTCGTTCGTCACAGTCATGGTTACTCCTTATTTCGATCCTGCCTGTCTCCAGGCTACACCGGCGACAACGTTCTGGGTGGTGAACCTATTCCCGAGTCGGCCTTCAGTTGGCTGCCAGTTTCTGCAGCAGGAGCGCCTCGGCGACGATCGCGGCCTTGAAATCGGGCAGATACAGCGACTCATTGGCGCTGTGGGCCCTGGCATCCGGGTCCTCGACTCCCGTGACCAGAATGGATGCTTGCGGGAACACCTCGAGGAGATCGGCGATGAACGGGATTGAACCGCCGATGCCCATGGTCACGGATTCCTGTCCCCAAGCCTCGGTGAGAGCGCGTTGTGCGGTCTGCACCACCGGGTCGTCCAGCTCGGCCTGCCACGGGCTGCCGCCCTCAGTGTCCCCGATGGTCAGTGTGGCGCCGAAGGGGAGGTTCTCGCGCAGATGCTTCTCGACTGCCTCAACAGCATTGGCCGGAGTGTCTCCGGGTGCCAGACGGATCGACAGTTTTGCCCGCAGGCTTGATTGCAGAGTGTTCGAGGAAACGTCGACGTCGGGGATGTCGAGTCCGATGACAGTGATCGACGGCTGAGTCCACAGGCGTGAGGCCAGTGAGCCGGAACCGATGAGTGAGGTCGATTCGAGAACACCGGAGTCGGCACGGATCGTCGTCTCTTCGTAGTCGATGTCACTGCTGGTCTGTGACTTAAGACCGCTGACGGCCACGGAGCCGTCCTCATCGTGGAGGGTGCCCAGCACCCGTGTCATCGCCAGCATCGCATCGGGAACGATCCCGCCGTACATTCCCGAATGCACGGCATGATCGAGCGTGGAGATCTCGAATTCGATGGCACACATACCGCGCAGGCTCGTCGTCAGTGCTGGAGTTCCGGCCGCCCAGTTGCCGGAGTCAGCGACGACGATGACGTCGGCGGCGAGCTTGTCCTGATATGTCTCAAGGAAGTTGCGGAAGCTAGGGCTGCCGGCCTCTTCCTCTCCTTCGATGAAGAGGGTCACACCCACGCCGAGGCGATCTGCCAGGAGACGCAGAGCGGTGAGGTGGACCATGATGCCGGCTTTGTCGTCGGCGGCTCCACGACCGTAGAGCCGCTCCCCCGTGCGGGTGGCAACGAAGGGCTCAGTGTTCCAGGCTTCGACCTTGCCCGGAGGCTGGACGTCGTGGTGCGCGTAGAGAAGCACGGTCGGTGCACCTGCAGGAGCCGGCACGGAAGCGACGACGGCCGGGTAGCCTTCGGAACCGTCTTCCTGTGCCGCGGTCAGGATGTCGACGTCGAGTCCCAGATCTCGGGCAAGTCCGGCCACAGCCTCGGCGCTGGTCCGAACGTTTGCGGGATCGAAGCTGGGCCAGGCGACTGACGGGATCGCCACGAGATCGGTCAGCTGGTCGATGACCTCATCGAAGATGCTGTCGAGTTCGGTATGTAATTGTGCACTGTCCAGTGCAGAAGTCGATTCGCTCATTCTCCAAAGGTAGTATTCATTAGGTGTTCGGAAGCAAAAAATCTCCTGAGGATGCGCAATCCTCCGACAATCGACCGGTGAACGATGACGGTTCACACCCTGGCGCTGCCTCGCAGCGTGAGGCTGAGCAGAAGAAAGGACGGCCGACGCCCAAACGCAGTCAGCAGGAATCGGTGCGCAAACAGCCGCTGGTTTCGAAGGATCGCAAGGTGGCGAACCAGAAGGCCAAGGAACAGACGCGCAAGGACCGCGATCGTGCCCGCATCGGCATGATGAACGGTGAGGAACAGTACCTCACGCGCCGCGACAAAGGCCCGCAGCGGCGCTATGTTCGCGACTACATCGATGCGCGCTTCTCCATCGGAGAGCTCTTCATCCCCGCTGCGATTCTGATCCTGGTGGTGGCATTCACGCAGCCGGTGGCCATTCAGCAGTACTTCACCTACGCGGTCTGGGGTCTGCTGGCGTTGGTCATCCTCGATGGCGTGATCGTCAACTACATCCTCAAGGGACGGTTGAAAGCCAAGTTCGGAACCGTCGAACGTGGACTGGCGTTCTACGCAATCATGCGCAGCGTCCAGATTCGTCCGCTGCGCATGCCCAAGCCTCAGGTCAAGCGCCGCCAGTACCCGAAGTGAGCAGAGTCCGTGAACGGGCTCCACGAATGATCCGTCCGGGCCAGAATGGTCCGGAGTAGATCATCTCTGAATAGGTTTGAACCAGATCAGCGCCCGCCGCAAGCCGGGCGCTGATGTCATTGGCATCTGATATTCCGCCGACGGAGATGATGCTGAGGTTGTCGCCGACGGTGGCCTTGACCAGACGAAGGACTTCCAGCGACCGCTGAGCCAAGGGTCGTCCCGAGATGCCCCCGGCTTGACCGCGAGCGAAGTCCGCTTCCGGGCCGTTGAGTACGTCGCGATTGATCGTGGTGTTGGTGGTGATGAGTCCATCGACTCCCGAACGCATCGCGAGGTCACAGATCTCGGCGACATCCTCGTCATTGAGATCGGGTGCGATCTTGACCAGCAGCGGCACGTGACCGAGCGTGGAACGAGGCGTCGTGACCACCTCGGCGGCGGCAGAGCGTACCGCGTCGATGATGGGTTCCAGACTCGACACGGACTGCAGGTCACGCAGACCCGGAGTGTTCGGAGAGCTGACATTGATGACGAGGTAGTCAGCCAGAGGCGCACAGAACCGCGCTGAACTCGCATAGTCCTCGACGGCGTCGGCAGCGTCGACGACCTTGGTCTTGCCGATGTTGATCCCGACTATCGGGCGCTGTGCCGCGGGCAGGGAGGCAAGGGACTTCCGCTGTTCTTCGATGTTGAAGGCGGCCTGCCGGGCACCCTGGTTGTTGAATCCCATCCGGTTGAGCAGCGCCATGTTCTTGCGCAGACGGAACAGTCGCGGCTTCTCGTTGCCGGGCTGAGCATGAGCAGTGATCGTGCCGACCTCGATGTGGCCGAAGCCCATCGTCGACAGAGCACGAATCCCCTCACCGTTCTTATCGAACCCAGCCGCCAACCCGAGGCGATTGGGAAACTTCAGGCCCAGCACTTCGACCTGATTGCGGGTACCGCGAGCCATCACGAGTCGGAGCAGGCGGCCCAGACCGGGGATGGAATCGAGGACTTTCAGTGCTGTGAACGACACATGATGTGCGCGTTCGGCGTCCATGGGGGCAAAGAAGAGTTTGAAGAAAAGTGAGTACACACCCACCAGAATATGTCAGGTGGCGATGTGACCGATGGACGGCACGGTCCAGGGCCTCCAGGAAATCATGCACTTGCCTGGTCAGAATGGTCACAGTTTATCCATCCAACGCGAAATGGCATTAGGATCGATTCAACGTTCAAAGACGATGAAAGGGAATATATGCCCAGTGCATCCACGCCCACCAGCTACTCTTCGACCACACCTGTGAAAGCCACCGCTTCGGTTCTGGTGTTGGGAGTAGCTGAGGACAAGGCCATCGGCCTCGATACTGCGAAATCCGCACGCACCGCTCTCGAAGACGTGGTTCGCGCCATCGAATTCACCGGAAAGGCCGGAGCCACTGCACGTGTTGCAGCGCCCAAGGGCTTTTCCGCATCGAGCATCCTCCTGGTCGGACTCGGCGCCTTTGACGCCACAGCGCGCGGCACCGACGCCGCAGCGAAGTCGCACGAGGTGCTCCGGCGCGCTGCAGGCAATGCGCTGCGTGCCCTGGACGGTGTGGACTCGATCGCAGTGGGACTGCCGGCGCTCACCGCCGAGGCTGTCGAAGCCATCACCATCGGTGCAGGGCTCGGTGCCTACCGCTTCATCGACTACCGCAGCCAGGATGCAGACAAGATTCCCGGCACCGTCACCATCCTCGGGCCCAAGAGCAAAGAGCACACGGCCGCGCACTCCAACGGTGCGATCATCGCCGCGGCGACGAACCGCGCCCGCGACCTCGTGAACACCCCACCCCTCGACCTCTACCCCGAATCCTTCGCCCAGCGCGTCAAAGAACAGGGCAAGGACCGCAAGCTCAAGGTGAGCGTGCTCGGCGAGAAGGAACTGGAGGCCGGTGGATACGGAGGCATCATCGGCGTCGGACAGGGCTCGACCCGCGGGCCACGCTTGGTCAAGGTCGAATACTCTCCCAAGGGTGCCGACCGCCACGTCAGCTTCGTCGGCAAGGGCATCACCTTCGATTCCGGCGGCATCTCCCTCAAACCAGCAGCGAGCATGGAGGACATGAAGTCCGATATGGCCGGTGCTGCTGCCGTCGTCCAAGCTCTGTTCGCGATCGCCGACCTAGGACTGCCCGTCCGGGCGACCGCCTGGCTGCCCTTGGCCGAAAACATGCCGGGATCATCGGCCACACGCCCCAGCGACGTTCTGCACATGCGCAGCGGCAAGACAGTGGAGGTCACCAACACCGACGCCGAGGGCCGATTGGTCCTCGCCGATGCATTGGCAGACGCCGATGCAGAGAACCCCGATCTCCTCATCGATGTGGCCACACTCACAGGTGCGCAGGTCGTTGCTCTGGGCAATCGGACCTCGGGAGTCATGGGTGCCGAAGAGGCACGCAATCTCATCACAAGCTCCGCGACCCATGCCGGGGAGGAGATGTGGGCGATGCCCATCCCCGAAGAGATGCTCTCCGGCTTCGACTCCAACGCCGCGGACCTGAAGAACTCGGGACCGCGGCCCGGCGGCATGCTCGCAGCCAGCGCCTTCCTCCGGGAATTCGTCAGCGAGGGCGCCAACTGGGCACACATCGACATCGCGGGACCGAGCTTCAACACCGGCTCCGCTTTCGGCTACACACCGGTCGCCGCCACGGGCGCGGCGGTCCGCACTCTCATCGAGGCAGCAAAGCAGGTGAACTGACAAAACAGTTTCTACACGCTGTCGATATGGACGTGATCATCCACACCTGTGTCCAAACAGACAGTTTGTGCTTTCGCCCTTGGCGAGAAAAGTGGAAAGATAGAAGGAAAGCTGCGTACGGCAGGCTTATTCACAGCTACGAGGAGTAATCCGTGAGTGACTCATTGACCTACGACCTTGTCGTTCTGGGCGGCGGAACCGGCGGCTACGCTGCCGCACTGCGCGCTGCAGAGCTCGACATGAAGGTTGCTTTGATCGAACGCGACAAGGTTGGCGGCACATGCTTGCACCGCGGTTGTGTTCCGACGAAGGCCCTTCTGCATGCTGCAGAGGTCGCCGACACGGCGAAGGAATCGTCGAACTTCGGCATTGAGGTCGAATTCAAGGGAATCGACATCGAGAAAGTTCTCGACTACAAAGACAATGTCATTTCTCGCAATTACAAGGGCCTGCAGGGGCTGGTGAAGGCACGTGGAATCGACACGTACTTCGGCACCGGCAAACTGACAGCTAAGGACACCGTCGAGGTTGACGGTGAAGACGGTAAGCACGCTGTCACCGGCGCCAACGTCCTCCTGTCCACCGGTTCGACGTCGAAGACCATCGGTCTCGACATCACCGAGCGTGTCATCACCAGCACCGAGGCTCTCGAGCTCGACAAGGTTCCTGGTTCGGCGATCGTCCTGGGCGGCGGCGTCATCGGCGTCGAGTTCGCAAGTGTGTGGTCGTCGTTCGGCGCCAAGGTCACCATCGTCGAAGGACTCAAGCACCTCGTTGCCAACGAGGACGAGACCATCTCGAAGAATCTCGAACGGGCCTTCAAGAAGCGCAAGATCGGCTTCAAGCTCGGCACCATGTTCAAGGGCGTCGAGGAGACCGCTGACGGCGTCAAGGTGACTCTCGAAGACGGTTCGGTCCTCGAGGCTGAGTACCTCCTCGTTGCCGTCGGTCGTGGTCCGGTCACCGAAGGCTTCGGCTTCGAAGACCAGGGCATCCCGATGGACCGTGGATTCGTCCTCGCCAACGAACGCCTCCACACTGGCGTCGGCAACATCTATGCCTGCGGCGATATCGTTCCCGGGCTGCAGTTGGCTCACCGCGCCTTCGGCCAGGGAATCTTCATCGCCGAGGAGATCGCAGGGTTGAACCCGGTTCCTGTTCTGGAATCAGGCATCCCTCGCGTGACCTACTGCGAACCCGAGATCTTCTCGGTCGGACTCTCGTCCAAGCAGGCCGAAGAGCAGTATGGGGCCGACAGCGTCGAATCCATCGAATACAACCTGGGCGGAAACGGTAAGTCCGTGATCCTGAACACCAGTGGTCTGATTAAGGTCATCCGTGAGAAGGACGGACCTGTTGTCGGTGTCCACGGCATCGGCGCTCGACTGAGCGAGCAGGCCGGCGAAGCCCAACTGATCGTCAACTGGGAGGCATTCCCAGAGGAAGTTGCGCAACTCATTCACGCTCACCCGACGCAGAATGAAGCACTCGGCGAGGCCCACCTGGCCCTTGCCGGCAAACCCCTGCACTTCCACTCTTAAGATCCGAGGAGACGAAAGACATGTCGAATTCCGTGCAGATGCCGGCTCTCGGTGAGTCGGTGACCGAAGGAACAGTCACCCGCTGGCTCAAAGAGGTCGGCGAAGAAATCGAAGTAGACGAGCCGTTGCTCGAGGTGTCGACTGACAAGGTCGACACAGAGATCCCCAGCCCCTACGCAGGTGTCCTAGAGAAGATCCTGGCTGACGAAGACGACGTCGTCGAAGTCGGCGGAGATCTGGCCTACATCGGCGACGGCAGCGGATCCGACTCCGCAGAGTCCGCCGACGCAGAGGGCTCCTCCGGCGAGGACATCTCTGAATCCACCGAAGAATCCGAACCCACAGCGGCCGAAGAGACCGAGGAAGCGTCCTCGGACTCAGCCGACGAATCAGAAGCCGAAGCTCCAGCCTCATCCGGTTCCGGAGGCGAAGGCACAGAGATCACAATGCCTGCCCTCGGTGAGTCCGTGACCGAAGGTACCGTGACTCGCTGGCTGAAGGACGTCGGCGAAGATGTTGAGGTCGACGAACCGCTCCTCGAGGTGTCCACCGACAAGGTCGACACCGAGGTGCCCTCCCCCGTGGCGGGAACCGTTCAGGCACACCTGGCAGAAGAGGACGAGACCGTTGAGGTCGGTGCGCCTCTGGCTCGCGTCGGTTCCGGATCGGGCGAGGCAGAGTCTTCCGCTGCTGCAGAGGAAGCTCCGGCCGAGGAGCCTGCTGAAGAAGAGGCACCAGCTGAGGAGCCTGCCGAAGAGGAAGCTCCCGCTGAAGAGCCTGCTGAGGACAAGAAGTCTGTAGCTGCCGAAGAAGCACCGAAGCAGGAGACCCCTGCCCCGGCTGCGTCGAAGCCAGCTGAGGAGCAGTCGGGCTCGCAGGGTTCCGCATCCGCATCCGCTCCAGCGGCTGCGGACACGGTCGGTGAAAATGCCGCATACGTGACTCCTCTCGTGCGCCGATTGGCACGCGACGAAGGCGTCGACCTGAGCTCAGTGACCGGAACCGGAGTGGGCGGACGCATCCGCAAGCAGGATGTCATGGCCGCAGCCGCCAACCGTTCTTCTGCCTCGTCCGGATCTGATGCTCCGGCAGCCGGTGGTGCGAAGACACCGTTCAAGCTCGAGATTCCCGAAGAGGCTGCGAAGCTGCGCGGCACCACGGAGAAGGCTTCGCGCATCCGACAGACGATCGCCAAGCGGATGAGCGAGTCCCTCGAGGTATCGGCTCAGCTGACTCAGGTCATCGAAGTCGATATGACTCGTGTCGTGAAGCTGCGCAAGGCCAACAAGGATGCCTTCCAGTCCAAGCACGGCTCGAAGCTGACCTTCCTGCCGTTCTTCGGCAAGGCCGTCGTCGAGGCGCTCAAGCAGCACCCGAAGGTCAACGCACAGTACGATCTGGAATCCCAGGAGATCACGTACTTCGACCACGAGCACCTGGCGATCGCTGTGGACACCCCACGCGGTCTCCTCGTACCTGTGATCAAGGACGCTGGGGATCTGAGCATCGCCGGGATCTCGAAGGCCATCGACGATGTCGCGGATCGGACTCGCAACAACAAGATCATGCCTGATGAGCTCTCGGGTGGAACGTTCACCATCACCAACATCGGTTCGGTGGGTGCTCTGTTCGACACTCCGATCATCAACCAGCCGCAGATGGGCATTCTGGGCACCGGCACGATCGTGCGACGCCCGATCGTCGTCAAGACCGAGGACGGCGAGGAATCGATCGCCATCCGTGACATGGTCTACCTGCCGCTGACCTACAACCACCAGCTGGTTGACGGCGCGGATGCAGGACGCTTCCTGCAGACGATCAAGGCACGTCTCGAAGAAGGAAACTTCGAAGCGGATCTCGATCTCTGATTCGTTTCAGCTGAAAGGCCGGTCACTGATGTGGCCGGCCTTTCTCATGCCCTCAGCGGTCGATCGCAGTGACGGCCAGAACTCTCCAGGCGCCACCAAGGGGCACCAGCTCGAACTCGACATGGGCGGGCGCGAACCCTGACTCGTCTCCCTCTGTCTTCACGCTCGTCGACATCTGAGCCTCAACGACGATGTGGTGGCGTGTCTGCTCGCTGATCACCGGATCGCTCAATTCGATCGTGTAGTCATTTCCCACGAAGGTGTCGAGGTCGAGTAGTTCATCGGCTGCAGCGGCCGAAGAGTCTGGGACAGTCAGTGCGGCCAGGGCCTGATCGTCGCCGGCGCTCAATGCCTCAGAACGCTTCAGGCAGAGATCATCCAACAACGCCAAGATCTGGCTCTCCGACATCTCCTCGACATCGGCCTGGGAGTCGTCGGTGTTCGTGGAAGGAGTCTGCCTCACGCTCGGACTCGCATCTTCTGCCGAACTCACCGAGGCAGTGCTGTCCCCCGAACTCCACGATCTGACCATCACAGCACCTCCGATGATCGTCATGATCACGGCAAGGAGAACCCAAGCACGGGGCCCAGTCGTCCGTTTCCCAGGCCGCCGACCGCGTAGCGGCAACCAGCCCCGCAGGCCCTCCCCTCCCCCTGCCGCTAACGAGGACAGTCGATTCCGCAGCGACGCAGTCCCCCGGTCTCGACGAGGTCCATGACGGCGTCTGCCGCCACGTTGCCGGCTGACGCCACCTTCTCGGCTGGCGGCCCGCAGGCGGGCCGCCGCGCCGGTGCTCTCAGCCGGCCGAGCAGCCTCTGCTGGCTCGGGAGAAAGTGCGACGATGGATGGCTTGATGGCTCGCAGCCGAGCCGTCAGGGCCTGCCCCGGGTCGAGATCGCGTTCGGCGGGCAGGAGCGGGAGGGCACTTGGCGTCCCGGTTCGACGCAACGTCGCGCTCACCTCGGCGAGGATGTCGTGGAGACCGGAAGGTGGTGTCGAATCATCCAGCAGCTGTTCTACAAGTGTCAGCAGCGGCTGGGAACACCCGGGAAGGGCGATTCGCACGGGCAAGGGACTCTGGGCCCAAGGGCGACCATGCGCGGCGTGATAGATCATCTCTCCGATCGCGAATCGCGCCGAGGCAGGCGACGTCCGGCTGATGCCGGGAATGATACGCGGACGGCCTTCGGCATCGAGTCCGATGCTCTCGAGGCAGAGTCTTGATTGCGCATCGGTGCTCCCCCGCAGTTCCTCGACGATGCCGAGGAAGAGTGTGCACAATTCCCCTTCCACCAGTCCTTGGTAGGAACGGACAGCGTCGAGGACGAGTCCGCCGGCGAGTGGTTCGACGAGGAGCAGAGATGTGGAGCCGGACGGCAGATCCACGTTGGCAACTCCAAGTGCTTGCGGGTGATCTGTATCGAAGCCCTGGTGGTCGACTCCCCAGATCGTCTGGCCCTGATCGTTCACGAGTCGGTGAATGTCATCAGAGACCGGTGCTTGGAGTTCCCACGTCATTGTTCGTCATCTCCGTCGATGGATACTATAACGCCATAAGCGCTGTTTAGTAGCTCTTGTTCTTATTTAATAGTGTTTGGTGATCGAGTGTAAGTCAAGAGGCAGACGCTATTCGAAGGTGTCGAGGCTCATCTTCGATGAAATTGAACCCCTGCGACAAGAGACATAGTCTTGTGCCATGCCTCTGGTCACAGAAACGCTGGGTTTCGCACCCGCCTATTCGGATTACCTGCGAACCTGGGACTTGCAGAAGAAATATCACGAAGAAGTGCTCGCCGAGGATCGTGAATCAACGATTCTCCTGCTCGAACACCCGCCGGTCTACACTGCCGGCAAACGCACGGAAGACCATGAGCGGCCCACCGACGGCACCGAAGTCGTCGACGTCGATCGTGGCGGGAAGATCACTTGGCATGGCCCTGGGCAGCTGGTGGCCTACCTCGTGTACAAGCTCAATGACACCAAAGAGGTCAAGCTCTTCGTCTCGCAGCTCGAGGACTCGATGATCGAACTCCTCGCCGAGTACGACATCGCAGCCACCACCATCGAGGGACGCGCAGGTGTCTGGATACTCGGTGACGGCACCCGCCGCGACCGGAAGATCGGCGCGATCGGCATCCGCATCCACGAAGGTGTGACCATGCACGGTCTGGCCCTGAACTGCAGCAACGACCTCGGCGCCTACGAATCGATCATCGCCTGCGGGATCACGGACGCCGACACAACGACCATGAGTGCCGAACTCGGCCGCAGCGTGACTCCTGAAGATGTCGCTGCCCGCCTTGACGAGATCCTGCACAACCACATCACAGCCTAGGAGAATTGACGTGACGATAGCGCCAGAAGGCCGCCGCATGCTCCGTGTCGAGGCACGGAACTCAGAAACGCCGATCGAGGACAAGCCTGCTTGGATCAAAGCAAAAGCCCATATCGGCCCCGAATACACTTCCCTGAAGTCACTGGTGCGTAAGCAGGAGCTGCACACGGTCTGCGAGGAAGCCGGCTGCCCCAATATCTTCGAATGCTGGGAAGACCGCGAAGCGACCTTCCTCATCGGCGGCGAACAGTGCACGAGGCGCTGTGACTTCTGCCAGATCGACACCGGAAAGCCTGCCGACTTCGATGCCGATGAACCTCGCCGTGTGGCCGACTCTGTGCAGGACATGGGGTTGCGCTACTCGACTATCACCGGTGTGGCCCGCGACGATCTCGACGACGGCGGTGCCTGGCTCTACGCAGAGACCGTGCGTCAGATCCACAATCTCGACTACTCAGATGGCAGCGGTACAGGTGTAGAACTCCTCATCCCCGACTTCAATGCAGAGCCGGATCAGCTGGCCGAGGTCTTCTCCTCGCGTCCGGAGGTGCTGGCTCACAACGTTGAGACGGTTCCCCGCATCTTCAAGCGCATCCGTCCCGCCTTCCGCTACGAACGTTCTCTGTCCGTGATCACCCAGGCGCGCGACGCGGGCCTCATCACGAAGTCGAATCTGATGCTGGGCATGGGTGAGACCAACGACGAGATCATCGCAACACTGCGCGATCTCCACGAAGCAGGTTGCGATCTCATCACGATCAATCAGTACCTGAGGCCCTCACCGCGGCACCACCCCGTGACTCGGTGGGTCAAACCGGCCGACTTCGTGATGCTGCGTGACGCAGCGGAGGACATCGGCTTCTCGGGCGTCATGTCCGGTCCCCTGGTCCGTTCTTCCTACCGTGCCGGTCGCCTGTGGGCGACGGCCATGCGCCATCGAGGCGAGCAGATACCCACTCATCTCTCCCACCTTGACAAGCACACCCCCGCCAAGCAGGAGGCTCAGGCCGTTGTGGATACATTCGGCCCGGGCGAAGAGGTAGACTTGACTGCTGAGCAATGAGAGCGTTCGGGGCCCGGCCTCGACGTCGATACGTCATTCAAGAGCAAGTGAGAGCATGAGCGAAGAACCGCGCAAGGGACTTTTCCGCCGGAAGCCCAAGGATCCGAACAAGAAGCCGGGCCGCCTGGCGCAGATGAAGCAGGTCTACGAACTGTCGGCCAAGCACAATAAGGCCACACCGTGGCTGTTGGCTGCCGCCATTCTCGGCTGCACGTTGCTGGGCCTGTTGGCCGGGCTTCTGTTCGGCGGAGCGGTCTTCACCACGATCCTCGGCTTCATGGTGGGTCTTCTGCTGGGCATGTTCATGCTCGGCAGGTTCGCTGAGACGGCTGCCTTCGCACAGATGGAGGGACAGCCGGGAGCCTTCGGTGCCGTCCTCAACACCGCTCGCCGCGGCTACCTGATGGACGACAAGCCCATCGCCATCGACCCGAAGAGCCGCGACCTCGTCTTCCGCTCCACTGGTCGTGCCGGAGTCGTGCTCCTCAGCGAAGGTTCGAAGGGCCGCAGCGCGAAACTGCTGGCCAAGGAGAAGAAGCGCCATGAGCGCATCCTGCCCACCGTCCCGGTGCATACTTTCCAGGGCGGCAATGAGGAAGGCCAGCTGAAGATGAAACAGGTTGTTCCGGCAGTCCAGAAGCTTCCTCGCAAGCTCAACAAGACCGAAGTGCTGGCTGTACGTAATCGCCTTGCCGCTCTCGGCACCCAGGGCACCCGTCCCCCCATCCCGAAGGGCATCGATCCGAACAAGGCTCGCCCGAACCACAAAGCGATGCGCGGACGCTGATCGAAAAGTACCGCGTTGAGCTTGGCGTACAGCGTTGAGCTGGTCATACATAGAAGTGGGGCACCGACTCAAACGAGTCGGTGCCCCACTTCTATGTATCGGATCCGCCTGAACTGCGCTCAAGCGGGTCGTGGCCTCAGCGCTTGAGGATGAACGTCCCGGCAGCCAGATCGTGGAGACCACGATTGTCTCGGTTGAAGATCAGTGCGGGAATGACGAGAACGACGAGCACAGTACGGATGAGCGTCTTGACGAAGCCGGGCACATGACCGTCCAGGCGACGGACCTCGATGCCGAAGATCCTGTGGCCCACCGTGTATCCAAGAGTCGAGACGAGCAGGAAATGCTCAAGTGCGAAGAGGCCCGGAGCCAGGAATGGATTGGACGACCCGATGAGGTTCGCGATCGCCAAACACATGAACCAGTCGACTATAAGTCCCAAGAGCCTGCGCCAGGCGGGTGCCGCCGAATGCGATCCAGTCTCGGGCAGTCCCAGCCGTCTGCCTGGCCAATCGCCTTCTTCTCGCTCAATCTTGGGCCCCTCAAGCCAGGAGCCGAGGTCATCGCGATTAATCACGGACCCAGTTTACCCAAGTCGAACCTGGACGAATCCTCAGGAAACATGCCCGAAACACGGACGACATCACCGCTTCACTCGCTTGCAACTAAGATTGGGAATGGTCAAGTCGAACGACCACCGTAAACTAACTAGGAGACTAAGTGTTCTCGTCTGCTGAAGAACTCGTCAACTACATCTCGGAGAACGACGTCAAATTCGTCGATGTTCGTTTCTGCGACCTCCCCGGTGTTGTCCAGCATTTCAACCTTCCTGCAGCCTCGTACGGCACAGAAGAGATCACCGAAGGTCTGCTCTTCGACGGTTCCTCTATCACGGGTTTCCAGGGCATCCACGAATCGGACATGAAACTGCTCGCAGATGTCTCATCGGCCTATATCGACCCCTTCCGTGAGGCCAAGACCCTGGTCATCACACACTCGATCGTCGATCCATTCACCGATGAGCCCTACTCTCGCGATCCCCGTCAGGTTGCGGCCAAGGCCGAGGCCTACCTCGAGAGCACCGGAATCGCCGACACTGTATTCTTCGGCGCTGAGGCAGAGTTCTACCTCTTCGACTCGATCCGCTACGAGAACACACCGGGCAGCAGCTTCTACAAGATCGACTCCGAAGAAGCCGCCTGGAATATGGGCGAAGACGAGCCGGGCGGAAACCTGGGTTATAAGACTCCCTTCAAGGGCGGTTACTTCCCCGTCTCACCACAGGACAAGTTCGCTGACATTCGCGACCACATGTCTCTGACGTTGGAGCAGATCGGCTTCGAGATGGAGCGCGCCCACCACGAGGTCGGCACTGCAGGCCAGCAGGAGATCAACTACAAGTTCAAGACCCTACAGCATGCAGGCGATCAGCTCCTCGACTTCAAGTACATCATCAAGAACAGTGCCTACGAACTGGGCAAGTCGGCCACCTTCATGCCCAAGCCGCTCTTCGATGACAACGGCTCAGGCATGCACTGCCACCAGTCCCTGTGGAAGAACGGCGAACCCCTCTTCTATGACGAGAACGGCTATGGAGGCCTCTCCGATCTGGCTCGTTGGTACATCGGCGGTCTCATCGAACATGCCGGCGCCGTTCTGGCGTTCACCAACCCGACGATCAACTCGTACCGCCGCCTCGTGCCCGGATACGAAGCTCCCGTCAATCTCGTCTACTCAGCACGCAACCGCTCGGCCGCGATCCGTATTCCGGTCACTGGCAGCTCACCGAAGGCCAAACGTCTTGAGTTCCGCGTGCCGGACCCGTCGACCAACCCGTACCTGGCCTTCTCCGCACAGCTGATGGCCGGACTCGACGGAATCCGCAACCGCATCGAGCCTCCGGAGCCTATCGACAAGGACCTCTACGAGCTCCCACCTGAGGAAGCCAAGGACATCAAACTTGTCCCAGGCTCTCTCGATGAGGCCCTCATCGAACTCGAGAAGGACCACGACTTCCTCACCGCCGGAGACGTCTTCACCTCCGACCTGATCGAGACGTGGATTCGGATCAAGCGCGAGAACGAGATCGAGGTGGCTCGTCTGCGTCCGACCCCGACGGAGTTCGAGCTCTACTACGCACTCTGATCCAGAGTCGTAGAGTTCGCTGGCTGCCGGCACAGAGCACGTAGGCCACAGCCCTAAGGAATACAGTGGGGGCGTCACGGGTTCACCCGTGGCGCCCCTTAACGCATCTGACCAGGTCAGCCTTCGCCGGTGACCACAACTGACACAGGGATGGACAATGACGCACTTCGATCTTCTTCTGATCGGTACAGGTTCGGGGAACATGTTTCTCGACGACCGATTCTCCGGCCTCAACGTTGCGATAGCCGAGGAATGGCATTTCGGCGGCACCTGCCTCAACGTGGGCTGCATACCGACGAAGATGTTCGTCTATCCAGCCACGATCGCCGAACAGGCCGCCGATTCGAAGCGCTATAACCTCTCGACTGATTTCCACAGCGTGAATTGGCCCGCGCTGCAGAAGCGGATCTTCGACCGTGTCGACGCTATCGAAGCCGGAGGTCGGGACTATCGCAGCGGCGACCGTCAACCGAATGTGAGCGTCGTGGCCGAACACGTTCATTTCACAGGACCGAAGACGGTGAGCACCGCCTCGGGTGAGGAGCTCACAGCTGATCGCATCGTCATCGCGGCCGGGGCCTCCCCCGTCATTCCCAAGGCGGAAGGCCTCGACCCGCAGCTGGTGGATACCGACGGCTATCCCGTCTACACATCGAACTCGATCATGCGCATTCCCCAGAGACCCGAACGTCTGGTCATCATCGGCTCAGGCATCATTGCCATGGAGTTCGCCCACGTCTTCGCCGGATTCGGGGCCGAGGTGAGCGTGATCGCACGCGGCCCTCGTCTGCTCGGCAACATCGATGAGGACGTCTCGGATGAGTTCACCGAACTCTTCGAACGCACCCACACCGTTCACCGCGGTGCCGAGGTGTCCTCCTACAGTTTCGACGACGGCCAGGTCAGCGTCACTCTGAAAGCCAGCGGCCGCCTCGGCGGGGTCGATCTGCCCTCTCGGATCGACGCGGATGCGGTCCTCATCGCCACCGGGCGCACACCGAACACCGCGAGCCTGAATGTGGGCGAAGCCGGATTTGATGTTCTTGATGGAGCTCGTCTCAGCGTTGACTCACGACAGCGCGTGCTTGCTCACGGCCAGCCGGTCCCAGGAGTCTTCGCACTCGGCGACATCAGCTCTCCTTATCAGCTCAAGCACGTCGCCAATCATGAGGCCGACGTCGTGGGCGACAACCTCGCGCTCGACGTGGCAGCCGGATCCCCTGGAGGCGCCACCGAGGCGGATCTGCGCGAGGTCAATCATCACGCCGTCCCTGGTGCCGTGTTCACCTCACCCCAGGTCGCCTACGTCGGCATCACGGAAGATGAAGCGCGGCAGGCTGGTTACGACGTGAGTGTAAAGGTGCAGAAGTACTCCGACGTGGCCTACGGCTGGGCGATGGCCGATGACCCCGGGGTCGTGAAGCTCATCGCAGATAAGACGACGCGCAAGATCTTGGGCGCACACATCGTCGGTCACGAGGCCTCGATGATCGTACAGCCTTTGATCCAGGCGATGGCGTTCGATCAGCCCGCAGACGAGATGGCCAAACGTCAGTATTGGATTCATCCGGCGCTGCCTGAAGTCGTTGAGAACGCACTCTTGGGCCTCGAGTTCAACGACGACTGAGGATAGTCCTCAGAACCCGTAGAAGTACTCTTCCATGATGTTCCTGGCATGGCGGGTGGTGCGCAGGTAGTCGTCTTCGAGTTCGTGTCCGCCACCCGCCGGATATCCGAGCAGTCGAGCCGTGGCCTCAAGCTCGAAGTGCTCCTCCGGCAGTGATTCCGCTGTCCTCCCCCGATACAGCATCACTGCCGAGCGGACATCGGTGGCCAGTTGCCATGCGGCCGCGAGCTCGTCGGCATCGTCTGTGGGGATGAGCCCCACTTCGGCTGCGACTTTCAGTGCTGACAGCGTCGAGGTCGTCTGCAGACCGGGAATCCGGTGGGCGTGTTGGAGCTGCATCAGCTGAACCGTCCACTCGACGTCGGAAAGGCTCCCCCGACCCAGCTTGAGGTGGCGCCGTTTGTCCGCATTGCGAGGCAGGCGTTCATCTTCCATCCGTGCTTTGAGCGTGCGGACTTGGGTCAGGGACTTCGTCGGCATCTCCGCTGGGTACCGCAGCGGATCGATGAGGTCGGTGAAGTCCTCGATGAGGCCGGAGTCACCGGCGACCGGACGGGCCCTCAGCAGTGCTTGTGCTTCCCAAGGCTGGGACCACTTCGCATAGTAGGCCCGGTAGGACGACAGTGCCCGGACCAGAGGCCCATTCTTACCCTCCGGTCGCAGATCGGCGTCGAGGTCGACGCCCTGGGCGCCGACGCTGGCCTTGAGCCGGCTGCCGAGGCCCAGTGCCAACTTGCTCACGTGCTTGCTCAGCTTGGCCTTCTCCTCGGCATCCAGATCCTCGCTGACAGAGCGATAGACGTAGGTTACGTCAGCATCGGAGAAGTAGCCGATCTCGCTTCCACCCCAGCGCCCCATTGCGATGATCGCGAATTCGTAAGATGGAGTCTCGGGACCATCGAGGTCCAGACGAACGGCCTGCAGTGCGCTCCTGACGGTCAGATCCATCAGGGCGGAGAGGTCACCGGGGATCTCCGCCCGATCCCCGACATCCAGGACGTCGCGCAGAGCGATACGCAGAAGCTCACGGCTGTAGGTTTCGCGGATCGGTGTGATCGCTGCGCCCGCATGTCGTTTGAGGAGGCCCCCGACTTCGGCCTCCAGGGCCTTCGGATCGCGGGAAGTGAGGTTGTCGAAGTTGTCCAGCCAGGCCACCGCCGCGGGCTGGCGCAGAAGCAGTTCACTGGCATAGCCGGACAGTGAAAGGACCTCCGCCACGGACTTCGCGGCCAGACCGGAGTCACGCAGCATCTTCAGGAACCAGCCGGAGGACGACAGCGAGTCGGTGAGGCGGCGGAATGCAAGGAGCGCAGCATCGGGACTGACTCCGTCGGAGAACCAGTCCAGCAGTGCAGGCAGGACCTGCTTGATGACAAGGGCCGTGCGCGACATGCCGGAGGTCAGCGCCTTGATGTGGGTCAAAGCGCCCTGCGGATCACGGTAGCCGAAGGCTTGGAGGCGGTCCGCGGCAGCCTGCATGCTGCTGCCCTTGTTGTGCGCGTCGACGACGGCACCGTGGACACCGACTGCTGCGTCGAGGATGGGGCGATAGAAGATCTGATCATGCAGACGGGTGACCTGCTTGGCATAATCCTTGCGCGTGTCCTCCAGCCGGGCTCCGGTCCGCGAGCCCGAGGTGAAGACCGAACGGGAGAGGATGCGCAGCTTCTCATCGTCGTTGGGGATGAGCGCGTTGCGCAGCATCCGCGGAATCTGGACCCGATGCTCGACCACGCGCATGAACCGGTAGGCGGCGGAGAAGACTGCGGCATCCTCTTTTCCGATGTACCCATGCTCACCCAGCTCTTCCAGAGCCACAAGCGTGTTCGGGGTGCGGATCTCCTCGTCACTGCGACCGTGGACCAGCTGCAGCAGCTGGGCCGAGAATTCCACATCGCGTAGTCCTCCACGTCCCAGCTTGATCTGTCGGGGCGCCTCGGCGGCGGGAATGAGGTCCACGACGCGACGACGCATCGACCGGATGCCGTCGATGAACCCCTGCCTGCTGGCGGCCTCCCACACGAGCGGCAGAAGCGTCTCGACGAACTCCTCGCCCACCCCGACGTCACCGGCCACAGGCCGCGCCTTGAGAAGAGCCTGGAATTCCCAGTTCTTTGCGATGTCGGCGTAATAGCGGGTGAACTCTGACATGGTCCGCACCAGTGCTCCGGCCTTGCCCTCGGGGCGCAATGCCGTGTCGACCTCCCACAGGGCAGGCTCTGCACCGGCATCGGAGAGGATGCCGCGCATCCGTTGGGCGATCTCCGTGGCCAGATCACGCTGTTCATCACTCGTCGCTGAATCGAGCACGAAGACCACATCCACGTCGGAGACGTAGTTGAGCTCACGGGCTCCGGTCTTGCCCAAGGCGATCACAGCGATACGAACAGTGCCCTTTGGATCGAGTTCAGCCCTGGCAATCGCCAGAGCAGCATCCATGGCGGCTGCGGCCAAGTCGGAGAGCACAGCCATCACATGATCGACGATCTCCTCGGGCGCCTCGGAGACGAGATCATCGGCAACCAACCGCAGCTGTGCATTGCGATAGGTGCGGCGCAGGTCCTTGATCGCCTCCTCGCCGAGGTGATCTGCCGCGGGTGCCGGAGCATCCGGATCGGCTCCGACACTGTCGAGCAGATCCTTGCGCAGCGATACCGCCGAGGCTGCCGGGGTGGAGACCATGAGGAACGGAGACTTCTCGACCAGCTGAGGCAGAGACTCCGGATGCCGCACGAGGTGATCGACCATAGCCTCGGAGGTGCCCATGACTGCGAGCACACGCCGCAGCAGCGGACGGTCGATCTCGTCCTCGGCGAGATCCACACTGGTGTCCGAGCGGATGGCGTCAAGGAACTGCGGTGCCGACTCGGCTGCAGCCTCCAGAACCCGAAGCAGACCCAGTGCCGCTGCATGCGGATCCGGAGTCGCTTCCAGGAGATCGATGAAACGCGAATCGGTGGCCAGAGGCTGACCGAGGAGTCCATTGATCTCGTCGAGGAAGCGGGCGGCTGGCTCGGAGACGATCGAGGTACGCGAAGTGATCCGGGCCATGAGACTACATCGAGGTGAAGTGTTTGCTGAGTTCGAACGGAGTCACCTGCGCGCGGTAGTCGTTCCATTCCTGGCGTTTGTTGCGCAGGAAGAAGTCGAAGACCTCTTCGCCCAGTGTCTCCGCGACCAGATCGGACTGCTCCATGATCTCCAGCGCGTGGGACAGGCTCGTCGGCAGTGCCTGAATCCCCATGGCACGACGTTCCGTGTCCGAAAGCTCCCACACGTTGTCCTCTGCCTCTTCTGGCAGTTCGTAGTCTTCTTCGATGCCCTTCAGCCCGGCAGCGAGCAGGAGCGCATAGGACAGGTACGGGTTTGCAGACGAATCCAGCGCCCGATATTCGATGCGAGCCGAGGAGGACTTCCCGGAGTTGTACTGGGGCACCCTGACCAGGGCCGAACGGTTCCGATGTCCCCACGAGATGTAGGAAGGAGCTTCGTGACCGGTCCACAGTCGCTTGTACGAGTTCACATGCTGGTTCGTCACCGCAGTGATCTCAGCGGCATGGGTGAGGACTCCGGCGATGAACTGCTTGCCCGTCTTCGACAGCTGATACATGGCTCCGGGTTCGAAGAAGGCATTGTTCTCACCTTCGAAGAGTGAGACATGGGTGTGCATTCCGCTGCCCGGATGATCGTTGAGGGGTTTGGGCATGAACGATGCGTACACGCCCTGGGAGATCGCGACCTCTTTGATGACAGACCTGAAGGTCATGATGTTGTCGGCCATGGTCAGCGCATCGGCATAACGAAGGTCGATCTCATTCTGCCCAGGACCGGCCTCGTGGTGCGAGAATTCCACAGACAGCCCCATGGCTTCGAGCATGGTGACGGCGGAGCGCCGGAAGTCGTTGGCAGTGCCGCCGTTGACATGGTCGAAATAGCCGGCCGTATCAACGGGAATGGGGGTGGTCCCCTCAAAGATGCCGGTGCCGGGATCGAGGTTGTCCGTCTTGAACAGATAGAACTCGATCTCCGGGTGGACATAGAACGAGAAGCCCTTCTCCGCAGCCTTCGCCAACGTCCGTTTGAGAACATAGCGCGGATCGGCCTGAGCCGGTTCTCCTCCGGGCACATGGATGTCGCAGAACATCCTCCCGGTGGGTTCCTTCTCACCACGCCACGGCAGAAGCGAGAAGGTCGATGGATCGGGCTTGAGCACCATATCGGCTTCATAGACACGTGAAAGTCCCTCGACGGCTGAACCGTCGAATCCGATGCCCTCGGAGAAGGCACCTTCAAGCTCCGCCGGAACGACTGCGACCGATTTCAGTCCACCGAGGACATCGGTGAACCAGAGTCGGATGAAGCGGACTTCACGATCTTCAACGGTGCGAAGAACGAATTCTTCCTGACGCGACATTCCTCAGCCGTTCCACTTCTTCTCGTCTTCTTCCCACTCCTCATTGCGAGCCTGAGCCCGTTCGAGGGCGGCGCGAGCGACTTCTTCTGTCTCATAAGGGCCCATGCGGTGGTCCGCATCGCTGACCAGGCCGCGTTCGACCTCGTTGGTCTTGAGATTGAAGTAGTACTTCGAATCGGCGTCGTCGATATCTTTGAACAGTCCCATGTCGAGCCCTCCATCGCGGGTGTGGTGAATTCCTGACAGATTTCAGCTTACCGGTTCTCCTCGCTGCTGCCGGGACCCCGCCACGCGACTTCCCGTCTGCAGGTCGGCAGCACTCTTCCTGCAGGCCCGGAGCGCATTGCCACGGGCCCGGAGCAGCATCCTGCAAAGCCGCCGGGGCGTTGAGCCAGACTCGACGCGTTTCAATTTTCGTCTGTTTCTGTGCCCGATGAGAACAAAAAATGGTTGTTTCGCATCTTCTGCCTCGATATTCCACCGAATCCGCAGAGATTTCCACGAATCCGGGTGATAAAGGTTTGCCCTCCAGACCTTCTACGGAATACAGTGAGATGTATCCTCGGCCACATATCGAACTCAGCCACAGGTCGATTCGGCTGGAACTGCCCATAGGGCAACATGAGAGAAGGAAAGCTATGCGCATTTCAGTGCCCACAGAGGTCAAGAACAACGAGTTCCGCGTCGCCATCACCGCTGCCGGTGTCCATGAGCTCGTCGCCCACGGACATGAAGTCACGGTTCAGGCAGGAGCCGGACTCGGATCATTCATTACAGATGATGAGTACACAGAAGCCGGCGCCAGGATCGCCCCGGACGCGGAATCCACCTGGACCGCCGGAGACATGGTCCTCAAAGTCAAAGAACCCATCGCCGAAGAATACGGATTCCTGCGCAAGGACCTCATCCTCTTCACCTACCTGCACCTTGCCGCCGATGAGGCGCTGACCCAGGCGCTGATGAACGCGGGCACCACTGCGATCGCCTACGAGACGGTTCAGCCCGACGGCGGCGGCCTGCCGCTGCTGGCACCGATGAGTGAGATCGCAGGTCGGCTGTCGACGCAGGTCGGTGCTCACAGCCTGCTCAAGGCCTCCGGTGGACGTGGCATTCTGCTCTCCGGCGTCCCCGGTGTCGAACGCGCCAATGTCGTCGTCATCGGTGCAGGTGTCGCCGGAACCAATGCTGCTCGGATGGCGCTGGGTCTGGGAGCCAACGTCGAAGTCATCGACATCAACATTCCTCGCCTGCGTCAGATCGATGAGACCTTCGCCGGTGCGATCGCCACGAAGGTCTCGAACAAGTACGAGATCACGAAGTCGCTCGCCTCTGCCGACCTGGTCATCGGTTCGGTGCTAATCCCCGGCAAGAAGGCACCGAAGCTCGTCACCGACGAGATGGTTGCGGGTATGAAGCCAGGCTCGGTCCTCGTCGACATCGCCATCGACCAAGGCGGCTGCTTTGAGAACTCGCATGCCACGACTCATGATGATCCCACGTTCGAGGTGCACAACTCGATCTACTACTGTGTGGCGAACATGCCCGGAGCGGTGCCGAACACCGCCACGGCCGCCCTGACCAACGCGACTCTGCCCTTCGCGGTCAAGATCGCCAACCAGGGATGGCACTCGGCCCTGTCGAAGGACTCGGCGCTGGCTCGCGGACTCAATATCCACAACGGGCACGTCACCAACGACAACGTCGCCGAGGCCTTCGGTCTCGAGGCTGTCTCCGTCGAACACGCCCTGGCGAACTGACAGCTGAGCTGGGGGCAGACGCACGCACCCGGCTTGAGTGTCAAGAAGGCCGACATCATGCCATGATGTCGGCCTTCAGCGATATGTGGGTCCTGTTCAGGGGCTTCAGTGGCCCGAGTCAGTTCTGCGGCGGCATCGTCGTCGACCGGAAGTGTTCCTCGCACAGACGGCCGGCGGCCTGCGCGTCCTGCGCGGCGATCGCCTCGACGATGGCCGCGTGATCGGCCACCGCATGGTCGAACAGCGTGTGGGAGAACGGGTCGTGGCGGAAGCCCGCGTTGATCCTGGTGTCGATGTCGATGGCCATGCGAACGAGTTCTGGGTTATGTCCTGCTCGAGCGATGGCGAAGTGGAACTGGGCATCGGCTGTTCTGGCCACTCCGGCCTCGGCACGTTCGGAGTATCTCTGTGCCAGCTCCCTGAGCCCTGTGAGCTCCTCGTCGGTGCGTCGCAGAGCCGCTGTCGCAGCGAGACTGTTCTGGAAGATCGCACGGGCATCCAGGAGATTGCGGCGTTCGGCATGGAACTCACCGATGCGATCGGCCATCGGTGCCAGAGTCGTCGGCTCCGCGTTGGCGACGAAAGTTCCGCCGCCGCGGCCCCGCCTGCGTTCGACGACACCGAGACGTTCGAGGCGCAGCAGCGCCGCGCGCACACTCGAGCGTGAGACCTGAAGATCAGCGGCAAGTGCCCGCTCGCCGGGCAGCAGCGTGCCTTCGGGAAGAGCACCTACGGCGATGCCGGAGAGGATGTGATCAGCGATCTGCTGTGGAGCGCTGGTCAGACTCACCACATCGCTGAGTCCCGAAAACTCGTGGCCGGCAGAAGGGGCCTGATCGTTCATCACTCCTCCTCTTTCATCCCAGTCGCACACACGGGCGACATTCGTTTCCTCCACTCTAATATCCCCTCCCACAGGCCGCTCGTTTCGACAGGCACCGCGATTGTGGAATATCTGGGCTCAACCGCTCTAGAATCGAAGGCACCATGACTGAAACGCCTCGCCTACTCACGCCCGGAACCATCTCCCCCGAGCGCGGAGTCCCCCAGAACATCACCAGACCCGAATACGTCGGACGCGCAGATGCCGACGAAGGTCGGGGCAGCAACTTCTATTCCACTGAGGAGATAGAAAAGGTCCGCGCTGCGGGCACGATCGCGGCGAATGCTCTTGCCGCCGTCGGCGACATGATCGAACCGGGCGTGACCACCGATGCCATCGACCGTGTCGCCCACGAATACATGTGCGACCACGGCGCCTATCCTTCGACCCTGGGCTATCGCGGATTCCCGAAGTCTGTATGCACATCGCTCAACGAGGTGATCTGCCACGGCATCCCAGACTCGACCGTCATCGCCGACGGAGACATCGTCAACGTCGACATCACCGCATACATCGAAGGCATGCACGGCGACACGAACTACACCTTCTATGCCGGAGACGTCGATGAAGAATCGCGCCTCCTCGTGGAACGCACCTGGGACGCCACGATGCGTGGCATCAAGGCCGTCAAGCCGGGCCGCGAGATCAACGTCATCGGACGAGTCATCGAGAAGTACGCGAAGCGCTTCGACTACGGTGTCGTCCGCGACTACAGCGGACACGGGGTCGGCCGTGAGTTCCACTCCGGACTCATCGTCCCCCACTACGACGCGGCACCCGCCCACGCCGAGGTGATGGAACCGGGAATGATCTTCACCATCGAACCGATGCTCAACCTCGGAACCGTGGATTGGGACGTCTGGGACGATGCGTGGACTGTGGTGACCAAGGACCGGAAGCGCTCCGCACAGTTCGAACACACACTTGTCGTCACCGAGACCGGTGCCGATATCCTCACTCTCCCCGATGCCGATGCAGCCATCGCTGCGGGCCCCGCGACCCGACAGGATTGAGATGACGAACGATCAGCCAGGACGCTTCGCCATCGGAGTCGATGTCGGAGGAACAGGCATCAAAGCCGCACTCGTCGACACCGAGACCGGCGGCCTCGCCTTCAAGCGTGTACGGGTGCTCACCCCGAAGCCCAGTTCCCCGGTCGCTGTCGCCGAGGCGATCGCACAGCTCGTCGAGCTCCTTGTATCCACAGCACTCGAGCTGGGGGTCGTCGACGACCGTTCAGCTCTCGATGCTCTGCCGATCGGCTGCGGGTTTCCCGGCGTCGTCCGCGATGACCATGTGGAATACGCGGCGAATCTCGACCAGTCATGGATCGGGTCGAACATCACTGGAATCCTTGCCGAACATACCGGTCGGCGCTTCTTCATCATGAACGATGCTGACGCGGCAGGTTTGGCCGAGATGACCTTCGGTGCCGGCCGCAAACATCGTAAGAAGACGGTGCTGCTGACGACCTTGGGCACCGGCATCGGCACAGCACTCTTCACTCAGGGGCGTTTGGTGCCCTACACCGAGCTGGGTCACTTCGAGATGAACGGTCGCGATGCGGAGACCCAGGCGGCCGAATCGGTCAAGGTCCGTGAGGGGCTCAGCTACGAGGAGTGGGCGGGACGGCTGCAGCAGTACTATTCGCAGGTCGAACTGCTGGTGGCACCCGACGTGATCCTCATCGGCGGTGGCATCTCGAAATCGCATGCACAGTTCCTGCACCTGATCAGCACCCGGGCAGAGCTGCGGCCGGCGACGCTGTTCAACAATGCCGGCATCGTCGGTGCTGCGATTCTGGCTGCCAACAACGGCAAGGCCAAGGTGAAGAAGGGCACCGCCTAGCTCGGACGCGGCGCCGGTCTGGCAGTGTAGGTGAGGACAGGCCACCGATACGCCGGGTTCTGTCATCGAGTCGGTTACCCTTCTCGACGGACGGTCATCTATCTGGGACCGATGTTGCCACCGGCCTCAAGCAATCCACCCGACGACTCGGCGAGCAGCCTCGAACGTCGCCTGTCTGATCTTGCTCCGGATGGGGTTTACCCAGCGGCGCCGGTCACCCGGCACCCTGGTGGTCTCTTACACCACCGTTTCACCCTTACCCAGTCGAAACTGGGCGGTCTGCTTTCTGTTGCACTGGCCCGCGGGTTACCCCGGGTGGGTGTTACCCACCATCCTTGCTCTGTGGAGCCCGGACGTTCCTCAGCTCTCGTGAGAGAGCCGCGACCGTCTGGTGACCTGTCCTCGAGTACAGCAGTCTACCCTCATCGGCCACAGTGATCGGGCCGCTTCCAGCACGCAGGAGCCAGGCGTGATGAAACTAACGTGGACAGAGAATCAGCGATTCGCCGTTGGGACCTACGATGGTGACGTGAAGATCCTATTGCCGCCCTCAGAAGGTAAGACTCCCGCGAACTCGGGTCCCCCACTCGACCTCCCAGGGCTCTCTGCACCGGATCTCACCCCACAGCGGAAGAAGGTCCTCGCTGCCCTGCAGAAGGTATCCAAACGTAAAGACGCACTCACTCAGCTAGGGGTGGGAGCTTCGCTAGCGGCCGACGTCGAACGCAATGTCGGCCTCGATACGCTCCCCTGCGCCCCGGCCCTTCTGACCTATTCCGGTGTTCTCTATGAAGCGATGGGTGCCCCGGATCTCGTCGCCGATGCTATGGCCGATGAGACTCTGGCCCAGCGCCTGCGAAATGTGCACGTGTTCTCGGCGCTCTTCGGCCAGGTCAACGGCCTCGATCCGATACCCGCCTATCGGCTGGCGATGAAGACCGACCTCGGCACCCTCGGCAAGCTGTCGTCCTGGTGGAAGCCGGTCTTGGCCAAATCACTCATGGTCGACCCCGCCGAGGTGATCCTCGACTGCCGATCCAGTGACTACCGGGGCGCATGGCCGGGACCTCACGAGCAGGTCATCACACTGGGAGCCGTCAAGGTCATCGGTGCCAAGCGCAGCGTTGTCTCCCATTGGGCAAAGTACTATCGCGGCGAACTCGTCGGCCGACTGCTCGCAGACGACCGTGAGCTGCCGGCGAACTCTGAGGATCTGGTTTCACGGGCAGAAGAGTCCTATGAGGTCGAATTCACCCCACATGCCAAGAACCGGCCGGCGGCGCTGAGCATCATCCTGCGCGACTGAGTCCCTCTCGCTCCCGCTCATGGAGCCGGGCTCAGCCCTTACGCAGCAGAACCGACTCGCACTCTTCACACTCATAGGTCTGGTTCGGGTCCTCGAGCAGCATGCTCTTCCACGCCATGCCGCTGATCTCCTGACCACACGCCTGGCAGTTCGGGCCATTCAGGATCGCAGCTCCAGGACCGCCCTGGGCGACATTCTGCTCGAACTGGCGAATCAACGCCTCAGGCAGGTCGGCCTTCAGTTTCTGCGCCGAGGCACTGTTGGCCTCAAGCTCGGCAGCCAACTCCGCTTTACGGTCCTTGATTGCCGTCTGCGTGGCACGGCCAGATGCGATCACCTCGGCGAGGGAGGCCTCGACTTCGGTGAGCGCAGCCTCAGCGGATTCGAGTTCCTCCATGGTACCGAGCTCAGCCTCTTCAAGCTCAGCAACGCGTTCCTCATGACCTGCGATCTCGCCCTGCAGATTGACGAGATCACGACTGGTCAGACCGGTGCCATCATTGAGCTCGACGGTCTTCTTCTTGATCTGGCCGTTCTGGGCCTCGATGGCACCGGCGTGCTCGGCAACCTCGGCGCGGTACTTCTCAACCACCTCGGCGGCCTCGGTCTTCTTAGTCTCGAGCTCCTTGTGCGAGGACACGAGATCATTCAATGCCGAGGCTTGAGTGGGGTTGTCGTGTTCGTGCCGCAGGGCGCGACCGTGGGCGGCAAGTTCGATGAGTGATTCGAGTTCTGTGCGTTGTTCGGCAGTGATCAGCATTGGGGGTTCCTTGTCATCGAAGCATCGGGGGTCGTGGGCAGGGAATCAATAGCGTTCGACCCAGGGATCGGTGTTGACCGCCGAATGCTGCAGGGCAACCGTGAATCCGCGCTCGGCGAATTCGGTCTCCAACTGTTCGGCGGCCGCGGTCAGCCAGACGGTCTCCGAAGCCCAGTGGGAGACATCGATGAGCTGCGGGCGTCCGCCCTGCCTGTTGGCGGTGTCGCGAGCCTCAGTGGCGGGATGGTGACGAAGGTCGGCCGTGATGTAGACCTCCGCGCCGCTGGCACGGACCTCGTCGAACAGAGAATCTCCCGCACCACCGCAGACGGCGACTCGCGTGACGGCCGCAGCTGGGTCGCCGGCGATGCGCACACCCGTCGTTGTTCGGGGAAGAAGAGTGGCAAGGGTACGGGCGATATCGCGCACCGGCGTCCGCTTGGGAAGATCTCCGACACGGCCGATTCCGGTGCTCGCCCCTTCTGCATGGGGCACGAGGGGAACCGCGTCGCCGATGCCGAGCAGGGAGATGAGCGCGTCCGAGACTCCCCCACGCGCGGAATCCGCATTCGTGTGGGCGTTGAACAACGCGATGTCATTGCTGATCAGCGTGTGGACGGCACCACCCTTGAGGGTGGAGGCGTTGACCGATTTCACGGGTTTGAGCATGAGCGGATGATGGTTGAACACAAGATCTGCACCCAACACCACCGCTTCTGCGATGACCGCGTCCATGGGGTCGAGTGCGAGCAGGATCGAGCGCACGTCGGCATCGGGATCGCCCACGGCCAGACCGACCGAATCCCAACTCTCTGCCAGGGCCGTTGGCCACAGTGTTTCGAAGACGTCCACACATTCACTGACCTTCGGGTATCTCATGCCACCACAGTATTACATCCGAGCAGCCACGGGCAGGCTACGCCAGCGAAGCCACCACAGCCGCGGCGTGTTCAATGGGGTGCCGGCAGCAGCGTGCCCGGAGTGGGTCATTCGCAGGGGCGCGGCAGCGGCACAGAATTGTCCGAGATGCAGCAAAAATATGCGAGACGCTGTTCACCAGATCACAGTTGGGCTATAGATTTGGCCCATGACTACGAATACATCGACTACGCCATCGCCGGAACTGCATTTCTCCTCCACTGTCGCCGATATCGTGCGTCGCAGCGCAGGACGCTTCGGCGACTCCACCGCCGTGGAATTCGGCGACCGCACGTGGACCTATTCCAGTCTGGACACAGCGGTGACGGCTGTGGCTCGCGAACTGGTCAACCTCGGGGCACAGAAGGGAGACCGGGTCGCCGCCTACGGGAAGAACTCCGATCTCTACCTCCTCCTCTACCTCGGCTGTGCCCGCGCAGGTCTCATCCATGTGCCGGTGAACTATCAGCTTAAGAATGACGAGCTCGACTACATTCTGGACAATTCAGGAGCACGGCTCGTCTTCGCCGATGCCGATCTCCTCGATGCAGTCACCGCAACACCGACCGGAGCCGATGCCCAGGTCATGGACTTCTCCACGCTTCTGAAATCGGCTGCTGCACCCGATACCGCACCGGCGGCTCCTGAGGAATTCGACGTCGCGGACACCGACATCGCACAGCTGCTCTACACCTCGGGGACCACCTCGGCGCCCAAGGGTGCGATCATGACCCACCGTGCACTCGTTCACGAATACATGTCATCACTGATGAGCCTCGACTTCGCTCCCACCGACCGAGCAGTCCATGCACTCCCCCTCTATCACTCGGCGCAGATGCACGTCTTCCTTCTTCCGCTGCTGTCCATCGGGGCCCACAACATCGTCGTGCCCGCACCCGTCCCCGAGCAGCTGCTGTCAATCTTCGAGGAACGCGAGATCAACTCCTTCTTCGCCGCCCCCACGGTGTGGGTCGCACTCGCGAACAGCCCCGACCTCGATACCCGCAATCTGGAGAGCCTGCGCAAGGCCTACTACGGTGCCTCGATCATGCCGGGGCCGGTGCTTGAGAAACTGCGACAGCGTCTGCCGAAATTAGGCTTCTATAACTGTTTCGGCCAATCCGAGCTGGGACCCTTGTGCGCTGTGCTTCGTCCCGAAGAACACGATGATCACGCGGCCTCAGCCGGTCGGCCCGTCTTCTTCGTCGAAACCCGGGTCGTCAACGGCGACGGCAATGATGTCGGTGTCGACGAACAGGGTGAGATCCTCTACCGATCACCGCAGCTGTGTGAGGGCTACTGGAATCGGCCCGAGGCCACAGCCGAAGCCTTCGACAACGGTTGGTTCCATTCCGGAGACCTCGTCACCGTAGACGAAAACGGTTTCATCGAGGTCGTCGACCGAGTCAAGGACGTCATCAACACAGGCGGCGTGCTGGTGGCCAGTCGACAGGTTGAGGACGCGATCTTCGAACTCCCCCAGGTCGCCGAGGTGGCGGTCGTCGGTGTCGCCGATGAGAAGTGGATCGAGGCGATCACCGCTTTCGTCGTCATCAAGCCTGATCAGCCTAAGATCACCGAGGCGCAAGTGCTCACCCATGTCAAGGATCGTCTGGCCGGTTTCAAGGTTCCCAAACGCGTCGACTTCGTGGCCGAACTGCCGAAGAACTCCGCCGGCAAGATCCTCAAGCGACAGCTGCGCGAACCCTGAAGCGCACACCTGCTTGCAGCCAGGTTATGAGTCGGGCTCACGCGTTGGCTCCCTGCACTGTGCCCGCTCCCAGGTTACTGATTGTGGAAGTGGGCGAAGCTTCGACGCCGTTCTCGGAACCGAGGATGGTGAAACCGTTGTCGCGAATGAGGACGATATCCTCTTCGGCGGCCTGCCCTTCTGCTGTGAGGTAGTCGCCGAGGAAGATCGAGTTCGCCACGTGCAGCGCCTGTGCCTGCAACGACCGGAGATGGATCTCGCGTCCGCCGGCCAGCCTGGTCTCCCGGTCTGGGCAGACGAATCGCGCCGTGATGACGATGCGCAGGTCGACGTCGCGATTTCCGGGGCCTCGTCCGCTGGCGACCAGGCAGACCCGTGAGACTCCTCCGCGGATGCCGAGATCTGCCTGCTTCACTGCTTCATCGGTCTTCAGCCACGACGGCGCCGAGGATCAAAGGGCTTGTGAGAAATAGCTGCAGCTCTCCGGACACAGTCCCGATTTGAGGTTGACGGAGTAGTTGAGTTTGACGCTCATTCCGAACTGTCTGCGCCTGAGCCGGAATCCCGCGGCGACGAGATCGAGGAGTTCGCGGTCGGGCGTCGCCAGCGGAGCAGTCGCCTGTTCAGCGGTGATCACTGCACCATCGAGTAGGGAGTCGGCAAGGGTGTCGAACCAGCTGGTCATCGGTGGTTTCTCCTTATAGTCGCGTAATGAGCTTAGCTTGCAAGCCGTCTTTCTTGAACAGTGTTCAATGAAGTATCAGTCCTGGCTCGAACCGGCGCATGAAGGGTGGGTGAAAACGAATAGACTGCTCTCGGCAGCAAACGTATGACGAACAGACACCGCCACCTCCGGGCGGGCGGAAAAGGAGACGAGTGGTGACATCCCCCAATGAGGCGACACCTGCGTCCAGTCCCTTCGACGGAAGAATGGGCTGGAAGCGGCACGGGGATGGCAAGACGATCCGTCCTGGAGAGAGCGTTCTGCCCGAGGAGCGGCTGAGTTGGCCGCGGACCGTGGGAATCGGCGCCCAACACGTGGTGGCCATGTTCGGGGCGACGTTCCTCGTGCCTCTGTTGACCGGCTTCCCTCCCTCGACCACGCTGTTCTTCACAGCTATCGGAACGCTTCTCTTCCTGCTCATCACCAAGGGTATGATGCCCTCATATCTGGGTTCATCCTTTGGCCTGCTGGCACCCATCGGTGCCGTCACCGGATTCGCAGCCACCTCGGGCGAGGACCTCGACTCCCACGCCATGGCCCTGGCGCAGGGCGGGATCATCTCTGTCGGAGTGACTCTCGCTCTGGTGGGCATCGTCGTCCACTTCGCCGGAGTGCGGTGGATCGAAGTCACCATGCCTCCGGTTGTCACCGGGTCCATCGTCGCTCTCATCGGGCTCAACCTCGCGCCCGCTGCCTGGGACTGGGTGAAGGAAGCTCCCCTGACCGCGGTGATCACGATTGCCACCGTCTTGGTCACCAGTGTGCTGTTTCGTGGAATGCTCGGCCGCCTGTCCATCCTCGTCGGCGTCCTCGTCGGCTACGGTGCAGCATGGATGCAGGGGCAGATCGACTTCACCACTGTCGGACAGGCCGATTGGGTGGGACTGCCTGCCTTCCATGCCCCCGCATTCGACCTGGGCTACTTGGGGCTCTTTCTCCCCGTCGTCTTCGTCCTCATCGCTGAGAACATCGGACATGTGAAATCGGTGTCGGCGATGACCGGACGCGATCTCGACTCGATCACGGGCCGGACGCTGTTCGCCGATGGGTTCTCCACGATTCTCGCCGGCACAGGCGGAGGTTCGGGAACGACGACCTATGCCGAGAACATCGGTGTCATGGCCGCGACACGAATCTTCTCAACGGCCGCCTACCTATGTGCCGGCGTCATTGCGCTGATCTTGAGCCTGCTGCCCAAATTCGGAGAGATCATCGCAACCATCCCACCCGGTGTTCTGGGCGGGGCGGCAACCGTGCTCTACGGGATGATCGGCATGCTGGGCGTGCGCATCTGGGTGGAGAACAAGGTCGACTTCTCCAACCCCATCAACCTCAACACCGCCGCGGTGGCGCTGATCGTCGCGATCGCCAATTTCACCTGGACTCCCGGTGACCTTCAGTTCGAAGGCATTGCACTTGGTTCAGCCTCGGCGATCATCATCTATCAAGTCATGCGCGGCATCGCGAAATGGCGCGGCACCGACCAGGACGTGGACGGAGATCAGGACGCCGGCACCGAGGCAGATATTGGAGCTGAACCCGGTGCTGAGAATGAAGAACGAACTCCGCCCTACTCGCCCTGAACGCAGCCGTCCCAGCAATCACGTAGGCCCTTCCCCCAATGATAAGAATCCGATGATGAGGAGACAGTCATGAAACCTGCACATACACACCCACGAGCTGCCCATTTCCGCTCACGCAGAACACGCCGCTGGCTGACATCGGGCTTTGCCACAGCGTTGGCTGCGGGCGCTCTGTTGACTGGGACCTCGGCTCAGGCCGCTATGGGTCTCGGGGCTGGGCTCGTCGACGGCAATGCCTCGCAGAAGCCGGATCACCTCGGCGAGAAATGCTCTGTGGCTTCGGGCGCCACCGCGAAGAAGGTCATTGCCGTCACCGGCACCGGCGGATCTACCGCAACGGTCGACGCTTGCGAGAAGTGGGATGACAACTACTATTCTGCGATGAGTGTCGACGGATACGTCGGCTATAACGGCATCGCCGACGCCGGAGCGAAGCATGAGGGCGACGGCAAGACGCCGTCCGGCGTGTACAACATGGGCTATGGGTTCGGCATGAAGGCGGAGCCCAAGCAGTTTCACGGCTCCAAGTACGTCAAGACCACCAAGGACGATGTCTGGGTCGATGGAGACGCGGTGAAGGGCTACAACACCATGCAGAAGAAGTCCGACGGATACTCCGGGGAATCCATGCACCAGACCCCCGCGTACGACTACGGCCAGGTCATTGACTACAACACCGCCGCCACGCCAGGCAAGGGTTCAGCGATCTTCCTCCACGTCAACACGGGTAGTCAGGAGACTGCAGGCTGCGTATCGGTATCGGAGGCGGACCTGCTGAGAATCTTCGAGTGGGAAGATGACAGTGCGGTTGAGATGGCGATCAACCGCTAGGTCAGCAACTAGGTCAAAAGCTCAATCAACAACTCAGGCCGGCGTAGCGACGAAGAAGCGGTGGCAAACAACGAAGAGGCGGTCAGGGGGGCGCTTCTCAGCGCCCCCTGACCGCCTCTTAAAACGATCCGTCCGCCCGACTATTCCTTGATCAGGGAGAGCTCGAATTCGAGAGTGATCTTGTCACTGACGAGCAGACCGCCAGAATCCAAGGTCGTATTCCACGTCACACCCCAGTCCTTACGATCGATGCGGCGTTTGCCTTCGAAGCCTGCCCTCAATGCACCGTTCTGATCGCGGTCGATTCCCAGCAGCTCGAGGGGGACAGAGACTGGCCGGGTGGTATCGCGGATCGTCAGGTCACCGTTGACGATGTAGCTTCCTTCTTCGACCTCATCGACGCCGGTGGATTTGAATGTGATCGTCGGATAGTTTTCGACGTCGAAGAAGTCTGCGCTTCGCAGGTGAGCATCGCGATCAGGGGTGCGTGTGTCAACGCTGTCAACATCAATCGTGATGGTCACTTCGGTATTCGCCAGATCCTCAGCGACGACGACTTTGCCCTCGACGGTGTTGAAAGCACCACGGATGCGCGAGACCATCGCGTGACGGCTGGAGAATCCGAGGCGGGTATGTGCGGGGTCGATGACCCAAGTTCCGGTCAGCTGTTCGTCTGATGGCAAAGTCGTGCTCCTTCGGCCGAGCTGAGATCATGGGATCCCAGTGCCGAGACCCCAAGTCAGTACTGTGTGAGCACTGAGGTGCGTATGAGTTCAGCGTATATGTTCTGGGACCGAACTGTCATGTTGTCGAGGCGATTGGCCTTGGGCGAACGAGAGCAGAACTATCGGTGGTAGCGCCACTGACTGGGATGAGCAGTCGGATAATCTGAATGAAACTCTCAATGCCCAAGTTGTATTGAAGGTAAGGTCTCCAAGAACAAGGTCGCCTACAACAAAAATCGGGACGCGGGCGTCTCTGCGAGACGCGCCCTGGCGCTAGGGGTCTAATGAAAGACACGATTTCGGGCAAGATCTATGACACAAGAACGACGTTCTGTACGGGTCTGTAAATGTCCAGATACTTCAGCGCCCTACCGTTTGCACTGCCAGCCTTCGTTGTAGGGGCAGTGATCGCAGCTCTTTTTGCCAAACGTCTCGGAGCAAAGCTAAAGGAACAACCGATCATAGTGTTTTGGTGGCTAGCTAGCTTGATGCTAATTCTGTCTGCGACCTTGACTCCGACAGGCCACGCACTGGAAATGGAAGAAGGCCTGTTGACTACACGAGTCTGGACGTGGGCGCTCCCCAGTCCTAGCGCGCTGCTCACCATCAATTGGCAGTCCATGAATCTCGTTCTGTTCACTCCAATCGGGATTGCTAGTGGTGTGTTCACACAGTGGAGGAACATCATTTCTCTGACTCTCAGCGCCTACATTGTGTCGCTGCTGGTTGAAATGATCCAGTATCTGGTGATGCCTTTGGGCAGAGCTCAGTTCAACTCATCAACTGTCATCATCGGCTGGGTGGGCATCACCGTCGGAGTGTGGTTGGGTCCCCGAGTAGGAGTCCGGTGACTATGTGAGTTTCGCATCCGATAAT